>CANPYO010000022.1 GCA_947588645.1 uncultured Akkermansia sp. | reverse complement strand
AAGCTCCGCATTGCTCTGATGGATTAAGCAAAAATAAAAATTTACCCCGTCTCAAAATTATAGTTGACTTCGTACATCGTACATCGTACATAGGCGCCGCTAGGCGCCCCCGCCCCTTTCTAACCACGTCCGATGGTCGCTTTCACGATTCAGTCCCCATACTTGCTTCGCTAAGTTCGCGCGAAGGCGCGGGAATTTCCCAAATCGTACATCGTACATCGTACCTCGTACATAGGCAAACGCATTTCCTAATGCGTTTGCCCCGGTTCGTCAGTTGCCAGGACATCCAGTTCGGAAATGGCAGCGTAGTCGCCCCCACTGTGGGAATTAAGAGCTACGAGACGCACGAAGCGAGCCTTAGCAGGGGAGAAGAAGAGAGCCTGTTGCTGATCCGTGTGGTTTGCAAAAGATCCGCGAGCCACTGGTTCTCCCCAGTTGGTGCCATCTTGGCTCACATAGATTTCGTAGTCCTTGATGCGAGCATCTTGGACAGGAGCTGCTCGGTAGACCATGCCTTTGATGGTGCGTTCGCCGCCGAGATCCAAGCGGATATCGTGCGGGAAACTTGCCACGGTTACCCCCTTCATGGAGTGCCAGAATGTTTCCTCGTTGCCATCCAGCACATGGATCGCTTGACCAATGCCGGGTAACTCGGAACTCACGTAGTTCACCGAAAAATAGGCGTGGGGCGGGTATTCTCCCATCACTTTGGTGACGAGAGGCACAAACTCAGCCAATGCGGCGTATGGCTCGCCGGGCACCATGGGTTCCAGGCATACCAGCTTCACAAAACGTGCTGTCTGCATGTCCGGCATGATAACGCTCTGCTCGTGGTCGCTGTCATCCATTTCCAGTGTGCAGGCGGGCTGCTCCGACCAATTCTGACCATCCATGGAGAGGAAGAAGGCAATTTTCCGCACGCGCGACGAGCTGCGTGCTTGGCGCGGGGTGATGGTGAATCCCCTCAGCTCGGAATTTACCCCCAAGTCGATGACGACCTCGTGGGGGTAAGGAACGGGCTGGCCGTGCCACTGGCTGTGCCAAATAGTATCACTGCGTCCATCAATGAGGTGCCAGGGAGATTCGGAGTAACCGGAGGTGGAAGAGCAGGAAACAATGCGCAGCAGGTTGCTGGGACGCCATGCCTCGAAGTGCTGCCAGGTTGTGGCAGAATCAAGGCAACCATCCATTGAGGCGTAGGCACGGATCGTACCTTCCTCGCGCTGCAGGAAAGGCTGGGTGTATACGGTGGCTGTACCGTCCGCCAATATCATGTTGATGCGAGCATCTTTAGTATCGCAGTGGGCGCGTACGTAACCGAGTTCATCGCGAGAGACGGTGACGGCTCCTGCGAGTGGCAGTGATCTGCGCCCCACGTCTACCGGATCATCATCCGGCATGATGGGTAGCAGGGAGAACGAGAAGGAGGTGGGTGCAGCAAGCGGAATATCGCGGTCAAGGGGACGTGGACCGCAGGAGGCGCCGCCCAGTCCGAGTGTCAGGGTATCAATGCTCAGCACAGTGGCGCCTGCCGGCTTCAGTTCCTCGGGGTGAGAAGCCGCAAAAAGAGCCTGAGCTGTGTAGGGTAGGGCTGAGAAGTTGATAGCTTCTCCTTCAGAGGAGGAAACGAGGAGTCCCACGCCATGACCATCCGTGACGGCTACCCAGCGGGTGTCCATACGATTCCCCATTTCCATGGGCAGGGGGTACTTCTCCACCATATCGGCAACGGAGCGCGAGTATATGCCGATGGGTGAGCCGCTCTTTCGATCCGGATAATTCTCTCCCGGCCCGCGACCATACCAGAGCACCTTGTTGTACTTTTCCGGCAGTTTGAGTGTGTAGCCCAAGCGCGGCAGAACTACTTTGTCTGCCTTGGGAAGTACACCGGCTTGCACATTGACGTAACCATTGGGGAGAATCGTGTACACGATTTGAGTGGAGTAGCTGAAATCTTTCTCGGTGATGGGGCCATTATCATCCGGTGTGAACTTCCCGTGGTCGTACATGAAACTGTCCAGAGTTTCCTTGCGCTGACCGCGGCTTGTTACATCGCAGGAGATACGAACCACACCATCCTTGAGGCGCTCAATGAGCATAGGTGAGGCAGAATGGTGCATGTTGCGCATGCCATTCTGAAGCCATTGGTTCATGACCCATTTATCGTTGGCGAGCGGGGCGCGGAAGGAGTTAAGGTGCAGCGTAGCTTTATCGCCGATGAGCTCGTGACCGTTGACGATATAGTTCTTGAGTCCTCCCGTTACCTTGTCGACACAGAGGGAGAAGTTTTTGCCCAAGATGAGGACTTCCGAATTGCGGTTGCGCACTTCCAGCCCCTGATTGGTCTCCAAGGGCATAATGCGGGATTTACTGGAGTAGCCGGTGAAGTCATCAGGCAGGGCAATCTGCTCCGTGGCAACGATGTAACCTTTTTCCGCCCACTCAGTATCCCCGGGCAAGCAGAAGCTGATGTTAGCGAAATATTTACGGTTTGGTTTGAATTGGTTTGCGGGGATGGATCCGGCTGGCAGCTCCCATATCTTGGTCTCCAGCGGCGCTGCATCCAGTCGGAAATTGCCCTGAGCAAGCACATGATTCCCTTCTTCGGTAATTTCCCAGCGAGCATCGTACTCGTTCAGGTTCGTGAAGAGATGCTTGTTTTTGATGGCGAATTTCAGCCCCTTACCTTCCTGAGTGGACGTGATGCCCATGAGGCGGCAGTCCATATTCTGCTGAACTTTGCGGATTTCATCGTACACGGGAGAAGGTGTGCGATCGCTGTAAATAACGCCCTTCATGCAGAAAATGCCATCGTTGGGTTCTTCGCCTCGGTCGCCGCCATAGCTTTGGCGGATGATCTTTTTGCCATCCGGCGTGGTGATTTCCTGGTCGTAACTCTGGTGAATCCACTCCCAAATGCCTCCGCCGATGATCGAGTCGCTCGTATCGATAGCGTCCCAATAATCTTTTAGGTTACCCATGGAGTTGCACAAAATGTGAGCATACTCGGAGACGTACCAAGGTTTGCTGAGTTTTCTGGCAGCTGTTTCGCGCATCCAGTTGACGCTCGGGTACTGGTTGGAACACAGATCGGCCAGTTCATTGTTGCGTTCATATTGAGTGGGGCGGGATGTATCGCGAGATTTAATCCAGTCGCGCACGGCCTCAAAGTTTCTGCCGGGCCCCGCCTCATTGCCGTAGGACCACATGATCACGCAGGGATTGTTCTTGCTCTGTTCAACCATATTTTTGTTGCGCCATACGTGTTGAGCCTCCCATTCCTTGGGGTGGGAGAGAGAGAGCTCTCCGTAGTAGTAGCCATGAGATTCGATGTTGGCCTCGTCGCATACATAGATACCCAATTCGTCACACATTTCGTAGAAGAAAGAAGGCTGCGGGTAGTGCGAGTTGCGTATATGGTTGATATTGCCGCGTTTCATGAGCAGCAACTCGGTGCGGCATTCTTCCCGGGTTACGGTGTGACCGTTGGCATGTTGACTTTCGTGACGGTTTACGCCTTTGAGTTTTACCGGCATACCGTTGACGAGGAAGCGTCCGTTCTCCAGTTTCACCTCACGGAATCCGATGAGTCGCGAAACTGTTTCCGAAACACGACCGTTGGCATCCTTCAGATACATTACTAGTCTGTACAGATTCGGCTTCTCCGCGCTCCACAGAGCAGGAGAACTCACGTGGGCGGTGAGCTCTTTGGTCGCATTTTGCCCAGGTTGCACTCGCCCACGAATGGAACTCAGAGCGGCTACACGAGAGGAGCCATCGCGGGTGAGCAGCTCGGCTTCCACTTCGTAAGGTTGCTCTTTTGCAGTGCGGTTGCTTACCTCCACTTCCACACGCAGATCACTTTCAGTGTAGTCTGTGGAGCCATCCGGGCGCTTGTTGAAATTGGTGTGGACAAAGAAATCACGGACGAGTACGTGGGGCGTTGCAATCAAGCTGACATCGCGGAAGATGCCGGAAAGCCGCCACATATCCTGGCATTCCAGATAGGAACCATCGCTGTAGCGGTATACTTCTGCGGCAATGATATTTGCTCCCTTCTTCACATAAGGGGTGATGTCAAAAACGGCAGCGGTGCGGCTGTCCTTCGAAAAACCCACTCTGTGGCCATTCACAAACAGGTAAAAGAACGAATCTACTCCGTCAAAGCGTATGAACACGCGCATACCGTCCCATGCTTCAGGGATGGTCACCTCTCGACGATAGGATCCCACGGCGTTTGGTTCTGTCTTCGGGGTTGTGTAGGATTTCTCTACATCGTTGCGCGGAGGGGTCATCACGCGCGGCCAGTCGCGTACCATGGTATAGGGTTGGTTGCTGTAGATGGGCGTGCCGTATCCGCGCATCTGCCAGTTGCTCGGCACGTCGATATCGGCCCACGAACTCACGTCGTACTCAGGTTTGTAGAAATCCACCGGACGTTCATCGGGCTTGGGTACCCAGTGAAATTTCCATATGCCATTCAACGACATCCAGCGCGACGAGTTTTCACGTTTGCCCTGCAGGGCCTCTTCCCGGTTCGCGAAGGGTTCAAAAAATGCACGAGCTTCCTCGCGCCCCTCAGAGAGATGTTGCGGGTTTTCCCAGTCCGGATTGGGAGTATAGGGACTCTGTTCTTGAGCATTGAGCATACCGAAGCAAGAAACAGCCGAGAGTAGAATCGCTTTCCACGTGTCCATGCCGTAGTAAAGTACGAGAACGTCCTCACTCTTCTTTCAATATTTTTTGGATTTTAAGTCGAAGATCACACGTGTCCCATTAAAATTTTCTCCGAGCTCATTCAACCCATTTCTTCGCGTGTGGAATGCGAGATACACCACTTTCTTTCGCGCGACGCGCGCGGGCTTTCCAAATCGTACCTCGTACGTGGCAAACGCATTTTCTAATGCGTTTGCCCTGGGTGTGATCCCAAATGCGTTTGTTCGCTGCGTTTTTTCTTGCGTTGGTGGGTGGAGGTGTTATAATGCGAGCGTTATGAGTACCAGTTTGACTGAAACACCGGTGTCGGACTCCGTGAGGAGGTACGCGCGCTACCTCATGGTGATGGCAGGTTTGGGAGGATTGTTGTATGGCATTGATGTTGGCGTGATAGCAGCCGCGGTTCCGTACATTGAAGAGACGTCTTCCTATACTCCCTCGCAGATATCCATGGTGGTGGCGGCCGTGTTGTTCGGTTCGGTTCTTTCCTCCCTGTTTGCCGGGATGATGGCGGAGTGGCTGGGACGCAAGAAGGTGATCATCCTCTCCGCTTTTCTCTTCACGCTGAGTATCCCCATCATCTGCTTCTCGGACGGGTTCTTTGGCGTCCTCATGGGCGGGCGCATTTTGCAGGGCGCATCAGCCGGTCTGGTGGGCGTAGTCGTGCCCATGTACTTGGCGGAGTGTTTGGATGCCGGCTCGCGTGGCAAGGGTACGGGTATGTTCCAATTCTTGCTCACGGTAGGATTGGTGTTTGCGGCAGTGGTGGGCTACGTGACCACGGAGTTCGTGGGAGCGGCGACCGATGTGACCGTGCCGGATGATATGAAGAAGCTGGCCTGGCAGATGATTTTCTGGTGCTCGGCGATTCCGGGTCTCATCCTCTTCTTCGGTTCTTTCCGCCTCAAGGAATCCCCGCGTTGGCTCTATCGCCGAGGTAGGGAGAACGAGGCTCTTCTCGCTCTGGCCGCAAACAATGGCGAGGAGGCCGCTAGGGAGATATTGGCGGAGATGAAAGAGGCGGATGCCGCGGCAGAGGCAGAGAAGAAGGCCATAGCTGCTGCGTCGGTGGGGGACACCCTGCTGCAGCGCAAATACGTGATTCCCTTCATCCTGGCGGTTATTGTGCTGGCGTGTACGCAAGCTACGGGAATCAATTCCGTGCTCAACTACTCCGTGAAAATTTTCCAGCAGGCCGGGCTGCAAGGCGAGAGCGCCAACATAGCGGACATGGCCATCAAGGTCGTGAACATGCTCATGACGATTGTGGCGGTGTCGCTGGTGGACAAGAAAGGGCGTACCTTCCTGCTGAAGGTTGGCACGTTGGGCATCATCGCCGGCCTGGCTGGTGTGGGCGCCATGTTCCTCTCCGTAGAGGATCAGCGCGTGGATGTGACCGATTACGTCAACCAACTTGTTGCCAAACATGACGGAACAAACGCATACGTGAAACTCTCCGTGGATGATGCTGTGAAGACGGTGGCGGCTCAGCATCCTGAGCTGATGCAGGGTGGGAGTGTGGCTCCGGGAGTGCAGCTCATCGTCACTTATAAGCAGGGCAGCTCTTCGAACCAAGTCGTGGCTGAGAAGTTTGACCGTCAAACGAAGCTTGATTTCGTAAAGAATGCCCTGCCCACGGAAACGTACCAGGACAATGCCATGGAGGCCGTGGACGTTGCTGCTGCTCAGGCTGCTTTCCTCGAGGATCTCAAGAAGGAGTCTATCGAGAAGACGAAGACCTACCAGCTGTCTGACAAGGTGCGTGATGAAAAGACGCGCCCTCAGATCGCCGGTGGCTTGTCCCCCGAGGAGGTCGTGAAGGCGCTGCTGGAGCTGGAGCGCAATGGCGATCGAGTGATTATTGCCCCCTCCTTTGTGCCGAAACCCACTTTCTTGGACAACATGTTCTTCTGGCAGGAATACCCGAAGCCGGGCTCACTGCAGGAACTCAGCATCACCCGCGCTGAGGTGGGAATGAAGCCCGCTCCACTGACCGGCTGGCTGGTCACAGCGTTCTTTGTGGTGTTCATTTCGTTTTACGCGGCGGGACCGGGCGTGTGCGTATGGCTTGCTCTTTCGGAGCTCATGCCCACGCGCATTCGCGCCAACGGGATGGCCATTGCTCTGTTGATTAACCAAGGCGTATCGACTACGATTGCAGGAACCTTCCTGCCGTGGGTAGGTGCGCTTGGATATTCCAGCGTATTCTTCACACTGGCCGGTTTCACGGTGATCTACTTCATCACGGCGGCTTTCTTCCTTCCGGAGACGAAGGGGCGCACGCTGGAGGAAATCGAGCAGTATTTCACGACAGGCAAGATGCCGGCTCCGAAGGAGTAAGGCGTGTCTGCGGTTATTTTTATTACTCTCTCCTGATTTACTACTTTGAAAAAACTAAGACCGGCTCTACTGAAATGTAGAGCCGGTCTTTTAAGTACAACGCGCGCGAGCTTTCCAAATCGTAAATGAGTCGCTTTTCTTGGGACGGAGGTGATTGCGGGTATTCAATAATTTTGGTGTTTGCCAAAAGAGAGGGAATATGCTAGTATAGAGTCCGAAGGATTATGAAGATCACGTTCAATTTGGTGCTTGTGGCGTTTTGCGTTGGCGCTTTGATATATGCAGAGGATACCCCGACAGGGGGGGATGCGACTGATTCGGAGGTTTTGGACGAGTCTGCCTCGAAGGGGGGCACGGATGCAGATGAACTTTCCGGATGCCGCGCGCGATGTCAATCCTTGAAGAGGAAAATGGATGAATTGGAGCAGCGGTACAAGACAATGGAATCTCCCCCTCAGTCCCTCTCTCGTATTTATGACAGGGTCTCGAAGGTGTTGGATGAGCGCATGCAAAGTGTCGAAAAACTCTCCGTAGAGCAGCAGAAACTGGTCGAAGAGCGTGCTGCGAAACTTGGAAGCGAATTCGTTTTCAGCATAGTGCCGCAGGATCAGCGCATGAAGTATGTTGAGGACGGAAAAAGAGTGCTCAAAGATGCAACTCGCATCTTGCACGGCAGCACGGATGCGCAGCAGGTGGACGGTATTAACCTTTTTATGAAGGCTCGGGAGGCCTACCAGGGGATTGAAGATTACGCCAAGACGAAGCAGAGTGCGGCAGAAGCGCTCGCCAAGCTCAGCAAAAAGTGGAACCACATTAAGAACAAGCTTTCCAAGGCGAGAGAGAAACTCAATGCCGTTGCCCTTCAAAAGGCTGAGCAAATGGATGCGCGTGGTATGGAAAAAATGGAGCATAGTATGGAGGCCGCCGGCAAAGACATCGACAGGCAGTTGTTTGTTCCAGTCCCGAATAATTTGCTTATGATGGATAAGGCGTGTACCACAGCGCTCATGGTCTCGAAGTCTTTCGACAGAGAGCAGGCCGATAAGCAGGGAGCAACAGAAAAGATTCTCACCGCTTTCTGGGAAAAAGTGGATATGATCTGTAGCGAGATGCAGAAGGGACGGTTAGCGGAGGCAGAGAGTTTGCTCAACAGCAGAAGTGGCGAGCTCTCAGATGCTCTGAATCTTCAGGTTCCCTATATGGATCAGACCGAGCGCGATAAACTCAATGAGCAGATACAGGCTTTGCGTGCTGATTTACGAGAACGCGTACGCTTTGCCTCCAAAAATGATAGCCTCATCACGAGAAATACACGTACGATTGAGAGTACACTGAATTCGATGGAACAGCAACTGGAGCGGCTGGAGATGGAGTTTGACAGCCATAATCCGACACAGGAGGACGAAGATCAATCCAAGGATTCGAAAGTCAGCGATAAGGATGTTGTTGTAAGCGATGAGCAGGTTGAACCAGATGATGATGATCCTGATGGAGAGGAGGATGAAACGGAAGACTCTCGGGAAGAAGAGGAGGACACGGACGAGGAGGACGAAGAAGAGTGAGCTGGTCGATTTCCATGGGTATCCGACAGTGTCGGCGTACGATGTCTGCGCTGATTATCGGTATGATGGCTTCGTTACCTCAGCTGATGCAGGCGGCGGAAATACCGGAGGAGACCGATGCTGTGTTTGCTCGCTACGTGAAGCTTGGGGAAGATTTGAACAGGGTCATGGTGCGGGTAAAAGACAAGAAAAGCGCCGATGCAGAGAGCGCTGCGATGCAGGCTTTGTTGCTGCGTGTGGGTGAGTCGCGCCGTGAGATCGGTCGTATTGCCCAATTGCCGCCGGATGTGGCTGCCGAGATTAGCCGCAAATATGAGAAATCGATGCGTACAGCGTGGGGGCGTGTGTATGAGTCCATTTATCGTTTGCAGCGGATGAGGTGCTACGAGTCGATTCCCTTCTTTCGTTCTTTTAGCATATTGTGTTCATTACTTGAGACATGAAACTTTTATTGATCGTTGCGGTGACTATGGTGACGGCTGCAGTGACGCAGGGGGACGAAGCGTCACCAGCCGTAGAGAGCGGGGTGTCAGCATCCCTTCCTCCGGAAGAGGTGCATATTCGCGCCGGCATCGTTATCTTGGGCAAGCTGTGCAACACCTTGGCTCGGGTGTCGGATGAGGCGTCTGCTCAGGCGGCTGTGCCGATTATCGTGAGTCTTTCGCGCGATCTGCGTTCCTGGGCGCAGTTGTTGCCGTCACTTCCCCTTCGTGAACAAGAGGTCATCAGTGTTTACGAACATCGCTACCTTCCCATCATTGAAAAATTAAACGCTTATCTGCGCGCTCAGGGAGAGCGATTGGCGGCCTCAAATTATTACGATACACAGGATTTGGCGACTGCTCTGCTGACCCTGTACACCACGGCACAACAATGAATATAGCATCGCGATTTTTTTTAACGATGGGGATGATGGCGTGCGTTGTGAACGGAGACGTTTCCGCTGTACCGCAGGATGATGGACTGCAGCTGCGCGATCGAATCAACGAGGCTGCGGAGGGAAGCTCTATTTCCCTGCCCAAACGGGTGTACCATTTTTTCCCCGCTACGTCTCCCAAGATGAACTTCCATGTGTCCAATCACGACCAGCAGCGTGATATTCCGGTGGGTCTTCCTTTCGTAAAGAAAAAGAATGTGACGCTGGATGGGAAGGGAAGCATCTTTGTGTTTCATGGAAAGATGCAGCCTGTACTCGTCCAGGATAGCAGTGGAGTGACATTGCGCAATATGACAATTCGTTATGCGGCGCCATGGGTTGTGGAGGGCAAGATTAGTGAGATAGCGGGTGGTAAGACAACGCTGGCGATTTCTTCAAAATTGTTTCAATGGAAGGTGGAAAACGGGCGTTTTCGCATATTGCGGGAAGATGGAGAGGAGGGCGTTGGTATGGCGCTGCCTTTTGAGGCGAAGGGGCCGATGGTCCCCATGGAGGGCGGAGGAGACTTAGGATGGACAGATCAGGCCGAGCAGCTGAGCAGAAATGAGGTGCGTTTCAATAAGGATGCCAATCGGATGGGGTTGAAACGTGGTCAAATCCTCGTCCTGAGAAACGGTTTCCGTCCGCACCCGGCCATCCTTCTTTACCGTGCCACCAATACCTCGCTCGATAACGTCGTCATCTCCGATAGCCAGGGGATGGGTCTGCTGGCGCAACGCAGTAAGAATATCACGATTCGTGGAGGCGGTTGTGTGCGTGCAACCGGACGGTACTGCACCACCTCAGCGGATGCTACCCATTTCTCCAACTGCCGCGGGCTTATCCACGTGGAGGGCGCTCTCTACGAAGGGATGATGGATGACGCTATCAACGTGCACAGTACGTGTTTAGGCATCGAAAAGCTGGAGAGCCCTACGTGCGTTATTGCAAAGTACATGCACCACCAATCTGTAGGATTTGAGGTGTTTATGGATGGTGAGCGCGTTCAGTTTATTCGCGGGAAGACCTTGGAAAACATACCTGAATTGGGCCGCGTCAAGAAAGCGGAGATGCTTGATGAACGGCATGTGAGATTAACGTTTGAAGAGCCTGTGCCGGCGGGAATAGGAGAGGGGGATGCTGTGGAAAATGCAGACTGGTATCCCTCCGTGGAGTTCATCAGCAATACCGTGCGCTACAATCGCGCTCGCGGAGCTCTGTTCACCACGCCGAAGTCGGTCTTGGTGAAGGGCAATAAGTTCGTGCGCTCACACGGAAGCGCTATTTTATTGGCAGGGGATGCGCAGGGCTGGTACGAGAGCGGGGCGTGCAGTGATGTGAAAATTATCGGAAATCTCTTCGACCACAATCTCACCGCTTCCTATCAATTTACGGATGCTGTCATTGCCATTTGTCCGGAAGTGCGTGACATCGGAAACCAGAAGCAGCGTTATCACCGCAATATCCTGATTAGAGGAAACACATTCCTCACGCATCACGTGCCGCTTCTCTCCATTCGATCCGCAGAGAATGTGACGTTCGACAAAAATAAGGTGCAGTGGGACGACCTTTTCCAACCGCGTGGGAATGGTCGCCCTTTTATCATCAAGGAACCAACCCCCGAAAAGATAATTTTACAAAATATTCATCCATAACCCTGTTATTACCAATATGTCCACCATTCGTCCCTTTGCTGCCCTTCGCCCACCTAAGCAGTATGCGGAGCAGGTTTCGAGCCTGCCGTATGATGTCATGAGTCACGAGGAAGCCTGCCGTATGGCGGCGGGCAATGTGTCATCTTTTCTTCATATTTGTCGCGCGGATATAGATACCTCTGAAGAGGCAATCCATGATGAAATGACCTACATGAAGAGTCGTGACAATTTGCAGGAGTTCATACGACGTGGCTTCTTAGTGCGTGATCCGATGCCCTGCTATTACATCTATCGCCAGATCATGTGGGGTCGCGTGCAGACGGGTATTGTCGGTTGCGCGAGCGTAGATGAATACCTCAACGGTACCATCAAAAAACACGAGCTCACCCGCAAGGAGAAGGAGCTGGACCGCATCAATCATTTCGATGTTTGCAGCGCCCAGACGGAGCCGGTCTTTTTGGCCTACCGCAAGCATGAGGGCATAAGCTCTGCCGTGCGGGAATGGATCAAGTTTCACAAACCGGAGTATGATTTCACGAGCGAGGATGGCGTAACCCACATTCTATGGCCGGTGGATGACCCCGCAGTGATTGACTCCATCCGCCGCGGATTTGAGGAGGTGCCGGCGCTCTACATAGCAGATGGGCATCACCGTACAGCTTCCTCTGCGGCTGTTTCGGCACGCCGTCGCGAGAAGCACCGGGGCTATACCGGGAATGAGGAATTTAACTATTTGATGGCTGTGACCTTTTGCGATGAGGATTTGTTTATCATGGATTACAATCGCGTGGTGGCGGATCTGAATGGCCACAGCTGTGAGGATTTTATCCGACTCGTCGGGGAAAATTTTGAGGTGGTTCCCGCTGACAAGGCTGGGCCTGTATCCCCGCGTGCCAAACACAGTTTTGGCATGTGCTTGTGTGGTCGCTGGTACATGATTTCCGCTAAACCCGGCACCTTCGATGAGCAGCATCCCATTCATAGCCTCGATTGCTCCATCCTGCAACAGAATCTGCTTGCGCCTGTCTTGGGCATTGAGGACCCACGCACCAGTCCGCGCATCGATTTTGTGGGCGGCATTCGTGGGTTGCACGAGCTTGAGGTGCGCGCGGGCGAGAAAGGTGTGGCTTTTGCTCTGTATCCGGTCAGCATGGCAGATCTCTTCCGAGTGGCCGACAGCGGGGAAATTATGCCGCCCAAGTCCACGTGGTTTGAGCCGAAATTGCGCAGTGGTCTCTTCGTGCATGAAATAGAACAATAGAAGGCATTTGTTCTCCCCAAAAAAATCCCCCAAGCCCACATCCTCCCCAGGGCAAACGCATTTGAGAGAAGTTAATCGACAGAGAAAATGCTCTTATGGTTTGATATCAATGTCTATACGTATCAAAAATCGTGACAACCAGTGGTCATCATCATGATGGTTCTAAAGGGATCTCAGCACACATTAATGATTCGAAAAAATCTGCGCAACGCGCACATTATTAATAAATCGTAAATCGTAAATCGTAAATGAATTGTGTTGCACGATGTGCCATTAACTGCCTATCGGGGGGCTTTTTTGGGGGACAGATGTGGGCGATGGCGGCATTTATTTTCCTGTTCAAAGCGATGATTTTGCCGTAGAATGTGGACATGAGCATGGGGCAGTCAAATGATGCGGAAGCAACTCCACTCGTCGCGGGGACTACGATGAAGGAGAACCCTGCCTATTTGTCCCAGCAAATCATTACTTGTCTCGGTAACAAACGCTCGTTGCTTGGGTATATCCTGAGTGCCGTCGAATATGTCAAGGAAAAATTGGGAAAGAACAAAATCAGTTGCTTGGACCTTTTTTCCGGATCCGGCATTGTGTCCCGCGCATTCAAGGCGCATGCGACCGAGCTCTTCAGCAACGACTTGGAACCGTACGCACGTACCATCAGCGAGTGCTATTTGGCGAACCCGTCGGATGTGGAAAGCTACCGCATGCACGTTTTGTATCATGAATTGAAAAAGCGGGTGGAAGAGGAGTTGAGCCCCGGATTCATCGCACGCTTGTACGCGCCGCTGGATGATGGCAGCATCCAGCCCGGGGAACGTGTCTTTTACACGCGGCGCAATGCCATGTACCTCGATACGGCAAGGAGACTTATTGATGAGATGGTGCCGGGGCGGATGAAGCCTTTTTTCATTGCTCCGTTGCTCTATGAAGCCTCAGTACATACCAACACATCAGGTGTGTTCAAAGGTTTCTATAAAAATAAGCTGGGAGTAGGTCAATTTGGCGGAACTGGGCGTAATGCCCTGAGCCGGATTATGGCGGACATTCAGCTTCAGTTGCCTGTGTTATCGCGCTTCGAAACGCTCAATCACATCTACCGCCAAGATGCCAGGAATCTGCATGCTCACCTGCCAATGCTTGATTTTGCTTACTTGGATCCGCCCTACAATCAGCATCCCTACGGTTCCAATTATTTTATGCTGAATTTGTTGGCTGATTACCGCGAGCCTCGAGAAATATCAGAGGTATCGGGCATACCGACGGATTGGAATCGTTCGGTATTCAACAAAGCATCGCTGGCGGGCACGGCCGTTTTTGAGACCATCGCCAATTGCCCCGCTAGGTTCATTTTGCTCTCTTATAATTCGGAGGGATTTGTTCCGCAAGAGGAGTTGCGCGACTTCATGGAAGACTTGGGTGAATTGTCTGTCGTGGAAACACCTTATAACGCTTTTCGTGCATCGCGCAATCTGAACAAGCGGGCACTGCATGTGTGCGAGCGCTTCTTCTTGCTCAAACGAAAGTAAAATCAAACCAGGACCACTTATGAAAATACTCATACCAACGAAATTGGATAAAGCCGCAGCCGCTGCTCTGGGCGCCGCGGGCTATGAAGTCGTACAGGACGATGCAACAGCGCTGAGCGAGCAAGTGAAGATGCATCGCGACGCTGCCGGACTCATTGTACGTTCGGAGAAGGTGCTGCCGGAGATCATTGATGCCTTGCCGGGGCTTAAATGCATCATACGCGCCGGAGCCGGATATGACAATATTGACTATGTGTATGCTCGATCCAAGGGGATTGATGTGATGAATACGCCGGGGGCAAATGCCAACGCCGTGGCGGAGGAGGTTGTGGCCATGATCTTGGCGGCATACCGCTATGTGGTGCCGGCAGATGTGACCACACGAGCCGGAGAGTGGAACAAGAAGCAGTACATGGGTCGTGAACTCACTCGTAAAACGGTGGGGATCCTCGGTCTCGGCAATATCGGAAGAATGCTTGTAAAACGCTTGCAGGGCTTTGAATGTACCGTGCTCGGGTACGACCATTTCCTCTCCCGGCAGCGAGCGCTGAATATTGGCGCCACGCCGGCGGAACTCGAAGAGATTTTTTCTACGGCAGATATTGTCTCGATTCACGTGCCCGGTGGACCCGGCACGAGAAACATGGTGGATGCGCGGCTCCTGGGACTGATGAAGGATGGAGCCATGCTGGTGAACTGTGCACGCTACGGCGTGGTGGATGAGGATGCTCTGCGCGCTGTGAAGGAAAGTGGTAAAAAGATCATCTACTGCACCGATGTGCATCCTAAGGACGTGGCTGCCCAACAGCCCAGCGCCGATGTAGCAGAGGTGATCTTGCCCCATCTGGGAGCTAATACCAAGGAAGCCAACAAGGCTGCGGCCGTGCGCGCTGCCGCGGAAATGATCGCCTATTTTGCGGATGGAGACACGAGCTGTGTGGTGAATGCGGAGATGCCTGCGGATCTGAATCCTGCGCATTTGCGCATGGCTGCCATGCTCGGCAAATTGTGCTACCAGGCGGCAGGTTGCAAGCCGATTCGCCGCATCGAATGTACCTTCTACAATAACCTGCGCTCGTTCCGTAAGTGGTTTACGCCGTGGATTCTTCAAGGCGCAGTGCCGGGGGCGGAGCAGGGGCTTATGCCGGCCGCGGCTGAGGCTTCTCTTCGGGAGCATGGCATCACTTTCAAGGCGCGTGAACCCATGGATGATAAGTTCTATGATGACTCGCTCACGCTGGATCTCTTTACCGAAGAAGATGGCGAGCAGCACAAGGCGAGTGTGCGGGGCATGGTGGTAGATGGGGTGCCGGTTGTCTCCCGCATTGACGGTTTCAACCAGCTTTACGCTGCATTGCCCGGAAATACCTTGGTGCTGCGCTACAAGGATCGACCCGGAGTCATTGCAACCATCGGGCAGGCTCTTTCCGATGGAGGCATCAACATTGACAATATCGTGGCGCCGCTCGATCAAACCAGTGGGGATGCTCTGGCGGTGATCAAAACGAACAAGCCGGTTCAGGCGAAGCAGGTGGAATCCATTGCAGAGCGGGTGCAGGCCAAGCTTGCTTTCGCTCTTTCCATGTGAGTCATGGAAGAGGCATCTTCTGACTACGTTCTGATACTGGCGGGAGGAAGCGGTACGCGGTTTTGGCCGCTCTCCCGCGCAGAACGTCCCAAGCAGTTGCTCGACCTTTTCGGGCAGGGCAGCATGTTGGTGCAGGCTGTGCGCCGTGCGGCTTCTATCGTATCGGCAGAACACATATTCATTCTCACCAATGCTGCGCAGCTCGCGGAGGTGCAGCGTCAGCTGTCCGGGCTGGTAGAACCCTCGCACATTATGGCTGAGCCGCTGCGGCGGGATACCGCGCCGGCTGTGGCGCTCGGGGTGGGATTGGTTGCAGCTCAGGATCCCCAAGCGCGCATGTTGGTGATGCCGAGCGATGCACTTATCGGCAATGATAGCGCTTTTGCAGCTCTGGCACGGGATGCGCTTGCTCTTGCGGGACGAGAGCGAGCTCTCATCACCATCGGCATTCGCCCCACGTGGGCGTGCCCGAGCTACGGCTACATTGAACGAGCGGAGGAATGGCATGATGCCGATCTGAGTCACACTTGCTACAGCGTGGTACGCTTTTGTGAAAAGCCGGATGCCGCGACGGCTGCGCGCTATTTGAAATCCGGCAAGTTTTGCTGGAATGCGGGCATGTTTGTGTGGAGTGTTCCCACGGTTCTGGCGCAGCTTGAAGCGCATTGTCCGCAGCTCGCCGATTTTGCCGCCGCTCTGGCGAAAAGTACGACCCCGCACGACTTCATCGCAGACCATTTCCCGGGGCTCACGCCCATTTCGATTGATTATGCCCTCATGGAGAAAGCCGACCGCGTCCTCAATTTTGAGGCGACTTTTGAATGGGATGACATCGGCTCGTGGATATCCCTTGGTAAACGCTTGCCTGCGGATGCTCAGGGGAATGCAACCAACACGGCGCTTGCGGTGCAAACGGCGGTGGATAACATCGTGTACGCCGCTCCGGGCAAGCAGGTGGCGTTGCTCGGGGTAAGCGACCTCATCGTCGTCGATACGCCGGATGCTTTGCTTGTGGCTCGTAAGGAGGATGCCGATCACATTAAGCAAATCGTCGCTCAGCTCCCGCCGCAACTCTCATGAACAATGGAAAAACATCCTGCACTTGGTATTGATTACGGCACGGCTCGCATCGGCATTGCCGCCACGGATGACTGCGGTATTCTCGCCCACCCGGTGGAGAGTATTGATGTAACTCGTTCCGATCCTGTCGCGCGTATCTCCCAACTTGCCGAGCAGCTGCGCATTCGTACGCTCGTGTTGGGTCTCCCGCTGCGACTGGACGGCACGGAAGGGGGCGCGTGCGTCAAAGTGCGCACATTCGGAACGGAGCTGCAGGCCGCCCTGCCGGAATTGCCATTGGTGTATGTGGATGAGTTTTTGACCACGGCAGAAGCTCAGGAAAAACTGCACGCTGCCGGACGCCACGCCCGCCAGTTCAGGACTGTCATTGACCAGGCGGCCGCCGTGGAAATCCTCAACCGCTGGATGGGTGATGTAACCCATTTGTCCTGACAAAATTTCTGTGGATTGCAAGAATAGATGCAACAGATGACAGAAAGAGTCGAGGTCATGAGAAGAGAGGGGTAAAATAGTGGCGGAAGGGTTGAGCTATGTTGAAAATGGCAAGAACGCGTGCGACAGGAGACAACATCGAATTTTCACATGAAAACAATAAAAATATTCGTACGTAGCACACTGTCCCAATAAAATCTTCTCCGGGCTCATTCAACCCATTCCTTAGCGAGTGAAATGCGGGTCACACCACTTGCCGCCGCGCAACGCGCGCGAATTTTGCAAATCGTACATCGTAAATCGTACATCGTAAATAGGCAAACGCGTTTTCTAATGCGTTTGCCCTGATTTCCAATGCGTTTGCCTTGCTTTTTAGTGAGGGAGAAGGTACAATGCTGCCGCAACGTTTGTGAAGGTGACACCGTTCAGAATATTCTCGCTCAAGCTGGCGTTTTTCAGCGCTGTGCTGGCGTATTTGGCTGTGGATTTGTTGGTGTGGCGCGGACCGGTATGGGGAATGTTGCATGAGCGGGGGGACGAAGTGAACGGAGATGCGGTGGCGCGGGTGTACGGCGAGGTTCTTACGCGCGAGGAGCTGGCACGTTTTGAGCAAGAGCAGAATTGGCAGCGTGGGCGTACGGAAACTCCCCGCAATGAGCGTGCAGCCATGCTCATGGAGATGGTGCGCCGCACGTTGCTGCGCATACGAACGCGTTACAATGATAAAAATTTGCCGGACTTGGCGGAGGAGGCTCGTGCGGAGCTCTCTCGGTTGGAGAGTAGAGCCGTGAGCGCACAAGAGTTTGATCAGTGGTTGGCGAGCCAGGGGTACACACGCCCGGGATTTGAGCGGCAGTTGGCAACAGCCATGAAGTCAGCAGCCTTACTGGAGCGCGCGGTTGAACCTTTCTGTGAGGTGAGCGATGCCGATGCGGACAAACACTACGAATTGCTGCGTGATCAGCTGGCGATTCCTGCCCACCGGCGAGTGAAGCAAATTTTCCTGGCATCGTTGGAGAAGGAGCCTCAGGCGGTGGAGAACCGGGCGCGCGACTTGCTGCAGCAAGTGCAGAGCGGGAATGATTTCGCTCTGCTGGCGCGCAACAACAGCGAGGATGATGCCACTGCCGCAAGCGATGGGGACTTGGGGGAAATATACGATACCCCGGAGCGCATCCTGCCGGAGTTGCCTTTATTTGGTTCGGGAGCGTTGGCGGCGGACGAGCCGGCGCTGGTGAAGAGCAGGTGGGGTTGGCATATCCTGCTACCCGGGCCGATCACTCCGGCGCGCGTACCGAGCGCGCAAGAGTGCCGCGAAACCTTGAAGAGCGCCATACGGAGTGCGCAGCGGGAGCTGGCGGTGCGCGCCTTCTTCGATGCGGCTGTCCGAGAAGCCTTCAGCAAAGAGCATCTCACGATTTATGGCGAGTGATATCATCAGTACCGGCTTAGCTACACATCCGCTGCGCGGTGAAATGACCGTGCCCGGCGATAAAAGCATATCCCACCGCGTGGCGATACTGGGTGGGTTGGCGAGTGGCACGACCTGCGTGCGCAATTATCTGTGCAGCGCAGATTGTTTGAACACGCTGCGCGCCATGCAGCAGCTGGGAGCGACCGTGAGCCCCGCCTCACATGGCGCTGACTTTTCCATCACCGGCACAGGCATGAGCCCCGTTGCCCCCGCAACAGATATTGATTGCGGAAACTCGGGCACGGGAATGCGACTGCTGGCGGGTGTCCTCAGCGCGCTCCCCTTCAGCAGCCGCATGGTGGGTGATGCATCGCTGAGCTGCCGCCCCATGCGCCGCATCATGACCCCGCTGAATCAGATGGGTGCATGTATCCGCGCATGCGGGGAAAGGGATGGCTGCGCCCCGCTGGAAATTACAGGTGGAACCCTGCGTCCCCTTCACTATGCTTTGCCCATGGCCAGCGCCCAGGTGAAGAGCGCTGTGCTGCTGGCGGGTCTGTTTGCGGACGGTGAGACGCGCGTCGACCAACCTGCCGTCACTCGAGATCACACAGAGCGTTTGCTGCGCCACTTTGGCGTGCCCTGCGAGGAGTCTGCGAGCCATTTGAGTGTGGCGGTACGTGGAAGGGCGCATTTGAAGGCCCGCGATATCGAGGTGCCATCGGATTTTTCGAGCGCGGCGTTTTGGCTGGTTGCGGCGAGCATCGTTCCCGGGAGTGAACTGACCTTGAGAGGCGTGGGCCTCAACCCTACGCGTACGGCGCTGCTGCACGTGCTGCAGCGCATGGGTGCTCAGATTCAGCTGAGTAATGTTCGCGGCGAGTGTGAACCGATGGGCGATATGACCGTGCGCTGCGCGTCTCAACTGCATGGCACGGAGATTTTGCCCGAGGAGGTCCCCAATCTCATCGATGAGGTGCCCATCCTTGCCGTGGCTGCGGCTCATGCGCAAGGGGACACCACGATCCGTCACGCTGCTGAGCTGCGTGTCAAGGAGAGCGATCGCATCAGCGCCGTGGTTCGCAATTTGCAGGCCATGGGTGCCCGGGTGCAAGAGTACGATGATGGCATGGTCATCACCGGCGGAGTGCCGCTCACCGGCGCTACGCTGGACAGTTACACGGATCATCGTATTGCCATGAGCTTTCTCATTGCAGGTTTGTGCGCGGCCGGGAAAACAACCTTATTGCGCTGCGGCAACATTGAAACCTCATACCCCGGATTCGAGAACCACCTGTTGCAGCTTACCCGATAGCCACGATGTCCCGTATCACAGAGGAATGCGAAGCGCGCATCAAGAGCTCGGCCGATATCGTCGAGGTGGTGGGACGTTATGTGCCGTTGCGCAGGGCAGGCTACTCGTGGAAGGCGTGCTGCCCGTTTCACAGTGAGAAGACGCCCTCGTTCCATGTGAACCCTGCCCGGCAGAGTTTTCACTGTTTTGGTTGCGGAGTCGGCGGAGATGCGGTGAAGTTTGTGAGGATGTTCGAGAATCTGGATTATCCGACGGCTTTGCGTCGCTTGGCAGATATCTGCGGAATCCCGGTCATCGAGGAAGAAGAGGATCCCGCGGCTCTGGAACGCCGCCGCCTGCGCACGCGGGTCGTGCAGCTCAATGAACTTGCCGCCCAATTTTACAATGTCCAGCTTTGCCGTAGCGCTGAGGCTCAACATGCGCGCGATTACCTCAAGCGGCGCGGGGTGAACATCGAGGTCGCCAAAACCTGGCAGCTCGGCTGGGCGCCACCGGATTTTCGGTCGCTGCGGGAGTTGGCGCTTTCCCGCGGGTTTGACGATGCCACATTGATGGAGGCTTACTTGGAGAGTAGCAATGCGCGCGGGTTATATCCCGTATTTCGCGATCGGCTCATGTTTCCCATCCGCAATGTGCGCGGCGAGGTAGTGGGCTTCTCAGGTCGTGTGATGCAGGCAGATCAGGATCCGCGCAAATATGTGAATACGGCTGATACGGTGGCATTCCGCAAGGGAGAACTGCTCTTCGGTCTTCACAAGGCCACCGCTCCCATTGGTAAATCAGACATGCACGTTGTCGTTTGTGAAGGTCAACTGGATGTGATCGCTTGCCACGAGAAAGCGGATGTGCGCAACGCTGTGGCCGGTTTGGGCACGGCTTTTACGGATGAGCACGCGCGCACTCTCGCCAAATATGCCAAACGCGCTACCCTCTGTTACGATGGCGATCGAGCAGGCATAGCCGCCAGTGAGAAGACTTACCGCAAGCTCGCGCAAGCGGGGCTGGATGTGTACCAGGCCGACCTCCCTGCCGGAGAAGATCCGGATTCGCTGATTCGCACGCAGGGCGCTGAGGCTTTGCAGCTGGCCATCACACAGGCTCAACCGTATTTGATCCGACGCGTAACGCACGAGTTGGAACACTGCGGTCAGGATGCCGGAGCTCGTGCCGCGCTGGTACCGCGTATGGCGGAGCTCACCGCTCAGATCTCGGATCCCATCCGGCGCGATGCCGCCGTGGTGGATCTGGCGACTCGTCTCAATATGGGGCCGGAGACTTTCCGCACGGCTGTGGATAAAATGGTGCGCGAGTTGAAGAAAAACGCACGAAAAGAGGCCGAACGCAAGCGCCAGGAGCGCTCCTCCCGTGAGGATGAGGAGGAAGAGGAGGGAATCCCCTTCCTGGCTGAGCAGGCGGAGGTGGTGCCCATTCAGCTGCACAACGCCATTGCCGGTCTTATTTCCATGGCCATCAGCAGCCGAAAAGCGCAGGAGATCTTGATCGAGCGTATTGAGGACTTGCAAGAGCCGATACGCACGCTCTCCGGGGGCATTATACTGCAGCGCCTCATGGAACAGTTGCCTACGCCGGGGGATGCGGATGCCCTGCGCGCCTTCGCTGAGCAACTGCCGCCGGAGCAGGCTCTTGCTCTGCATTCTGTCGCCTTTGAAAATTACCCGGAGGATAACTTGGAGGAGCATGTGAACTGCGCGTGCGCTCGTGCCGCGCGTTTTGCCTTGCAGGAGCGCATCGATGCTCTGCGCAGCCGCATCCGCGCTGCGGCCGACAGCTCGGAGGATCTCAAGTCCTGCTTCGAGGAACTGCAGCGTTTGCTCGCTATCAACGATGATACTGCGCCATGAGCTCGGCGAACCCACAGTTAGCGCAAGGCATGCGTCAGAGCATGGTGATGGGGGCGTCCATGCAGCTCTTTTTGCGTGCCCTGCAGGCTACGCAAGCGGAACTGTCTCAGATGGCCACCCAGGCGCTCAACAGCAACCCCGCTCTCGAGGAGATTGAAGCGCCGGCGTCGGAGGATGATAGCTTGCCGCCCCCGGATTATGAAGCATCAGAGCGGCATGCTTCCATGATGGAGGCGCTTCCGCAGCAGACGACACTCAGCGCCCATTTGGAGGAACAGGTGATGCAGAGCGCTCTTCCGCGCGTGCTGGAGCAAGATGCTCTTGCTCTCATCGCTCGTTTGGATACGCATGGCTTTTTCGTAGAGCCGCCGGAAACGCTTGGCATTCCGTCGGCAAGACTGCGCAAAGCTCTGCAAGTGCTGCAGGATTTGGAACCGGCGGGCGTGGGCGCCTCTGATTTGAGGGAAAGTCTGCTGTTGCAACTGCGCCGCGAGGGTGAGGAAAAAAGTCTGGCTTACCGGATTGTTGCCGAATGTTGGGATGACCTCGCTCGCCACCGCTTCCCGCAAGTCGCGCGCACCCTCGGCGTGAACGAAGAAGCCATTAGTCTCGCCGTGCACCGCATTTCCCGCCTCAACCCGGATCCCGGAAGCTCTTTTTCCGCCGTGGAGCAACCCATTGGTGCGCCGGATGTCATTGTTTTGCGCCGGGGTAGGGATCTCTCGGTGAACCTCACCGGGGAGATGGTGCCGAACCTTGCGCTCTCCGCCCAATACCGGGAGATGCTTGCCGAGCAGGGCGACAAGGCGGAGTTGCGCCGCTATCTTTCCCAATGCTTCCGCGAGGGTCGTGAACTGATCCGCGCCATTGAAAAACGACAAGAGACTATTCTTGCTGTTGCCCGAGCTATTGTGGAGCGCCAGCGCGATTTTTTTCTGCGTGGACCCTCGTGCATGCTTCCCCTGCGCATGGAAGAGATAGCTGAGGCTACGCAGATGCATACCTCCACCGTTTCTCGTGCTGTGAACGGAAAATACTTACGCTGTGATTACGGGGTGTATGAATTGCGAACTTTTTTTACGGCCGCCTTGCCGACGACCAGCGGCGAGAGCCACACTAGCGTGACCGTCAGGGCGCAAATCCGCGCGCTCATCGATGCGGAAAATCCCGCCTCCCCTCTCAGCGATGCCGCCCTTGAAAAGCTCCTTGCTCAGCGTGGTATCTCCGTCGCTCGTCGAACCATCGCTAAATACCGCGACCAGCTCCGCATCCTCCCTGCCTCCCTTCGTAAAATCAGATAAATCGTAAATGAATTATGTTGCCTTCCGCTCCGATAACCGTCTGTTGGAACCGCGCTTTTTCTTGGGACGGATGTGGAAAAAATTTGGGTTTCGTCTGAAAAAGGCTTGCCATGCTCCGCTATTTTGTGTATATTCCCTCCCGCGTAGCATATCGCTTTTCTGCTCGGTTGGCGGAATTGGTAGACGCGCTAGACTAAGGATCTAGTGGAGAAATCCGTGGGGGTTCGAGTCCCCCATCGAGTAGAGGGAGTCAAGTACGTTGGAAAATGTGCTTGGCTCCTTTTGTAAATTAAATGCAACAAATACCAGGCAAGGAATGCGTGATACACTAGTTGCCCCCGCGCCGCCGGCACGCTCACTTCCCAAATCGTACATCGTCCATCGTACCTCGTACATAGGCGCCGCCAGGCGCCCCGCCCCCGCCGCTTTCTAACCACGCCCGCGCACGGCTTTCAGATTCCGCGTCGCTCCTGCTCGGCCACCCCGCGCGTAGCGCGCTGGCATCCAAATCGTACATCGTACCTCGTACCTAGGCGCCGCCAGGCGCCCCGCCCCCGCCGCTTTCTAGCCACGCCCGCGCACGGCTTTCAAATTCCGCTTCGCACCTGCTCCGCCACCCCGCGCGTAGCGCGCTGGCATCCAAATCGTACCTCGTACCTCGTACCTAGGCGCCGCCAGGCGCCCCGCCCCTGCCGCTTTCTAACCACGCCCGCGCACGGCTTTCAAATTCCGCGTCGCACTTGCTCGGCAACCCCGCGCGTAGCGCGCTAGCATCCAAATCGTACCTCGTCCATCGTACCTCGTACATAGGCGCCGCTAGGCGCCCCGCCCCCGCCGCTTTCTGACCACGCCCGCGCACGGCTTTCAAATTCCGCGTCGCTCTTGCTCGGCAACCCCGCGCGTAGCGCGCTAGCATCCAAATCGTACCTCGTCCATCGTACCTCGTACCTAGGCGCCGCCAGGCGCCCCGCCCCCGCCGCTTTCTAATCACGTCCGCGCACGGCTTTCAAATTCCGCGTCGCACCTGCTCCGCCACCCCGCGCGTAGCGCGCTGGCATTCAAATCGTACATCGTACCTCGTACCTAGGCGCCGCCAGGCGCCCCGCCCCCGCCGCTTTCTAACCACGCCCGCGCACGGCTTTCAAATTCCGCGTCGCACCTGCTCCGCCACCCCGCGCGTAGCGCGCTGGCATTCAAATCGTACATCGTACCTCGTACCTAGGCGCCGCCAGGCGCCCCGCCCCCGCCGCTTTCTAACCACGCCCGTACACGGCTTTCAAATTCCGCGTCGCACTTGCTCCGCCACCCCGCGCGTAGCGCGCTGGCATTCAAATCGTACATCGTACATCGTACCTCGTACATAGGCAACCGCATTTTCTAATGCGGTTGCCTTGCGGTTGCCCTCAAAAATTGGAACAAAAGAGTTGATTGGGATTGACCTTGCGGGAAGGTGTGATATAGTGGGTGCAGGTATGCATAGCGACTTGGATAAATTGGTGAAGGCCGGGCGGATACCCGTTGATTTTGCGAAAAAATTGGACAAAGTTGCCCCTGGACGCTACGTGATGCACGGGGAGTGGGGCGTTGGCAAGGTGGAGGCTTGGTCTCTCGTGAAGCAGGTGGTCAAAATCAACTTTGAAAAGCGACCCGCTTACGTATTAGGGCTTAAGCTCGCTTACAATCAGCTTACACCTCTCCCGGAAAAACATTTTCTCATCGGTTGTTATGATGACCCGGAGAGCCTTCGCAAACAGGCGGATAGCAAGGAGGGAATTTTGCCGTTTATCACTCACGTTCTGGAGCACAACTTCTCCCTGCGCGAGGGTATCGATGAGGTGTTGCCGATGCAGCCGGAGGATTTGGAACATTTTCTTTCCGGTCGTATTATACCGGTCGACCAGTGGAAGCAATGGTGGGAAAAGGCGCGTGTGGCCATGCGGCAATCTCCTAAGTTCCGCTTGCCTACCAAGCGGGGAGAAGCGATCTGTCTGCGCCGGGCCGAGAGCGCTGCAGAGGCGTTGCTCTCCGACTACGCCGATGCCGGATCACTGGAGAGCTGCGTGCGCATTTTGGATCAGGCTCATTTGGACGAAGTGCTGCGCGGTGAAATCGAACCTGCTGCTAAGCTGATGGCGTCCATGGAGAAGGACATCGAGCGTGACCACATGGAGCCGCAACATGTGCTTTCTCTCATTATCATCCGCGATGAAATTCCCGCCAAGGTGAGCAACAAGGAGTCTGACCGCAACGCGATTTCCGAGGCGTTGCAGTCTGCCGGGATCACAAAACTTACCTCGCTTGCAGAGCGCCTCGGCTCCATCTCTGCGGAGGAGCTGGTTGGTTACATCGGCGAGCTTTCTCCCGCTCGCCAGCAGCTCGTCTATGCAGCGGTGCGCGAGGCTTATCCGGACACTTGGCAGGACTATATGACGCATCTCTTCCTTCAGGGCGGGCAGCGCGTCACCCCGCATGCTGCTGCTTTCATTATTGAGCATGGAGACAAGGAAAAGCTTTTCGCGGAGCTTCTTTCAGGTATTTCTCGCCAGACCCTGCAGCCCAGCGTGCTTATTTGGATTTGCAAAGAGCGCCACGGCGTTGCCGGTGAGATTGTGGAGGAAACTAAGATGGCTCTGGGTTCGGCTATCATCAGCGCTATCGAGCGCGACTCAGCAGATGGTGCGCCCAACCGGGCTCTGCGCCTGCGCAATATGCTGCTGGAGGATCGTGATTTGGCTCCTGACTTGGTGACCGGGCTTACCGAGCCGGAGGCCCGCCCCTTTGCCAAGGCCATTTACGATTCCTCGGTGTTGCCGGATTTGGACAGGAATTTCCTCCTGGCGAATATGATGAAGGTACACCCGGGGCTGCAGGAGATAGCTCTCGCTCGCAGCGCTCCCAAGACCAAGCAGACGCTCTATGTGTCCCTGCGCTCCTTTGCAGCTCGCAAGGCGGAGTACGAGGAGATCATCAATGTGAAAATCCCCAAGAACAAGCACGATTTGGAAATTACCCGTGCTGAGGGTGATCTGCGAGAAAACGGCGGCTACCAAGATGCCAAAGCTACACGCCAAGTGCTCGTGCGGCGCTCTGAGGAACTCTCCCGCCTGCTTGCCCAAGCTCAGCCGACAGATTTCAGCAATGCCAATTGCGATGCCGTGAGCATGGGCACCAGCGTTACCTTTGTTACCGAGGATGGCAAGGAGGTGGTTTACACTGTGCTGGGAGCGTGGGATTCCGTGCCGGAGCAACGTGTGGTAGCGTACAGCTCGAAGCTGGGCGCCAAGCTCATCGGGCATAAGGTGGGCGATTCCGTGCGTCTGCCTCTCGAGATTGGCGGTGATCCGGTGAAGATGACCGTGCGCAGCATAGAACCCGCCCCGCGCAGCCTTATCTTCCCTGATGAACCGGCCGAAGCTTGATCTCCTTAAACCCCGCCGCGCTTGCTCCTGCCCATCTCAATCCCGTCGTAAGAGAATGATAAACTGAGCAAGCGCATGAAGACTGTTGCTATCACCGGGGTGCTGGGGTACAGCGGTCGATATGTCGCGAACGAGGCGGTTCGGCGCGGTTGGCGAGTCATCGGGCTTACGAATTCTGCCGGACGCTTACCCAACCCTGCCCGCTATGAGTTGCGCCCCATGCCATGGTCTCCGGGTGGAGAGTCTGCTCTCCGCGGTGTTGATGTGCTGGTGAACACCTACTGGGTACGCTTTTCGTTCAACGGGGCTGGGCACGCTGCCTTTTCTCACAGCGAGGCTGTAGATAACACATTGGCGCTTTTTCGTGCGGCTCAGCAGGCCGGCGTTCAGCGTGTTGTGCATACAAGTATCACGAAGCCGGATGCCTCTTCGCCTCTGCCTTATTTCAGTGGTAAAGCTCGCCTCGAGCAAGCCTTGGCTCATTCTTCTCTGCCCCATTCGATCTTGCGTCCGGCCGTTCTTTTTGGGGATACGCCCCAGGAATCCATCCTTGTCAACAACATGGCTTGGAGCCTCCGGCATCTTCCTTGCGTGGGTACCTTCGGCAGCGGTACGGATTATTTCCTCCAGCCTATCCACGTGCAGGATTTTGCTGAACTCGTGATCAATGAAATCGAACAGTCAGAGCCCCACCGTGTCGTTCAGGCAACGGGACCGGAAACGTACAGCTTTCGTGGGTTGTGGCACATGCTGGCACAAGCTGTAGGGGTGTGGCGCCCCATCTTGCCCATGCCTCATTGGGTTGGATATGCAGCCGCAAAGACGCTTGGCTCGTTGATGCATGATATCATGCTCACGCGAGACGAGGTCAAAGGCCTCACTCAAAATCGCCTCGCTGTCGATGAGGCCCCCGCTGGTAAACGCAGCCTGAAGCAATGGGCAGAGCAGCATGCACAACAACTGGGGCTCGCCTACCAGAGTGAACTCTCTCGTCGCCGTTGAATATGCTCACGTCCTCTTCCTCAATCACGCTCCGGGATGTCATGTGCGCGGGCTTGCAGCACCTGCAAGAGCAGGGTATAGAGAGCGTTGCTTTGGATGCCGAAGCGCGTGATATCCTGCGCACCTGGAGTGCACAACCTGCCCCCGCAGTTGTGGTTTCCCATGCGCCAGGCCCTGAGCTGGACACGCCCGAGCAAAAGATTGACTACCTCCGCCGGCGGGCGCTCAACTGGTCTGCGGCGCGACGTTTGGGAACGCTGCGCGAAAAGATGGTTTTCTCCGTGGGCAATGTGCATGCGCGACTTGTGTTAGTCGGTGAGGCTCCGGGCTACGACGAAGAGCGTCTAGGCGAGCCTTTTGTGGGTAAAGCCGGACAAAAACTCAACGAAATCCTCCGCGCCATGGGGTTGCGACGTGAACAAATTTACATCACCAATATCTGCAAGTTTCGCCCCTCCATGGGTGACAACCAGGGTACAGCTAACCGCGCCCCTACGCCGGAGGAGATAGCAGCCTGTCTGCCGATTGTTCAGGCAGAACTGCGTGCGATTCAGCCTGCCTGCGTGGTGTGTCTCGGCGCCACGGCCGCCCATGGTCTTCTCGGAGGGGAAGGAAGTGTGGGCTCTCTACGCGGCGTTTGGCACCACCTTGCGGACAATCTCCCCGTGCGCGTGACCTACCACCCGAGCTACCTGTTGCGCAATGAATCTCTCTCCGCGCGCCGCTCTGTGTGGGAGGATATGCTCGCCGTCATGGAAATGCTCGAACTCCCCATCTCCGAAAAACAGCGCGGCTATTTCTCCCCCCGTTAGGCCCCGCCTCAGTGGGGGAGTGAGGAGATCGTGCGGGGCTTTCATGATTCACTCTCCGCCTCCCGCTCCTTTGTAACTACGTCCGATCACGGCTTTCAAATTCCGCGTCGCACTTGCTCCGCCACCCCGCGCGTAGCGCGCTAGCATTCAAATCGTACCTCGTCCATCGTACCTAGGCGCCGCCAGGCGCCCCGCCCCCGCCGCTTTCTAACCACGCCCGCGCACGGCTTTCAAATTCCGCGTCGCACTTGCTCCGCCACCCCGCGCGTAGCGCGCAGGCATCCAAATCGTACATCGTACCTCGTACATAGGCGCCGCCAGGCGCCCCGCCCCCGCCGCTTTCTAACCACGCCCGTACACGGCTTCGGGACATCCCGTCCGCCCCAGCTTCGCATCCCCGCGCAAAGCGCGCGAGCTTTCCAAATCGTACATCGTACCTCGTACCTCGTACATGGGCAGACTCCGTCTGCCACCGCCTCCCGCTCCTTTGTAACTACGTCCGATCACGGCTTTCAAATTCCGCGTCGCTCTTGCTCCGCCTCCCGCGAGCTCCGCTCGCCGAACTTTCCAAATCGTAAACGGTTAATTTGAGGTGTTAAAATACGGGGGACTGCGATAGAATAAGCGCAGTTGCGGAAGGA
>CANPYO010000021.1 GCA_947588645.1 uncultured Akkermansia sp. | reverse complement strand
CTCTAGCATACTTTGAACTTCTTGGCACCCTTTTTTGTGCCAAGAACCTGTTGCATTTAATCTTGCAATCCACATAATTTCATGGCTTTGATTTTTGTGGTTGACTTTTCGATGTTGGCGTGTTTGAATGATCTTGCCGAGGGCTGTGGTCTGCATGTATGTGTGGTCCGAACCCTTGAGCGGAGGGGGAACACTCCTGCTATCTTCCGTATTCAGGGACGAGCGCTAGTGTGTAGCGAACGTAACCTCGCGGTGGGGGGACACTCCTGCTATCTGCCGATCGAGGCGCCCTCCCGTGAGTGATCCCGGGTCAGGCTTTATATAAGAGTTGCCCATCTCTTTTGTTGTTGGCGTAACTCGCTTTTCGAGACCGAAAGAATGTGACTGCATAGTTGTTCTCATTTACGACAATGCCTAAAACGAATTCCTTTTTATTTCCAATCCTAACCGCTCGGAAATATGCTTTGTTGCTATTCTTTTGCAACCATACTTCTTGCGGGTGTTTGAACGATCGCAGTACTTCCATAAAAACCTGCATTCGTCTGCGTATTTCGGCTGGTGATTTATGTTCGTTCTTCCAATGACTAATGATGGACTTCGTGATTCTAATATCCTCACCTAGAGCGGAACGAATTGTGAAGCCTCGATTGATCTTTCTTTGCATTTTTTTTATGCCTCTTTGCGTGAGCATTGTGCATTTTTCCGCAGGGAATTTGGCTGCAGATTCAAGCCCCATCACCTTCCATTGCTTTGGTGGATCTGTGTTTTGGGTCTGTGTAGGTGTCGGTGGCGACGATCCGTCATCTTGAGGTTCTATAGCACTACCATCACCGAGTCCTTTGGAGCAATCGTCTGCATGTTTGTACTGGTTACATCTTTTCCTTTTCTTCTTTTTTTTTCTCCATCTTCTAGAGGCCTCAACTTTTTCCACCAACCTCGCCAGCACATCCTGCGCCAGCTCCTCCGCCGGCGGCAGCATGGCCAGCAGTCGCCTCTCCGCTGCCGGCACGGTAATGCGGTGCTCCTCCACCTTGCGGACAAGTTCGATCAACTCCGGCTTCACCGCCTGCGCAATCACCTTCATCGCCGCCAGCCGTATGCGCAGCGTTGCATCCCTCTCCTCCGTCAGCGGCGGCGCCCAGGACGCGCGGAATTGCGGCTGTGGCAGCGCCTGCGCACCCGCTCGCAATCCCTCATGCGCGCACAGGATGGCCAACATCGGTCCCGCCCATCGCTGCACTGCGACAAGCAAGTGGTACCTCGCAATGTCCGCCAAAATGCCCATTAGAGCAGCCAATCGGGTGATGCCTTGCCAATGACCGTGATGCCGGGTGCCGAGCCCTCATCGATGGCCGACTCCTCCTCCTCCAGCTCATACATCGGCAGCAGGTCGCAAGCTGCAAGCGCAGCGAGATCCGCCGTCGCCGAGTTGTACTCATCGTGCCGCGTCTCCCCCTCCAGCGCCTGGTGCATCGCCGGCACCGCCGAAATCGCCGCATGCCGCGCCAGCACAATCGCCGTCCTCTTGCACTCCGCCGGCACCTTCCCCAGCCCGGATGCAATCGGCGCATTCTGTGGGCACGCATTAATCGCCCCCACCACCCGATCGCACGCCTCCCGCACCCGTCACCTCCAGCTTATTCTTCTCACCCCAACGCGCCGGCAGCAGCCTCGCCAGCGTCCATTGCAGCGTGTTAATTTGCAGCTTCGCCGCCTCAATCCGCACCCTCGCATCCGGTGCCCCTGATTCACCCGCCTCCCTCGCCTCTTCGCACAGCTCCAGGATCCGCTCCTCCATCAGGCAGAGCCGCGTCTCGCATGCCCGCGCATAGTCTGCGGCAAATCCCGTGTACTTCTTCACCCATCCGCTCACCGTCCGCTTCGGTACGCCGATTTCTCGCGCCACCGCTACAAGCCCCTCGCCCTCCGCAATCCTCTCGCAGATGTACCGCCCGAGCTCCTTCGTGTACCGCGTCCTTCCCGGCGTCCGCTTCCCTGGGTATCCTGATGTCTTTTCACTTCTCATTTTTGTAGTTGACTTTTTTGTATTGGTGTGGTTGAATAGCCTCAGCGCGGGGGCGGTAGGTTCCTTGAATATGGGATCTCGGGATATGCACCGCGCTACTTTATTGCCCTCGTTTTTACTTGGTAGAGGATATTGACGTCCCTCTTAAACGCTTTAGCTGTAATTTCTACCTCGTATCTCTTCCCTCTCAGATCCATGTATGCCAGCCTCTTGTACATCCATTCGATAGTGCTCTTTTCAAAAACCTTCTCTTTATCCCTGTATTTTTTGAACGGATAAGATCTTTCCCAAAGATAATCAATATTATCTGCCGCAGTCAAATGCGAAACCTTGTCAGCCGATCTTCTGATATGCTTTCCCGATCTCAACTCCTCCACCACATTTCCGCTGACAAAAAATTCCTCCTTCATCCCAGGCGCCTGGAAACCTCTACCCGGCTTGCCATAGTTTTTTTTAAGCCTGACAGCTCTTTCTTCAAACGCGGCCTCTGTCTCTACTGGGGCCGAAACGTGAAAAGTTTCGTACTCCTGAACAGTTGGCTCCTTGAGCTCTCGGTTGCGATGCTTTCTTGGCTTCGTCTTCCCCTCCCGGGCATGGCGATTGTCATGTTGCTTGAACCGATTTGGGCAACCGTCAATGTGCTGCTGGTTGCAATGCTCACCCTGGACATCCTCAAAGCCGCCAACCCCTCGCATCATCCGCTCCAGCTCAGCCAACTCCGCCAGCAGCTCCGCATCCGCTTTCGGGTCCAGCAGCGGCTCGGGTGTCACATGCCGATACCCATCCCGCATCACCCGCAAATCGATTCCAGCCTCCTGGCAGGCCTCAGAAACGCTTTGCCGAGCCTCCATGGGCAAATCCTCCATGGACGCGGTAGACGCCTCTTCTACGAGCTGTGGGAGGTCGTCACACTCCCTCCTGCCGTCGTCCACCCAGGCGCAGAAAGCCTTACCGCCCTCGCCATCGCAGCCCAGCTCTCCGTCTGATACGCCGCCGAATCCTTGAACCGAAACTCCGACCTCGACTGATTCAGCAAATCCGTCAACTGCTGCGCGCTCGTTTGCCTCTCCAGCAAAAACCAGTAATCCCGCACCGTCACATAGCTCCGCACCGCCCCGCCCACATTCGACGTCGAAATCGACGTAATCTGCCCCGTAAACAAATCCATCCCCTCATGCCTCAGCGTCACCTGCTGCCAATACTTCACCCAATCCGGTGCCGTCCCCGCAAACTCCAAAGACAGCGTGCTCCCGCCCTCTGCCGACTGCGTCAGCGTACACCCCGTCAAATGCGGCACAAACGCCGTCTGCTCCCCCCCACTCGTACCACCTCCTCCCGAAGATCCTCCCCCCGTGCACGATCCCCCTCCCGACGGCGCCACAGAAATCAACTTCTTCGTATCCAGAATAATCGCCATAGCTTTTTTAGTATTCAGTTAAATCCTCCGGTAGCGGCTCCAGCGACGTCTTCTCTTCCTCTTGCTCCTCCTCCACCATAGCCTCGATATTTTGTCTGCTTCCCTGAAATACGCCCTCAGCCTCATCACGAGTAAAAAGCTCGCAGCCGTCATCGCCACTGCATGGGTCTTTCTCCACATCGCGGCGGCTTGCTTTCCTCAATTCGCCTATCTGCGGACAAACGGCGACAATGACCTTCACCTCGCGGACGCCATCGGCTTTCTCGCCCTCGCTTCCCTCGCCGTCTCCGGCTCGCTTCGCCTCTTCTCTCATGTGCGCAGCCGCGTGAAGCACATAAGGACGCACCGTGCGATTAAAAAAGCAGTAGAACGCATACTCCAATCGCGCTGCGACGAGCAATACATAATCCTCGTTCACCTTTACCATTCCCCGGATTCTCCATTCAACCCAACAAAGCCAATCGTGCACCCCTTCGATTTGCTCCGGACAGTCCGGGAGTACATGCACGCGCATCGCGACAATCTCCCCACGGCTCAAGCTTTTTTGCTCTGCACTCCCTTCGCTACCGCGAACCCAATTTTTGATGAAATTTTTAAGGTTTAATTGCATTTTTGTAGTTGACTTTTTCGTGTTGGTGTGGTTGAATAAGCTCACCTGTTTCCTTGTCAGGGGGTGCTCCTATATGGCAAGGTGAAGGGGTGGAGCTTCAAGCACCTGAAGTAATCCTAACCCTCTTTTTCTGCTGCTGAATAGAGGCATTTTCCTTGTCGTTTTTTGTGGATGGAGTGTTCATTGGGAAAGTATGTTTGAATCTTGGAGCTATCGGAACTTACGGTAAATGACAGCAAATACACCTTCCCCTTATTCTGATCGTCCTGGTATCCACGGTGGATGTAAGCCGCTAAATAGACGCGTGACCCGTTCTCGTACTCCCATATTTCAGCCGGCGTTTTAATACTCTGCTCAATGACCGGGAGATAAGAAAGACGGTTGTTGATATCCTTCTCAGATTTCTTGGCATCTTCCCAATGCTTGATAATACTCCCATCAAGAGTCACATCGTTTCCAAGCGGATCTTTGGCAACAATCCCTTTTCCCAGCTGCTCACGGGCTTTTTTTTCATCGATAAGCGGGATATCCGGCAACGGCTTCCAATCCTTCGGATATCCGTGATTAATGCAATGCGGAGGATCTTTCGATTTGCATTCCTCCGTCGGTGTCTCCTGCGGCGTCCCCGAAGCCGCTTGCACCTCCGCCTCCTTGCGCGCCAGCAACGACGCACTGAACAGCTCCGAGAGCGTGCTCGCCAGCTCCTCCCGGTTCAGCAAGCTTCGCCGCTTCTTTGGCCGGTCTTCCTCGGGCTCTTCGTCCTCCGCGTTGGCCGCGGCTACAGATTCAAAGTTTTTTTTTAAGAACCCGAATGGATCCTGCATCGGCTGCTGCATGCCCGTTGTATCGGGCGTTGACAGCACCGCCTCGCCCTCCCCGGGAATCGGCAACCTCAGCGACTCATACACCACATCCTTCGCCACCTGCATCCCCGGTATCGCCAACACACGCGCCCAGTATTCCGCCCTCTGCACATTCGCACCATCATCCGGCGCCGCAAACTTCAGCTCCGGCATCGGTATCCCCTGCGTGCGTCCATAATTCTTCCGCACAATCGCCGGGATGAGCTGCCGATTCAGCACACGCGCCACATACTCCGCCCTCTTCATCACCACCGACTTTTGCACACCCATGTGCACCTCCGCCTGCGCCAAACTCCCGCCATTCGCGGAGGTGTCCGAGGTGAGCGTCTGCCCCAGTATCGCCTGGTGGCACGCATTCTCAGCCTCCCTCAAACCCGCATGGCTCTAGGACTCCCGGCTTGTGTCATACAAACCGGATTTCACCCAATCACCCCTCCTGGAGGGTAATATCCGTGGCTGCGGAGATGGTGAAATAGTGGTGCGTATTGCCTTGTGCGTCCATCTCCGCCTTGAATGGCCCGCAATACACGTCAGGCGCGAAAAGCCCAGGAACCGCGCGGAAATGACGGGTTAGGAAGAAGCGATACAAGGTCTCAGCAATGGCCGTCGTATCGGTCTTGCACAGCGTCCCGCGAAGGATCGTGAGAGTCACGCTGATGGTGTGCATCAGAGCCCAGGTATCTTCCTTTGGTTCGACTGACTCCGCTTGCGGCAGATCCAGCACAGCGCAGTAGCCCAGCGATCCGGCGAGGCTTTTTCGAATACGCTCGATGAGGTCCATGGTGCGAGTGTCGAACAGGTTCGAATCGCTGATTTCAGGCTCCGCACATTGCAGAATCTGCGCTCGCAGCCAATCGAGGAATGGGTAGGAAAAAGGTGCTAATTTCATGGCTTTGATTTTTGTGGTTGACTTTTCGGGGTTGGTGTGGTTGAATGGTCTCAGCGCGGGGGGCAGCTCCATAGGATAGAACAAAGGTTCGTCCGCGGACTGAGTATAACACCGCGCTATTTTTTTAGTCTCGTTTGGACACAATAGAGAATATGCGGGGTTCCTTGGATCCCCTTTTTGTACTCCTTCGCGGTTATCTTTACGGTGTATCTCTTCTTGCCAATTCTCATGTAAGCCATACGTCGGGAACCCACTCGATTTTGCTTTTTGAGTAAGGTAGATATTTGTCCCGATGCTTGCCTGCACCTATCGGCTTCGAATGTCTCCATAGTTCACACACATGCGCTGCAGCAGTCATGTGAGACTCAAAGTCTGCGGATTTCCGCCATTTATTATCGCAAGTAAGCTCTCTGAGACTTTTCCCCGTCAAAAAAAACTCTGGCTGGTCTTCACCCGGCGCTTTCGCTCCGCGTCCGAAGATTCCTTTGCTCTTCGAATTTTTCACCACGGTCGTTTGCAACTTTATTCTCTCCAAGTGATTCTTCGCCTCCCCTTTGCTTTTTGTAGGCTTCTGGAAATTGAAAACTTTAGGTTTTTTCTCCTCAAAATCCCTTTGCGGCTTCGTCTTACCTTCCCGGGCATGCCTGTTGTCATTCTGCCAGCCCTTACCGAAACGGCAATGCTTTCCTCCGATGTGTTTGTACTTGTTGCAATGATCAGCTTCGACTTCCTCCGCCTTCGCCGCCTCAACTTTTTCTACCAGCCTCGCCAGCACATCCTGCGCCAGATCCTCCGCCGGCGGCAGCATGGCCAGCAAGCGCCTCTCCGCAGCCGGCACGGTAATGCGGTGCTCCTCCACCTTGCGGACAAGCTCGAGCAACTCCGGCTTCACAGCCTGCGCAATCACCTTCATCGCCGCCAGCCGTATGCGCAGCGTTGCATCCCTCTCCTCCGTCAGCGGTGGCGCCCAGGATGCGCGAAATTGCGGCTGCGGCAGCGCCTGCGCACCCGCTCGCAATCCCTCATGCGCGCACAGGATGGCCAACATCGGTCCCGCCCATCGCTGCACAGCGACAAGCAAGTGGTACCTCGCAATGTCCGCCAAAATGCCCATTCACATTTACAATTTGAAAATGCGGCTCGTCTTTGGCTCGCGGGGGCACGAAGCTTAAACGGAAGTGGGGAGGGAAGCATAGCAGGTTGTTGGTTCGAAAGACCTGTGAATTAGGTGAAGCTGTGACCTCGGCTTGGCAACATCGTAAATTGTAAATAACAATCGCGTTTTCTAATGCGTTTGCTAGCTTGGCTAGCCGTAGACTTGACCTTGCAGGGCACGTGTGGTACCATGCGGCGCGACAAAATGGGTATGGCGGAGAAGTTTGATATCAACAAGCTGAATGCGGCTCAGAGAGAGGCTGTTCGGGTGATTGACGGTCCTGTACTCATACTGGCGGGAGCGGGCACAGGCAAGACCCGTACGGTGACTTGCCGCATAGCACAAATGTTGAAGCAGGGGGTGAAGGCGAAGGGGATTTTGGCACTCACGTTTACCAACAAGGCGGCTAACGAAATGGCGCAGCGCGTGGCGGGGCTTGTGGGGCGGAATGTGGCAAAAGAGATGACGGTGTGTACCTTCCATTCGTTGTGTGTGCGGATACTGAGACGCGAAATAGGACGTCTTGGTTACAAGGAAAATTTCACGATTTTCACCGGGAGCGACCAGACAGGTCTCATCAAACGCCTTATCATGGAACACGGCGGACGGCAGGAGAAGTTGGAGCCGGGGCAGGTGTTGGCAGCGTACTCAGCAGCGCGTAACCGCGGGCTCACGTACCATGAGATTGAGGATGGACTTATTGCTGCTGTGGCTGGAGCGTACCAGAAGGAACTCAAGGCGCAGAATGCTGTGGACTTCGATGATTTGCTCATCCTAGCAGAGAGGCTGCTGCGCATGGACAACGAGGTACGCGCGACATGGCAAAAGCGTTTTTCTCATATTACGGTCGACGAGTTTCAGGACACAAACGGTTTGCAGATGAGTTTATTGAGGCAGTTAGTAGGTGCCGCTCATAATGTTTGTGTGGTGGGAGATGACGACCAATCAATTTATGGGTGGCGAGGAGCGCAAATTTCCAACATCTTGGAGTTTGAACGTTTCTTCCCCAACCCGAAGGTTATCAAGCTGGAGGAAAATTACCGCTGCACGCGGCAGGTGTTGGATTGCGCCAACGCCCTTATCCGCCACAATGTGGGACGTCGTGAAAAGACGTTGCGCACCACTAAAGTCGGGGAGGAGCCTGTTCGCGTGATCAGCATGCCCGGGGCAGAGGAAGAGGCCGATTTTGTGGCTGATGAGATTGAGCAGATGCACCGGCGTGATCGTGTGGCATGGGAAGACTGCGCCGTGCTCTTCCGTGCTAATGCTCAGAGCCGCCCTTTGGAAATGGCTCTGCGCGAGCGCCATATTCCCTACCGTATGGTTGGCAGTAGGAGTTTTTTCGACCGACGAGAGGTGAAGGACGTGCTCAGCTATCTGCACATATTGGCCAATCCGGAGGCTGATTTACACCTGCTGCGTATTCTCAATACCCCGCCAAGGGGCATCAGTGCCGTTACAGCCGGGCATATCATCGATAAGAGCCGAGAGTTGCATAAAAGTGTGTGGGGTACCATTTGCGAGTCCTCCGCATTGATTTCCCTGAACGAGCGTGCGCGTGAGAACGTGGCGCGTTTCGTGCAGCTTATCGAACGGTACAGAGCTGCTTTCGGGCAGATGAGTAAGACTGCCGCCGAATTGACCGCCGACATGCTGCGTGATATTGACTACTCCTCCTACATGAACCGCAGTTGTAAGACGCCGGAGGAAAGGCTACAACGTGAAGCGGCCATCGATGAATTGCTTAACGTGCTGCGGCAGGCTTCTCCGGCGCCGGGCAAATTGGCGGATTTCCTCGCTTCCATTTCGCTGGATGACGACAAAGAAGACGATGATATCGAAAAGAAAGACGGAGTGTGCCTCATCACCATGCATGCTGCCAAGGGGTTGGAGTTCCCCCGCGTGTACATTGTGGGGGTGGAGCAGGGGCTTCTTCCCCACAATCGCTCGGTAGATGAGGGTAACTTGGACGAGGAACGACGTCTCTTTTACGTCGGCATCACGCGCGCGCAGGAGCAGCTCACTCTCTCCTACTGTACTTCCCGAAACCGCTATGGGAAGCAGGAAAAATGCGCTCCTTCTTCCTTTCTTGCTGAGATACCTTCTGAGCTCTGCGAGTTTGTTGACTATGACCGAGTCCTCAATGCGCCGGCGGACGAAAAAACATGCAAGAATTTCTTTGCTTCCATGCGTGCTATGTTGGACGAGGATTGAAAGCCGTACTTCAAGTGGGGCAGCCGCGAGGGAACCTCACGCGTAGTACGCCGGCATTCAAATCGTACATCATGCATTGCGGCGTCCAAGCCGCCACCGCTTTCCCGCGCAACGCGCACGAATTCCTCAAATCGTACATAGGCAGCAGCCTACGGTTGCGGCATTACCTATTGGGGGCACTTTTTCTTGGGACGGATGTGGGATTGCCTTGATTTTTATACTTTGGACTTGTCAATAGCTGGTAGCAGGGGTATGATCCTGCGCATGAAAGCGCTTGTGAAGACAAAAGCGGCACCGGGTCTGGAGATGATGGATGTTCCCATGCCGGAAGTTGGGGCAAATGATGTGCTCATCAAGATATACAAGACAGCTATTTGCGGGACTGATCTTCATATATGGAACTGGGATCCGTGGGCGCAGCAGACGATACCTGTCGGTATGCATGTAGGGCACGAATTTTGCGGCATTATCGAGGAAGTGGGTTCGGCGGTCACTGAATATCACCCGGGGGAAGTTGTGTCCGGCGAAGGACATATCGTTTGTGGGCATTGCCACAATTGCCGAAAGGGAAACTTCCACTTATGCCCGAATACGCGAGGGGTTGGTGTGAATCGCCCCGGTTGCTTTGCTGAGTACCTTTCCATCCCTCAGAGCAACGTGATACGCATTCATAAGGATATGCCCATGGAGATAGCATCCATCCTGGATCCGCTGGGTAACGCTACACACACAGCTCTGTCGTGGGATTTGGTGGGTGAGGATGTTCTCATTACCGGCGCAGGACTGATTGGCTCTATGGCTGCAGCTGTGTGCAAGAAGGCCGGTGCAAAGAGTGTGACCATTACCGACCTGAGTGACTATCGTCTTCACCTGGCGCACACATTGGGTGCGGATCGAACAGTGAATGTGGCAAAGGGGGATTCCATTGAGCAGGCTCGTCGCGATTTGGGAATCGATGAAGGTTTTGGTGTATGTCTGGAGATGAGCGGAGCTCCTTCGTGCCTGAGGGATATCATCGCTCACTCTGCCTACGGAGCGAATATCTCTCTGTTGGGGATTCAGCCGGGCGGCTCCGGTATAGATTGGAACACCTTTGTGTGGAAGGGGCTTAAGATGAAGGGCATTTATGGTCGTGAGATGTTTGGTACGTGGCAGAAGATGAGCGCCATGCTGCGCTCCGGACTGGATGTATCGCCCATCATCACTCACCGCTTGCATTATACCGATTTCCGGGAAGGATTCGAGGCCATGAAATCCGGAGAATCCGGCAAGGTGGTACTCACCTGGGCGGAGTAAACAAGTAGCCTGAGACGAACCGAGTTCCATGAGAGAACAAGCCCCAGTCATTGACGCAATGGAGTGCGCCCATGAGTGGGAGGTGTGCGTGGAGGCGGAGCTGCAGGAACTGCAGGAGCGCGTTGGTGAACGCGCGAAGCGGCGCGTGATGGAGAACATACGCGGGGCAGGGGTTGTGGACGCCTTGATTATGCCGTATCGCAGGGATGTGGTGGCTGTGGAGGTCAACTATGAAGCGCGGGAGTGTGTGCGAGATATGCGGCGCCATCTTTTGAGAAATATGCGCGATTTGGCAGAAATGTGCGGGCTTGCAACCAGTGGGTTAGGGCTGTATTTGGAGTGCGAGAGGAGTGTTTTGGCATCTCGTCGATACACAACGCTCATCATCGCCATCTTGCTGGATGCGGGCGCCCTGTACTTTTTGCGTGAGCCGGGAGCAACACTTATTGGTGTTGGAAAGGAGATGGTGACGATGCTGGGCTCTACCGTGGGAGGAGGAGGCGGTGCCGGAACAAGCGATGGAATTTTTAACTCTGTTGCCATGCTCGGCTCGAAGGTAGAAAAAATCGTTGAAATAGCCCGATATATAGGGAGCGCGATGCAGGTGATTGTTGCACTGGTAAAGGTATGGGTGCTGCTTTGGTTTCTTTCAAAGCTGCACAAGATGCTGGTTCGCCGAAATGTCAAAGTTCAGACACGGCAAGTGGTGGATCAACTTGTAAAGTCCCTGCGTGAGCAGCTTGCAACCCGTAATATCCCGCAATTTTTCAAGAATTTATCTGATAACGCGACCGAATAAGTGAGGCGCTCACCGTGATATTGAGACCGCCCCAATAGGGGCTGTTTGCCGGGGATGATCCTTTGTAATTACGTCCGTACACGGCTTTCAAGGTTCCGCTCCGCAGTCGCCCTCAAGCTCGCTCTTTCGGAGCAGCGCTTCGCGCAGTTCATCTTCCTCCGTGCCACCGGCGCGCTCACTTTGCAAATCATAAATGACTTGCATGGTCTTGGAGAAATTATACTGTGACAAATGTGGTTTCCTATGGGTGAGCCTTGCAGAAGAAAATGCCCGACGCAGTGCATACCGCGTCGGGCTGAAGGTTCTTCAGACGATGAAAGACTTTTTTATTGAGCTCCTCCGTCTGGGGATTGCAACCCCGCTTCCTGGAGCTGCTGAAGCATCTCCGGAGTCAATTCAATAGGATGCTCCGGAGTGCCGGCCGGCTTGATAGCGTGCAGTTTTACCTTAAAAAAGAAGGGAGCCGCTGCGCCTAAGGGACCGGGTCCCTGTTCCCCATAACCCTGCTCAGAGGGAACGAAGAGCTCCCATTCAGAGCCAACCGGGATAAGCTTTACAGCTTCGGCGATACCCGGTATCATGCCAGAGATGGGCATATCCACAGGCTCCTCTGTTTCTTGTATCACCGTGCCATCTGCCAAACGAAGCTGATAGGTGATGCTTACAGAAGCGTTGGAGCCGTGCTTTTTCTGGTCATATTTTTCGCCGTCAGCTTTCGCCAGTTCGCGATACTGTACACCAGAGGGCAGAGTAGTCACCCCTTCCTTCTTGCCATTTTCCTCAGCAAGGCTCTTGGAAAGCTCTTGATTTTTCTTCACAAAGACCGCATTGCGATCAGCCATCTGCTTGCTGAATGCTTCCATGACCGCGCGTAAGTCCTTCTTGACAAATTCGTCTGCCGGTTGTTCCTTGATCCCATCAGTAATGGCTTTTACAAAGATATCCGTATCTATGTCTGCCAGCTCGATGGGACCCAGCTGCGAGAATTGCTGGCCGGTACGGAAGCCCAAGAAGTAGGAAACAACCTTGCGTACCTCTTCCGCACTGGGCGGATTTTTCGGCGCCTGTTGATCTTCATTTTCTTGAGCAGCGGGTTGCTCTGGAGCGGGAGTCTGGGTTGATGTAGCATCATCTTGTTGTGCACCAACCAGACCGGCTGCGCAGAGACTCAATCCCAGAAGGGTCAATGTTTTTATTTTCATATGTGTGTTGAGTATGATTATTTTTTGTGAAGCTTAATAGTTACCGTTTTTGGAGCGGATATTTCCCACGCGCTCATTGCCTGTGTGAAAAGAGTCTCCAAAGAGGCCCTGTCTGGCACTTGGTACTCAATGGTATGGGCATATACACCCTCCGGGAATTTAAGAGAAGGTACATCGTTTGAACTGGAAGATTTTTTTCCCTGGATGCCGCGTCCTGAACGCTGCATAGCTTGAGATGCGGCCGCTGTGGGGTCAGTGGTGGCAGCAGAAGCGGCGGCGCCGGGGTCTTTTTTCTCCTGGTCTGACCGCTCCGTGTAATAGAAACGTAAGGAGTTGTTGCCGACGGTGTCAATGGTTACCTCGAACACGGGCTGAGATCCATTGAGCAGGAAACGATGTTTGGCAATGGAAACAATAGAAGAGGCTGCCAATACCACCCTATCATCCCCGTTCACATCGATTACAATGATACGAGTTTTTGGAGAGTCCACGAGATCGGCGGCAAGAGCACTCGGCGTGCAGAATTGAGCCGCCGCCGCAAACATCATCATCATGAAAATCTTTCTCATGTCGGTACGCGACTCAATTTCTACGATGACAAGTAAAAAAAGTCAAGCCGAATGTTTGTCGTGCAGCCACGGAGGAAAAAAGATGGAGCAGGTTACTAAAATTGCACTTGCAAAGGTGAGTGTAGTGTGTTACCATGCGGGCGCTTCGCGTGGGGCAACCGGAGTCATATTTACCCATGAAAACAGAACTTATCGAGAGAGCAAGGCGCATAGTTGATGATAATCAGCTGTTCATCAACATCGTTTCCAAACGAGTGCAGCAGATCAACCATGGCGCCGATCCTTATGTGCCCACCACGCCGGAGATGGGAGCCGGTGATATCGCGCTGATGGAGATCATCGAAGGAAAGCTGCAGTGGCGAGAGAAGGACGTGGACGATGAGCCATCAGAGCCCTTTGATGCACTGGGCAGGGAGGAGCCGAAGGCGTAAGCCGTTCGGTGGAGACGCGTGACTTGGGCTTTCTTTACACGGAATGGCGGGATTATGCCTGAGTCAAAAAAGACACGCTCGGATGTTAAGGTGATCGCAGCCAACAAGAAGGCCGGACGCGATTACGAGATAAGCGAGCGCTATGAGTGCGGTGTGGAATTGCGCGGCACGGAGGTCAAATCCATTCGCGCAGGCAGGGTGAACGTTGCGGATGCTTTTGCTCGCGTCGAGAAGGGGCAGCTTTTCCTGTATGGCTGTGATATTCAGCCGTGGGAAACTGCCGGTAGTTGGTTCCAGCATGAAACTCGCCGACCGCGTCGACTCCTTGCTCATAAGCGCGAGATTTTGAAAATGGAGCTACGAATTACGCAGCGTGGCTTTGCTTTGCCCCTGTTGCGTTTGTACTGGAAGAACGGGAAAGTGAAGGCTGAGTTGGGGCTGGGACGAGGCAAGACGCATCGCGATCGCCGTTACGATTTGAAGGCTCGGGCAGAGTTGTTGGAGGCTCGACGAGAGGTGGTGCGTTTCAACAAATCGAGTATGACTCATTGAGGTCTGTGCAACTTGGTCGAAATTTTTCGCAGATGAGTCATCCAAAAATTGCTTGCTCGGGATGTACATTTGTGCTAGCATGAAGGCATGAAGACTGCTACCAGCACCCAACGTACGCGCGGCTTCACGCTACTGGAGCTCATTGTTGTCATTGCGATACTTGGCACGCTCATGGGCATAGCCTACCCGGCCATCATGGGAGTGCAGGAGAATGCACGCATTGCGGCCTCTTCCAAGGTTTGTGCAGATGTGGTGGCCGGTGTTTCCAGTTTCAAGCAAGATCATAACGGCATCATGCCCTACTACAATACCAAGGCTAAGCCGGATAAAAATGACCAAATCTACCTGACAACTCTCCCAGGAAAAGATGCGGGGCTATTGAGCATCCTCACTGGCTATGAGGACACGAATATGAAGCTCAATATCAACAATGAGCCTTACATGAAACCCACGCGAGCCGAGGGTCCCCGCGATGGCCTCTTTGGTGATAGCGGAAGCGATCTTGGCCTTTACGATCCTTGGGGAAAACCTTATTACGTGGTGATGTGTGAGATGGAGGAGGGGTGCATCGATCCCTTCACGAACCGCCGCGTCGGTCGCGAGAGCTGTCTGGTGTACGGACTCGGTCCGGATTCTGATGGCATAGCTGATGCTCATTCCTCCAAAAGACGAAGGACTGTTGCTGGTTCCTCCGGCAAAAAAGGAGGGAAGAAAATGAGCAAGGCGGAGGCAAGACGAGCCCGCCAAGAAGCGCAAGATGAATTGAATGATGCAATCATGGACAATATATACTCATGGAAGAAAGCTGTGAAAAAATGACGCAACCGGTTATCACGGATGATGTCCGTATTACAGAAACCAGACCACTCATACCACCCGCGATACTAATCCAAGACTTTCCGATGGGGCACGATGCTTCACGCGTTGTGTACGACGCTCGTGAGGATTTCGGTCGCATTCTGCAAGGGAAGGACGACAGGCTGGCCGTTATTGTGGGGCCTTGCTCGATACATGACACGGCCGCTGCGCTTGATTATGCTGAGCGTCTCGCGGCAGTGATGCCCAGGTACGCGGGGGAGTTACAGCTCATCATGCGCGTTTATTTTGAGAAACCACGCACCACGGTGGGGTGGAAGGGGCTCATTAATGATCCGTTCATGGATGGCACTTACAATGTGAACAGCGGATTACGCATGGCGCGCGGGTTGCTGTTACGCTTGGCCGAAATGCGGGTGCCTGCTGCGACAGAGTTTTTGGATGTAATTACCCCTCAATATATAAGCGATTTAATTGCATGGGGCGCTATCGGTGCACGCACGACAGAAAGTCAGGTGCACCGCGAGCTGGCCAGCGGTCTCTCGATGCCCATCGGTTTCAAAAATGGGACTACCGGCAGTGTTCAGATAGCCGTAGATGGTATAGTGTCTGCCGCACATCCTCACTGTTTCCTTTCGGTTACCAAGCAGGGGCTTTCCGCTATTGTTTCCACCATGGGGAACCCGTTTTGCCACCTGATACTGCGAGGATCTACGCAAGGTCCGAACTATGGCAGGGAGCATGTGACCAAGGCTTGGTCTGCTCAGCAGAAAGCCGGCATTTCCAACCGCATTATGATTGATTGCTCGCACGGCAACAGCCATAAAAGATGGCAGGAACAGCTCTCAGTTGCTCAGGATGTGGCTGCTCAACTTGCTGACGGTGAACAGCATATCGGCGCTGTGATGGTGGAGAGCAATTTGCTGTCCGGCAATCAGCATTGCGATGGTAAAACTCCCCTGCAATATGGTGTGAGTATCACGGACGCCTGCGTGGGTTGGGATGGTACTGTAGAAATCCTTGACACGCTAGCCAAGGGAGTGCTGGAACGCCGTAAACACGCGTAAAACTTCAACGCGTGAGTTCATGCAGCAGCCGTGTGACCGGCAGTCCGATCACGTTGTCGACATCACCTTCTACAGAAGCAACAATGAGTTCGCTTTTTTCCTGCATGGCATAAGCGCCAGCTTTATCCAGCACGGGTACTTCTGCGAGATAGCGGTCGATATCTGCGCTGCTCATAGGGCGGAAGGTAACGCGGCTGGTCACCGCAAAATCGCGGCGGAGACCGCCGGGGAGAATAAGCGCTACAGCGGTGCACACGCAGTGAGTGCGTCCCTGCAGTTCGGTGAGCATGCGGTGTGCATCTGCCAGGTCAGCAGGCTTGCCCAACGGCTTGCCATCCAAAAAGACCAAGGTATCTGCCCCAACGACGATATGATCCGGATACTCGATTGCCACGGCCTCTGCCTTAGCAGAGGCATTTCGCGCGCAAAGCTGCTCCGCGGGCAGGGTCGCGTCATTTTGCTCTTCAGCGGGGCGGGTGACAACGCAAAAGTTTATCCCTTCGCGCAGCAGCAAGTCCCGCCGACGCGGGGATTTGGAAGCAAGTATCAGCATTCTCCATTTTCCGGACTCATACGGCCGAGCACGCGGCGGCGGACGTCATCGTTCAATTCGTGGATGCGCTGTATCGTTGTGCCCTTCATTTTTTCTGCCAGCTTTCGGCAAATATCGCGGTCTTCGCGTGTGGCGAATTCCAGCCCGACGAGTGCGCGCCCCACAGATTCACCGGAGTAGCGGTAGTTAAAGTAGCAAAGGTTAGCATATTCTCCCATGGCACGCATGAACTCCAAGAAGGCGCCCGGGCGTTCCGGAAATTCAATACCGAAGAACACCGGGTGGCTCAGGTGCACGCGGTCGTAAGAAATCATGCGGAAAAGCACATCCTCATCGTTTGTCACATCCTGCGCCTGCATACCATGTTCACTCAGGCGGCGCTGTATATCTTCGAACTGTTCCATGGTACCAAGCACCCCAAAAACCGGGTACTGCAAGTCTGAGTTGATGCGCCCGAATTGCACATCCATGAGCTGCACCCCCTCCGGTATATTTTCCAGATAACGCAGAATTTGTCCGCGTCTGGTCTCCATGGGAATGCGCAGATAGCGCAGTTTGAGGTTACTCTCACGCACACCTGCGCGCCCGGCTACCACACCAAGTTGGGAAAAGTCCATGTTTGCGCCGGAGATGATCACGAGGCATTTTTCACCGGGGCGGATGCGACCCTGATCCCAGTCCTGCATAAGGGCGGCGAGTCCCATGGCGCCGGAAGGTTCAGGGGCAATGCGCAGGCTGTTCCACACAGCGCGGATAGCTTGGCAGACTTCCTCGTTAGTCACTGTTACGAAACCATCCAACAGTTCTTGGCACAGCGTGTAGGTGTTCTCTCCGGCAATACGCACAGCCGTGCCATCGCAGAACACATCCACGTAGCTGAGTTCGCGACGCTCTCCACTTTCCACGGCCAGCTTCATGGAGGCTTGGTCAACGCCTTCCACCCCAATGCAACGACACTCCGGCCAGAATTTCTTGAACCAGCATGCGCATGCTGAGGCCAAGCCGCCGCCGCCAATTTGCAGGTATACTCGGTCGAAGGGTCCCATGCCACTCATCACCACCTCATCCGCAAGCGTGCCTTGGCCCCCCATGGTCGTCAGATCGTCGTACGGGTGCACAAAAGTGAGCCCTTTCTCCTCGGCGAACTTGTGGGCAGCAGCTGAGGCCGCATCGTAGGAATCACCGGTCAGGACAATTTGTGCATGCTCCCCACCGTGCATGCGTACGGCATTTTGCTTCACAATCGGTGTGGAACGAGGCATGAAAATATGCGCCATGCAACCCAGCTTAGAGGCTGCCAACGCTACGCCTTGTCCGTGGTTACCGGCACTGGCTGCCACTACGCCGCCGGCACGCTGTTCCGGGGTAAGTTTAGCCATGCAGTTGTACGCACCTCGCCACTTGTAGGCCTTGATGGGGCCCAAATCCTCCCGCTTGGCAAACACAGCGGCATCAATGCCGGGCAGGTTAAGTTTCTGCAGAGGCGTCGGCTCGCCTACGGCATACACACGCTCCCTAGCTTCAAGTATCTCATCGAAAAGCTTTTCTCGAATGTCCTTCATACCTTTTTTGATGCGCCTATTGTATGCATCTCCACCCCATTTTTCAAGTACGAATTAACAGGCGATACTATGTAGAGCGAGTTTGAGTGCGCGGCGGACGACTTCCCTACGAAATTCTGCACGTGTGAGATTAGGAAGCGTTAAGGTGACAGCTTGCGCATTTCTTGACGTTTCTACGGCCATACATACTGTGCCCACAGGCGGTTCATTCTCCGCAGCGGTTGGCCCGGCATTACCCGAGACTGCAATGGCTATATCCGCTGCTGCAAGTTTCCTCGCCCCGGCTGCCATGGCTAGAACAACCGGCTCGCTCACTACAGTGTGTTGTTCGATGATTTCTGAAGGCACGCTGAGCAGTCGTTGCTTCGCCTCATTGCAGTAGGTCACCCAACCATATCGGAAGACCCGCGAGGCTCCGGGAACGTCGGTTATGGCTGCGGCAATAAGCCCCCCGGTACAGCTTTCTGCCGTGGCGATGGAGAGGTCGCACTCCGTAAGGCTGTGTACGAGTTTTTCTGCTTCCAACAGGGGCATAAGAATGAATGTTTTATTCCGGAAGCAGCACGCATACTGTGGCAAAGGCAGCCATGCCCTCCTCGCGTCCGAGGCTTCCCAGCTTTTCGTTTGTCGTGGCTTTGATACCCACACGTCCCGGCGCCACACCAAGTATGGGTGCAAGAGCTTCCTTCATCATAGGCACATGCGGTAGAATTCGTGGCGCTTCAGCTATGAGCGTGCAGTCTGCATTAGCTACTTTCCCGCCTTTGGCGTGCAGGAGCTCCACAGCTTTTTCCACGATTCTCAGCGAGCAGATTCCTGCACACGCCGGGTCGGTGGGTGGAAACCAATGCCCGATGTCCGGTTCACCGATTGCTCCCAGCAAAGCATCTGCCAGCGCATGGCAAAGCACATCGGCATCGCTGTGGCCGTCAAGCCCGTGAGATTTGTGTACGCATACGCCACCAAGCATGAGAGGCCGTGGAGTAGGGGAAAAACGGTGAATATCGTATCCAAGTCCGACGAGAGGTATCAACATAGGGATCACAGAGGTGGAAGGTTAATGGGCATCCAGCCAGTTGGAGGCGCATCCGGTCTCTACCAACAGAGGTACTCCGCCCGGTAGTGGTAGCGCCTCTTGCATGGCATTTATGATAGCAGGGATGAGTTTTTCTGCTTCATCATCGCAGAGGTCGAAGAGCAGTTCGTCGTGTATCTGCATGATCATGCGGGAACGGTAGGAACGTAACAGCTCTGCCACGTGAATCATGGCCAATTTGATCATATCCGCTGCGGTACCCTGAATGGGTGTGTTGATGGCATTGCGTTCTGCCGCAGCACGCAGATTGAAGTTGCTCGCGGCAAGATCCGGCAGATACCGCCGGCGTCCACATAAGGTCTCGGCATAGCCGTTCTTTCGGGCTTGTTCCGTGAGTTCGTCCATGCAGTTTTTTACGCGCGGAAATTGGGAAAAATAGCTTTCGATAAGTTCCGCAGCTTCCTTGCGCGAGCAGTTGAGGCGTTGAGAGAGTCCAAAAGCGGAGATGCCGTAAATAATGCCAAAGTTCACGGTCTTGGCCTTCCTGCGCATTTCGGCGGACACTTCCTCATGCGGTACACCGTAGATGCGCGCTGCGGTCTCAGCGTGAATGTCTCGCCCGTGAATAAAGGCTGAGACGAGCGAGGGGTCAGCCGAGAGAGCAGCCATGATGCGGAGTTCCACCTGCGAGTAGTCAGCGGAGAGGATGCTCCAGCCCTCGCCGCGTGCCACAAAGGCGCGGCGTATGAATCGACCTGCTCCGGTGCGTACGGGTATATTTTGCAGATTAGGGCTCTGCGACGCGAGACGGCCCGTGGAGGTGACCATTTGCAGCAGGTTGGAGTGAATGCGCCCATCTACCGGAGAAATGAAGCGAGGCAGGGCGTCGATGTAGGTGCTTTTTAATTTGGACAGTTCGCGGAATTCCAAAATGTCGCTTACGATGGGAGATAGGGGTTCCAGTCGGCGCAGCGTTTCCTCATCCGTCACATACTGCCCGGTACGCGTCTTTTTCGGTTTGGCGAGCAGTTTCATGTCGTTAAAGAGCAGGTCACCTACTTGCTGGGGAGAGTTCAGATTGATGGGATGCCCCACGATGGCATCCACACGTAAGCAGATGTCATTAATGCGAGCAGATATCTCATCTGCACTCTGTTGCAGCAGGGTCGGCTCCATGCGCATGCCCTCCAGCTCAATATCCGCCAAAACCGGAACGAGAGGAAATTCCACGCGTTCCATGAGCTGAGTGAGCCCGCTTCGTTCCAGTTCGGGTGCTAAAATATCTGCTAAACGCAGGGTCACGTCCGCATCTTCCGCTGCGTATTCGGCGAGTTTTGGAAGGGGTACGGTGGAAGCATCGCACTCTTCGCCGGCTATGTCTGCCAGACGGATGGTGCGGTAAGCAAGTAGTGAGGCAGCCATGTCATCCATGTTGTGCCTCAGCTGTGGGTGAAGCGCGCTGTGCGCTAACATGACGTCGAAAAAGGGTCCCACCACTTGCACGCCGGCGCGCCGGAGCATGCTGAGATCAAATTTGAGATTCAGGCCTATCTTGAGCGCTCCGCTTGCGAAGGCGGGCGCGAAGTCCAGCACATCCTGAGGCGTGTTGATGGGTGCGTAGTAGCTTTCGTGAGGTGTCAGGCAGAAAGAGATGCCGATTAATCGATCTTTTAGCGGATCCAACCCGGTTGTTTCCGTGTCAAATGCCCATCGTGACGCGATGGTGAGTTGTTTCGCGAGGTCAAGTCGTTCCTGTGTTGTGGTGAGAGTGTGGTAGCTGTGTGGCGTGGTCGAGATATCGCTGAGCTGGGGTGCGGAGAAGAGATCACCTTGCAGCAAATCCTCACCATCTGCAGCCGCTGGAGCCGGTGCCGCGGGCATTTCCGAGCCGGAGAGGCCGAGGCGTTTGGCAAGACCGCGAAATTCAAGTTTCTCGAAAAGAGATCGCAGCACGGGACGGTTGATCTCCTGTCTTTCGCACTCCTCAAGTGTAAGCGGCAGGGGGGCATCCCGTCGTATTGTTGCCAGGTCGTACGATAAGCGAGCTGAGTCGGCATTTTGCTCGATTTTTTCACGTAGCTTGCCCTTGATCTCTGTCGTGTGAGCAAGCATGTTTTCCACACTGCCAAACTGTGCAACAAGTTTGCGCGCCGTCACAGCTCCCACGCCGGGGACGCCCGGGATATTGTCGGAAGCGTCGCCCATGAGCGCCAAGATATCGATAATTTGCGGGGGGGCGGAAATTCCCCACGCTTCGCAAAATGCCGCGCTGTCAAGGGTCTCAAAATCGTTCCCCTTTTTCCCGGGTTTGAGCAGGGAGCAGTGTGCAGAAATAAGCTGCCCCAAGTCTTTGTCGGCTGATACCATGAAGGCTTGCATTTCCCCGTCCATTTCGTCCACCTGTCGCGTATATGTGCCGATCAGGTCATCTGCCTCATACCCCGCCACGCGCGCCACAGGAATGCGCGTGGCTTCCAACAGCTCCAGCAACAGCGGGATGGAGTCGCGCAACTCCTGCGGCATCGCCTGCCGGTTGGCCTTGTATTCCGCATATTTTTCGTGTCGGAACGTTGGCCCACTTGGATCCAGACACACCACGATGTGACTCGGGTTCCCCTTGTCCAGCAGTGCCAGCAACGTGTTTGCAAAACCAAACACTGCGGATGTGTTCAGCCCGTTTGCTGTGCGTATCGGTGCATTGAACAATGCATAGAAGGCGCGGTAGAGCAGAGCCATGCCGTCCAAGATGTAGAGAGTCTTCATCCCCCGTATCATAGCACCCGTCCCCCGAATAATCAAGGCTGCTCATCAGGGCACAGGGCAAACGCATTAGAAAATGCGTTTGCCACGTACGATTTACGATGTACGTTGACTCACAGCCGCCCCACGGCTGTTCGCCCTGCGGGCAAAAGCTGCGCTTTTGTCCAATCTGCCTTACACTGTCGGCAGTTTTGTACGATTTATTAATAATGTGCGCGTTGCGCAGAATTTTTCGAATCATTAATGTGTGCTGAGATCCCTTTAGAACCATCATGATGATGACCACTGGTTGTCACGATTTTTGATACGTATAGACGTTGATATCAGCCCATAAAAGCAATTTCTCTGTCGATTAACTTCTCTCAAATGCGTTTGCCTATGTACGATTTACGAGGTGCGATGTACGATTTGAAGAATCCCCGCACTTGCGCGCGTACTATGCCAGGCAAGATCGAGAAGGATGTCATGAAGCCATGCGCGGGCGTGGTTACAAAGCGGCGATGGAGACGAATCGTCGCCTGTTTACAATTTTTTTAATTTATTGATTGCGAGTATTGTGTAGCTATTGGCGCCGAGTGTGTCGGTCAGGACGCAGGAACGCGGAGTGCCCGGATAGCGTTGAGGACGCAAAGCACAAGCACGCCTACATCCGCAAAGATGGCGAACCACATGTTGGCCAGACCGAGGGCTCCAAGAGCAAGACAGGAGAACTTTGCAGATAGAGCAAAGACGATGTTTTGGCGTACAATGCGCATGCATTTGCGGGCGATGCGTATGGCGAGCGGTATGCGAGCCGGGTCATCATCCATGATGACCACGTCGGCGGCCTCAATGGCAGCATCGCTGCCGAGACCTCCCATGGCAATACCCACGTCGGCGCGGGCAAGTACCGGGGCATCATTCACCCCATCACCTACAAAAAAGAGGTGGCCGACGTTGGAGCGCATGAGCTGTTCGACTTCCGCTACTTTGTGGGCGGGAAGCAGCTCACAATGCACTTCATCCAGAGCCAACTCGCGAGCCACGGCTTCGGCCGTACGTTGGTTGTCTCCGGTGAGCATCACGGTCTTACGGATTCCCATGGCTCTGAGCTCGGCCAAGGCATGGGCTGAGGTTTCCTTGAGCGAGTCGGAGATGAGGATGTGACCGGCGTAGCGGTGGTTGATGGCGATGTGGACGATGGTGCCCACGCAGTGGCAGGGCAGGGCCCCGGCCCCTTCCTGAACCATAAGTTTCTCATTGCCCACAGCGACGCGCAGACCTTTCACCCTGGCGATCACCCCCAGTCCCTGGAGTTCTTGCATGTCACCGATGTCGGTGGAGGGCAATGGGTGAGCACAGGCTTGGCGCAGGCTGGCACTGATGGGGTGCGAAGAGGAACTTTCCGCTGCGGCCGCAAGTTGGAGGAGCTCTTGCAGGGAGTACGGGCTGTGGTGCGCTGCCACAACCTCAAACACACCGCGGGTGAGGGTTCCGGTCTTATCAAAAACAGCTACCCGCGCCCGTGCAAGTGTCTCCATAAAATGCGAGCCCTTGATGAGGATCCCGGCACGTCCCGCCCCGCCGATGCCGGCGAAGAATGAGAGTGGAATGCTGAGCACAAGCGCGCAGGGGCAGCTGATGACCAGGAAAATAAGGGCACGATATAGCCAGGTCGTCCATGCGGCAGGGTGCCCCAGGGTAAGTAACACGACCGGCGGAAGAAAAGCGAGCAAAAGCGCAGCCCCACACACAATGGGGGTGTAAATCCGTGCAAACTTTGTGATAAATTGTTCGGATTTGGATTTGCGGCTCGTGGCTTCTTGCATGAGTTGCAGAATTTTGGTGACGGTGGACTCCCCGAACTCACGTGTGGTGCGGATGCGCAGAGGAGAGCGCAGATTGATACAGCCGCTCATGACTTCCTCTCCCGAGTGGACGGCACGCGGTACGCTTTCGCCGGTGAGTGCGGATGTATCCAGTGTACTGTCGCTCCTCTCGATAATGCCGTCCAGAGGCACCTTCTCACCAGGTTGCACCACAATGATGCTGCCGACGGGTACCTCATCCGGGGAGATGGTGTCCAGTTGACCGTCTCGCTCCACGTGCGCGTAATCCGGTCGGATATCCATGAGCGCGGTGATGCTGCGTCGGCTTTTGGAAACCGCACAGCTCTGAAAAAGTTCCCCCGTTTGGTAAAAGAGGATGACGGCAATGGCTTCGTTGAAGTCGCCGCTGCCATCGCACACGCCCAGCGCAAAGGCGCCGAGGCTTGCCACTGCCATCAGAAAGTTCTCATCCAGCAGTTGCCCCGCCAGTATTCCCTTTGCTGATTTGATCAGGATGTCGTACGCCACGATCAGGTAGATTCCCAAGCTTGCACCCAGTTTCCACACTCCCTCAAGTGGCGCAAATTGCAGTGCGATGAATAACACGCCCGCCGCCGCGATGCGTCCCATCATCTTCTTTTGCTTCTTCGTCATGCCATCCTCCTTCACCTTTTCAACATACAATCTCACAATCGGGTTCCACCTTTTTACAAGCTTTCACCACGGCCGTCATCACGGCTTGGGTATCCGCTCCTTCCTCAAATTCCACAGTCAGTTGCTGCAGGATAAAGTTGATGACGGCCCCCTTCACTCCGCTGACTTCCTTTGTGGCTTGCTCCATTTTCGCCGCGCAATTCGCACAGTCTACTTCAATTTCATAGTTCCTTTTCATTGTTGAATTTTTTTTGTTCGATGATAATTGCATGAATAAGCAATCATTTCGCATAAATTACGCCTAAATTCGTCCTGCGTCAAGGGGAAAATGCGGGAAAGGGAAAAAAATAAAAGAGGGAATGACGGAATTTCTTGTTGAGCGCGCGCGCGTACGCGCGTAAAATGAGCCCCGTATGAGTGAAAAACCAACGACCGAAGAGCCTGCGCAGCAGGTGAACACGGGAGCACAGCAGGAGTACAGCGCAGCACAGATTGACAAGCTGGAGGGTTTGGAAGCCGTGAGAAAGCGGCCAGGCATGTACATAGGAGATCCGGATGAGAGAGGCTTGCACCACTGCGTGTTTGAGGTGCTGGACAACTCGATTGACGAACATTTGGCGGGATATTGCACGCACATAGAGATTGTGATCCACGTGGACGGGTCAATTTCCGTAATCGACAACGGTCGAGGCATCCCGGTGGACATCCATCCGAAGTTCGGCATACCTGCGGTGGAGTTGGTGCTCACGAATTTGCATGCCGGAGGTAAGTTTGGGCAGGGGGCATACAAGTACAGCGGTGGGTTGCACGGCGTGGGCGCCAAGTGCGTGAATGCACTGTCCGACTGGTTCAAGGCCGAGGTGAGGCGAGACGGCAAGAGACACGTCATCACCTTTGAACGAGGCAAGACCAAGGAAAAGTTGCATGTGGTGGGTACTTGTCCTGTGCAGCAGACAGGTACAACCATCACTTTCCTGCCGGATTCCACCATCTTCACGGACACCACGGAGTTTCAGTTTGACCACCTGACGCGGCGTTTGCGCGAGCTGGCATTCCTGAACCCCGGACTCGTGATCGAACTGGTAGATGAGCGCACCCAGCCGGAGCACAGAAGGGAAACCTTCCTGTACAAGGACGGCATTCGTGAATTTGTCCGTCAGCTCGGCGAGAACAAGACGCTTATCACTCCGGATCCGATAGCGGTGTCCGGCGTGCGCCACATTGAGGTGGAATACGATGGCAAGACCATGGAGGACGACGTGATTGTGGATGTGGTGATGCAGTACAACGACAGTGACCGCTACCAAGTGCTCTGCTTTGCCAACAGCATCTTCAACGGTGATGGCGGCACTCACCTCTCCGGCTTCCGCAGTGCACTCACCCGCGCCATTAACCAGTACGCCAAGAGCAACAACATGCTCAAAGATAAGGATCCCAGTCTCACCGGCGACGATGTGCGCGAGGGATTGGTGGCGGTTATCTCGGTGAAGATGCCCAACCCCCGTTTCTCCAGCCAGACCAAGGACAAGCTGGTGAACACCGAAATTGAAGGTGTGGTGAGCGGCGTGGTATACGAAGAGTTGAAGGAATATTTCGAGGAGCATCCGGCGGAGGCCAAGGTGATTATCGAAAAATGTCTTATTGCTTCTCGTGCTCGCGAGGCGGCGCGCAAGGCTCGCGAGGCCGTGCGAAAAAGCTCCATGAGCGTGGGCGGAGGGTTGCCCGGGAAACTGGCCGACTGCTCCAACCGCGACCCGGAGCAGTGTGAATTGTTCATTGTGGAGGGTGACTCTGCAGGTGGCTCGGCCAAAATGGGACGTGATCGTCGTACGCAGGCCATCCTCCCTCTGCGTGGCAAAATCCTCAACGTGGAAAAGGCTCGTTTGGACAAAGCGCTGGGCAGTGAAACGATTCAGAATATTATCACAGCCATTGGCGCGGGCGTAGGGGACGGCGAAGGTGAAGGCTCCTTCGACCTCTCCAAGGTGCGCTACCACAAAATCATCATCATGGCCGATGCCGATGTGGACGGCGCGCACATCTGTACGCTACTGCTCACGCTCTTCTGTCGGCACATGCCGCAACTGGTGCGTGCCGGCTACCTCTACATCGCCCAGCCGCCGCTCTACCGCGTGATTCACCGAAAAGTGGAGCAGTACGTGCAGGACGAAGTTGCTCTCAACCGCAAGCTCATTGCTCTTGGCGCCGGGGATGTCTCCCTGCGCTCTGCGGGCGGTAAAAAGGAGTTTGACGCCGACTCTTTGATGGGTATTTTAGAGACACTTATCTCGCTGCAGAAATACGAGGCCAGTGTAGCTCAGCACGGCGGTGACTTTAAGGATCTCTTGCGCCACCGTGCCACCAACGGAGATTTCCCGCAATACCTCGTCAAGGTTCGCTGCGGCAACGACGAGACGGTGGAATACTTTGCCAATGAGGAAGAGTTGACGGCTTATTCCGATGCCAATCCGGATCTCTTCCTCTTCGGTGAGCCGAGCGAGGAGGAATTGGCGGCTCATCCTTTGCCGGAACGCGAGGGACCCAGCCGTCGGGCTTTGCTTCACGAGCTGCATGAGGCGAAAGCCATCACCCGCCTCATTGCCCGTCTCGAGGAATTTGGCATTCCGGGAAACAACCTTCTCTCCGAGGACACTCCCATTTACGAGCTCTTTGAAAAAGGCAAGGAAACGCCCACGCCGATTTTCTACGTCCCGGATATCCTCACACGTATGCTGGAGATTGGAGGCCGTAGCGTGACCATCACCCGCTTCAAAGGTCTGGGTGAGATGGACGCCAAGGATTTGTACGCCACCACCATGGATCCGGACAAAAGAGAGCTGCTGCGCGTGCGATTTGACGATACCAACGCCGTTCAGGCAGACAAGATGTTCACCATCCTCATGGGCGATCTGGTGGAACCGCGCAGACGCTTCATTGAAGACAATGCCCTGAACGTGCGTAACCTCGATGTGTGATTCCAATCCAATACCTTTCTGAATTATGAGCGAAACAAGAATACGACCGGTGGATGTGGCTGAGGAGGTTTCCCGCAGCTTCCTGGATTACTCCATGTCCGTGATTATTTCCCGCGCCCTGCCGGATGCTAGGGACGGTCTCAAACCTTCCCAGCGTCGTGTGCTTTACGCCATGCATGAGTTGGGACTTGTGCCAAGTAAGGGCACGATCAAATGCGGCAAGATCGTGGGTGACACCATCGGTAATTATCATCCGCACGGCGATCAATCTGCATACGGCACGCTGGTGACCATGGCTCAGCCGTGGAATATGCGTGATGTGCTGGTGCAGGGACAAGGCAACTTTGGCACGCCGGAGGGTGATCCGCCCGCAGCCATGCGATATACCGAGGCAAAACTCAGTGCGCTGGGCGTGGCTCTCATGGATGACTTGGACAAGGACACCGTAGATTTCCAGCCCAACTACGACAATCGTCTGACGGAGCCCGTGGTGTTTCCCTCTGCCTTCCCAAACCTCCTGGTCAACGGTGGCACGGGTATCGCCGTGGGTATGGCGACCAACATGGCGCCGCACAATCTCGGTGAGGTGGTGGACGGCATTTGCGCTTGCATTGACAACCCACATATCACAGCTGAGCAACTGCGCGCTTATATCAAGGGACCGGACTTCCCAACCGGTGGTTACATCCTTGGCTATAAGGGCATCGACAACTATTTCCGCACGGGGCGTGGAAGTGTGCTGATGCGCGGCAAAATGGAGGTTGTGACCAGTGAAAGCGGTCGGGAATTCATTCACATATCCGATGTTCCCTACGGTGTCAACCGCGCTGTATTGCAGGAGAGAATCGCCGATCTGGTGCGGGACAAAGTCATCAATGATATTGCGGGCATGCGTGACCTCACAGACTACATTGAGATCGAGCTCAAGCGTGATGCCCGTCCGCAAGTGGTCATGAATCAGCTCTACAAGCTCACCAGTTTGGAAACCTCTTTCGCGGTGAATATGTTGGCCATCCACGAGGGAAGACCGAAGGTGCTCACCATTAAGGATGCTATCAACTTTTACGTGGAGCATCGTCGCGAGGTTGTGGTGCGTCGCACGAAGTTCCTGCTCGGTAAAGCGGAAGACCGTGCCGAGGTGCTGGAGGCCTATCTGATTGCTCTGGCCAACATGGATGAGTTCATCCGCATCATCCGCGATTCTAAAAACCGCGATGAAGCGCGCGCTCGTCTCATGCAGTTCCGTTTCCCCACCAAACTGGCAGAAGGTCTGGGCATTCTTATCCACGAGCAGCCTTCCGTGCAAGGTGACCAGTACGTCTTTACCGAGCGCCAGGTGAACGCCATCCTTGAGTTGCGCCTCTACCAGCTCACCGCGTTGGAGAACGACAAGATCACCGATGAGTACAAGGGCTTGCTGGTGCAGATTGAAGACTATTTGGATATTCTTGCTAACGAAAGCCGTGTGCTGGGCATCGTGAAGGATGAACTGCGTGTCATCAAAGAGAAGTACGCCACGCCGCGAATGACGCATATCATTCCCTTTGAGGGCGATATGGCCATCGAGGATCTCATTCCGAATGATTCCATGGTGGTCACCATCACCCACAGCGGGTACATCAAACGAACTAAGACGGATGAGTACCGCCTACAAGGGCGCGGTGGCAAGGGCATCAAGGCCGCATCCACCAAGAATAAAAAAGATGCCGTGGATTATGTGGAGCATCTCTTCTCCGCGCAAAATCACGACTACATCATGTTCTTCACCAACACCGGACGCGTGTACGTGGAACGCGTGTACGACATTGATGAAGCTGCTCGCAGTGCGCAGGGACGTTCCATCAAGAATCTGCTGGACTTGCAGGCGGAGGAGCGCATTGCCGCCGTGTTGCGCTTGGAACGCAAGGTGGATGACGAGGGGAAGGACATCACCTTCGCGGAGGGCTCCGGCAACGTGGTGTTTGCCACTCGTGACGGCACGGTGAAGAAGACGGCGCTGAACGATTTTGTGAACTATCGCAAGGCCGGCATCATCGCGATCAATTTGGAGGAAGGCAACTCCCTCGTCATGGCTGCGCTCACCTCCGGCTCTCAGGATGTCGTTCTCGTAACTCACAATGGCATGAGCATCCGCTTCAATGAAGCCGACATGCGCACTCAGGGACGCAACACCATCGGCGTGCGTGGCATTCGTCTGCGCGAGGGCGACTACGTGGTATCGCTCGCTGTGGTGCACGATGATGCGGCGCACCTGCTCGTGGTCGCAGAAAATGGTCTCGGCAAGCGCACGGCATTTTCCGAGTACCGATTGCAGAACCGCGGCGGCATTGGTCTCAAGACGATGAATTGCACGGAAAAAACGGGCAAAGTTGTCTCCGCCACCACGGTGACAGATGAGGACGAACTCATGATCATGACATCTGCCGGTCAGTCCGTTCGCATCAAGGTAAACACCATTCGCGAGACGGGACGAGCCACGCAGGGCGTCAAGCTTGTCACGCTCAATCCCAAGGAGTCTATCCAGGATATCTCTCTTGTCATTCCCGATGACGAGGAAGATGCCTCTGATGCTCAGGAGAAAGGGGAGGAATCTTCTGAGCCTGTATCTGACAGCGCCGACGAACAATCTTCTTTGAAGCAGCAGGACTGATTCTTATCCAGAACTTCTTTCACAGCGCCCCCGGCAGGCACCCGGGGGCGCCTGCCAAGGGCAAACGCATTAGAAAAATGCGTTTGCCTATGTGCGATTTACGAGGTACGATGTACGATTTGGAAATTCCTGCGCTAGCGTGCGTGTTTTGAATTTTGTTGAGGTTTGTATGACAAATTAGACGCAGAAAATAATTTGTATTCCCTGCGTGTTTGTGATAGATTTTCCTATATCGGGTACAGCTCGAATTATGCAAAGCGTTAATAATCAATCCCCCC
>CANPYO010000020.1 GCA_947588645.1 uncultured Akkermansia sp. | reverse complement strand
CCGTACCGTCGTCCAAGCTCGCCAGCGTGGCGTCGCCCAAGTTCAACGTGCCCTTGGTCATCGTGACACTCGTCTGCTCACCCGTCAGATTGTTCACCGTCAGCGCACCCGTGCCGTTCACCGTCAGCGTCTCACCGGAGAATGCACCGTTCAGCACCGCGGATTGACCCGTCCAGTTCAGACTGCTGCTGATGCTCGTTTGCACAGCCTGCCCATCCGTCAGCTCGGTACTGTTCTCCAGCGTCAGCGTACCCGCGCCGGAAATCGTACCCGCACCGCTCAGCGAAGTCGCCTTCAACTTGGCATCGGCCTCGCCCAGGCTCAAGGTGTCGTGCACCGTCAGGGTGCCGACCGTGTTGCCGTCTCCCGTGCCGTTGAAGGTGAATGTGTGGTCACCCTCTTCCTCATCGCCCACGGTCAAACTTGTCAGCGCCAGCGATCCAGTATACGTACCGTCGTTCACGGTCAGGCTGCCGCTGGTGATAGCGCCGGAACCTGTCAGCGTTCCCACCTCCAGGCTGCCGTTCACGCTCAAGCTGCCGCTGCCGTCCATATTCAGCGTACCGATCGCGTTGCCATCGTGCTCTCCGACCGTCACGTTACCGTTCACGGCCAGCGTACCCGTGCCGCCCAGCTGCGTCACCGTGCCGGAAGCCAAGCTCAAGGTAGCATCCGGGCCAACGTTGGCGCTGCCGATGCTCACCCCCGATGTAGCCGTGAAGGACTGCTTCGCGCCGGTTTCCAGCGTGAGATCCAGCCCGCTCACCTTGCCGTCGAAGATGTTGGTGTCCTCACTTCCGGTCACCGTCACCTTGCCGGTCAGCGTGCCGGTCAGCGTGCCGACCGCATCCAGCTCGCCCGCGCCATCGCCCACGATGCCCGAAACGGTCAAGCCGGTGGTGATCTCACCTGTCACGTTGGCGCCATCGCTCACCGTAAGAGCGCCACCCAGCGTACCGTCCAGCTTCACAAATCCCGCCGCCGTCAGGCTGCCCGTGCTCGTGTCTTGCAAATGCGCATACAGCATGTGCTCAGCTGCCGCAAGACCGTTCAGGAATCCGCCATCGCTCACAAGCACCTTTGTCTCACCCTCCGCCGTCAGCGACCCGCCGCTGCTCAGCGTGAAGGTGCCCGTGTAGTCAGTGCCCAGCGCATCATTGAGAGTCAGATCGCCGTTGTTTCCACTCACGATGATGCCGTTGTTGCCGCTCAACGCCTTCACCTCCGCCGTATTCTCGAAGGTCAGCGTGGAATCCGTCGCGGTGTCCGCAAACGTCAGCGTCCCGGTGATGGTCAGTTTGTCGCCCGTGAACGTGTAGCTGCCTTTCCGCACAGTCACACCCTTCGCTTGGATGCCGGCGCCCCCTTCAGGCTCCACGATCGTCACCGTCATCGCAGCCGCCTCACCCGCCAGAATCACATCGTCATCCTGAGAGAACGGCACAGTGCCGGTGCTGATCGTTCCATCCTTAAGCTCCAAGTTCCAAGAGGGATCCGTTGTGTTCCAATTCCACGTCGGCTCTGCACCGGTCCAGATGAGGGTCCCCTCCGCTCGCGTGAACTCGATCACGCCGGTGTCCATCAACTCAGCTTTCCAAATGTCGCTCTCTGTCTCGGCAAGCTTGATCTTCGACATGACCAGCTCGGACAATCTCCCGCTGTCGCCCAGATCAAACAACTTGTACTCCACCGTCTTTCCACTGAGCCACCCCTTCAGCTCGTCCCAATCCAGGTTCACGGTCAGGTAGCTACCCAAGGTCCCGGCGAAAGCGTCCGAGCTCAGCTTCAGCGTCGTGATGGCATCCTCTGCCGTCGACGACACATACAGGTTCGCTCCGGCGCCCCAGCCGAAGCTCGTCAGATTCAACGTACCCGCGCCCAGGTGCAGCTCACTGTCCGCGCCCAGAGTCAGAGCTCCCAACCCTCCGGTCCATGGCCCTTGCATATTCAGCGTACCATTCACGGTCAGGTTGCCGCCTTGGAAGGTGATCTCTGCTCCGCTCAGCGTCACCGTGGCACCCTTCGCCACTTCCACTTCACCAAGCTTACCCTCATTCGCACTCAATTGGAATGTACCGGCGAACACGGCATCCCTAGCCAGCTCGAGTTTGCCGTCGGACACTGTCAGACTGCTCGCCGCTTGGTAATCGCCGCTCAGGGTGAGTGTGCCCCCTTGCACTTCCACCGCCCCGGTGACCTGCCCGCTCAGGATCTGGCTGCCCGGGCCTTCCATCATGACGTTACTCCCCACGTTGCCCGCGAAATCCGCGACTTCTTTACCGGTCACGCCCTCGCCGGTCAGCCGCAGCTGCTGACTGCCGCTCACCGTGGCACCCACCTCGCCGGTCAGCGACCCGATCGTCAAATCGCCGCCCAGCGCGAGCGTGGCATCCGCCGCAAGGTCGATCGTGCCCTTGCCGAAGTTCTCCGTGCCGCTCACCGTGGTCGTTCCGGCCGTCACGCGCAAGGTGCCGGCGTTACCAGCCTCGCTGCCCTTCAGCGTCTCGATTGTGCCGCTCGTGCCCATCGCGAGCGTGCCCTCCTCGATCGTCACCGTGGTCAAATCCTTCTGCTCGCCCGCCAGCGTCAGCGTCCCCGCCTTCACGGTGATGTTCTCACCCACCGTTCCGGAAAGCGTCTGGACATACTCATTCTCCGCGCCCAGGAAGGTGATGTCGCGTGCAATAGCCCCCGCAAAGTTCGGTCCGCCCTTGCCGTCGTCCTCTCCGCCGGTCAGGTAGAGCGTGTGACCATCGGCAACGTTCAACGTGAGCTCCGTGCCAGCCTCGCCATTCAGCGCGCCGATGTACAGGTCAACGCCGGCACCGATCGCATCCACGCGGCCGCTGCCGGTCACGCTCAAATCCTGCAGCCAGACTCCGTTCATCGAAGCCGTAGGCTTAGTCAGCGTCAGAGTGCCGCCCCTGCTCAGCGTCACCTTCCCCACCCCTCTGATACCCTCCGGCGGAATGTTCGTTCCATACAGTTCTTTCCCCTTGTCTGCCGCCATCGACAGGCTGGCCGTTTCGCCGGAAATCGCATAGTTCACGACGCCATTACCGGCCACGCCGCCGGTCAACCTCAACTGCGTGTTGCCCTCCACATTCAGGGTAAGCATCGAGCCGGGTACTGCAGACAGCTCAGAGCCGAAGGTCACCGCCTCCGCGTCCGCAAAGGTCAGGCTGGCACTCGCGCCGTCGTTCGCCCTCACACCGCTACGGTCATTCTCGGTCGCCGTCGTCCAGTCGCCTGTCACCTTCAAATCCGCACCATCGCCCAGCACAATCTTCCCACGTCTGCCCATGGTCACGTTGTCCACGGTGTTCTCCGAACCATTCAGCGTCAGGGTGGACTCCGCATTCGTATTCAAGGATCCCACGGTCAGCTCGCCGGCATTCATGCCGCCCCCGATGATCAGATTCGCTCCGTTCATCGTCACCGAGATGTTGCTGCTGATCGAGCCGGCGAAGGTCATTTCTTCCGTGCCGGTCACCACCAACGTGCCGCCCGTGATGCTGTTCCCATCTCCGCCGCTCAGGGTGCCGGTGGTCAGGGTTGCGCCGCTACCGATCGTCAGCTCTGCCGCGCCGGACAACGCCAGCCCGCCGATGCTGCTGGTACCGCCTTCGTCCAACGTCAGCGAACCGCCTGTCAGCGTCAGAGTCGCCGCACCCGCGAGAGCATTCGCCGTCACCGTGCCGTCGAAGCTCGCGCCCTTGTCCAGCGTCAGCGTCCCGGTCACATTCAGGGCATTCGGACCCTCTGTCTCCACCGCCGTGAAGCTGTAGCCGTCCGCACTCACGGTCATGTTCGCCACGTTCAGCGTGCCGGAGAAGGTGATATCCTTGTGCGGCGCATCCGCTTCGCTAAAGTAGACATCCCGATCCGCCCTGAAGGTGCCCGTGGCGCCGTGGTCACCGATATTCCAATCCTCCTCTCCTACACCCTCCGCCTCCCAAGTGTTACTCGCCTCGCCGTTCCAAGTCAGATCTCCCGTAGACTCCCTGTAGTACAGCGTACCGTCATCGTCCAGGTACAGCTCGTAGCCGTCAGCCAAGGTATGCTCGCCAAGGTCGACCTGCTCATTCCAGCCTGCTCTTTCTCCGGAATCCCAGCCTTCCACATGGAACAACTGCCAAGCGCCGTCATGCCCCTCAATCGCAGTCAGGAGATCCGGCGTGAGATTCAGCGCAAGCTTGCTCGCATCATTAAGATCCGTCAGCGTGATCGACGTGTTGTCGAGATCGCCCGCGACCTCCTCCTCGAAGCTCAACGTGAGCTTTGTATCCGGTTCGACCGGCGTCAGCGTCACATCCCCGAAGCTGAACGCACTCGCACCCAGCGTCAGATCGCCGCCCAAGGTCAGGCTCAACAGACCCGCACCCGACATTGCAGCGATGCTGCCGCCCTTGGCAAGCGTCAAGTCGCCCGCAGCGGCTGCATCCCGTCCGGCAGTCAAGCTCGCGAGGCTGCTGTTCTCGCTGAGCACCGACGTACCCTGCGTCATCGTCACGGCCGCATCTTCCAACGCCGTCGTCAGCGTGAGCGTGTTAGCAGAATTCACCGTGACGTCCGTGCCCGTGTAGTGGCTCAGCGTGGCATTCGCCCCAGTGAACTCCAGATTCGTGCTGATCGCTGTTTCGATCGCCTCCGCATCAGCACCCAAATTCAATACAAGCGTGCCCGTGCCATCCGCCGTGCCGGTGATGCTCCCACCGCCGCTCAGCGTGGTCACCGTCAGACTACGGTTCGCCCCCACCTTTACCGTCGCACTCTCACCCACCGCCAGCGTACCCGCCGTGCTGTCCGACGCAAAGGCCTCAGTCGCATCCTTCAAGGTCAGGGCACTATTCTCCCCGAAGAGGCTCACCGTGCCGGACCTGAACGTACCTCCCACCGTCATCGTACCGCCCAAGGAAATCGTAACGGCTCCGCCGTTGGTATTCTGATTGGCTCCTCCGTACCAGCCTCCAATTTCCACACGCCCGCCATTCTCGACAATCAGGGGAAGACTAGGCAGAGCAGCAGAAGTAGCACCGTCCGACAAATTCCCGCTCAAGCTCAGCGTTCCACCTCGTCCAACGGTAATTGCCGGTGAGGTACCGTTATACGAGCCGCAAATCAGACTTCCTGTCTCCAGCATGGCACTGACTTGCCCTTCCGCGGCTACTACCGATACCGACCCGTTTGTCCGTATATCCACCTCACTTCCCTCGCTTTCCGACGGCTTGGTGGACAGAAGTCCCCCTGTCACAGAGAGCCCGAATACGTGGAATTGTTTCCCGCCTGTTGTAACACCGGTAATCCTCTGAGTGCCGCTCCCCGCTTTTTCGAGCGATGCGTAAAAGGAGCTGCCACCCGGTTGAAGCATATTCACTCCCGCTACCAACTCACTCTCTCCGCTGTAATCGATAACGATGGTAGTCCACTCGTTGTTTGCCGCTCCTACGGAGCCTGTTCCCTCTCCCGTCAATCCTCCGATAATGTAGCGAGTTCCTTGACCTGTGGCAACCTCGACACCGTCGGCATTGAAAAAGGCCACACCTCCGGCGCTCACATCCAAGATCAAGCCCTGCAGATCAACCGTCTTGACATCACCCCCGGCAATCTTGAATTGCAAATTTCCTTGCGTTGCGGCAATGGTACCGCCATTCGTCACATCGCCGGTGATGAGCAAAGTCGATCCGCCGGTCTTGGTGAGGGTCTCGCTCGCCAGATTCAACTCCCCGGAGATGGTCATAGACCCTGCATTAACCGCGATCGTGCCGACATTCGTCACAGTGCCGGAGATGGTCAAAGCCAATCCTCCGGTCTTAGTGAGAGTCTTTCCTGCCAAATCCAAATCCCCCGAGATGGTCAGGCTCGAATCGGCTTGAATGGTGGCGCCGGTACTGCCGTCCGCTCCCTCAGCCAGCGACACATTCCAGGCAATCGTCTTATCGCCATTGCTGGACTTCAACGCTGCTGCATGATTCTCGCTCCCAGCGCCGTCTAGATACAACGTACGAGCCGTTCCGTCTTCTCCTTCCCGTGTATCAAAGGCACCAATTCTGTAAAACCACAAACTCGCGCCGCTCTCAACCACAACAGAATCCAGCACTTTACCGAACACATTCGTAGCATCGTTATCGCAAGTAGCCAACACGCTATCCCCGCGAAGCACAATATTCCCTATACCCGTACTACCGCTGAGCATGCCAAAAAGTCCCCTTTGGGCGCGGTCACCGCTTCCTTGACTACATGCACCAGTGCTGCTGAAAGTTCCCCCCAGTCCCTGAATCACGATACTTCCCGCGCCCGACACAGTGCCTGTGGTGGATGTGTACGCATTGTAAACGACCTTGTTCGCCACCACAAACTCGCCTCCCGCTTCCACGGTCACACCACCGGCAGCAGAGAATGTAGCAACATCAGAACCCAGCGTGACGCTCGAACCCTCCTTGATATCCACTCTGCCGAACGTGACTCCGGCGTTGTTGAAGGTCACATCCGCAGCACTTGCGGAATCACCATCCGGGCCCACCGTGAGGGCGCCGTTCACCGTGAGATTGCCGCCGGAGAAGGTCCAGCCTGCATCGCCCGCACCGCTCGCCACGGTCATCTTGCCGGTCTCCACGCCGTCTCCGCTAATCTCCACCGTCTTGTCCACGTCGCCGTCGTCTACAAACTTCACGAAGGCGCCGGTGGTGAACTTGTCAGCCTCAGTATCCGACGCACCGAAAGCAGCATCGTTAGCCCACGTTCCCGCACCGTCCGGACGCCCCCAAGTAAGGGCGGTAGCATCGCCCCAAATGAGATACCCGTCAGCGTCGAGCGCGACGCGTCCGAGCGCGTGATCGGTATCATCGGTGAGGGACACGAGGATCTGATTCTTGTAAGCCTCTTTCATCCCCTGCACCAGCCGGATCGTGCCACTCTGCGCATCGTCGTCCAGCATCTCTGCCGTGAGCGCCAGCGTCAGCGTTCCCGCGCCCTCCACGCGGGCGCCGTCCTCCAACACCAGCTGCTGAGCGCCGCCGCCCTGAATCGTCGTCAGCGTCAGTATATTGTCATTGGTCAGATTGAGTTCACCCGCCAAGGTCAAACTCTCGGTGTTCACTGCCAACTCTGCGGCTTTTGTTTCACCCAGCGTCAAGCTCGTGAGCGCGCTGGTCACACTTGCCAGCGTGAGCGTGCCTCCCTGCACCGCCAACGCCGTGCCGCCGAACGCCTGCGTCAGGGTATAGTCCGCCCCGCCCGCGTACGTGAAGCCGCTGCTCACCGTGCCGGCAAATTCTGTGCCCTCGGCATCATTCAGCACAAGCATGCCCGAACCCTCGATCTCGCCATTGTTGGTCAAGTTGCTGGCGTTCACCACACCATTCACCGTAAGGATACCGCGTCTTACTGCATCGAAAGATACATCCCCGAGATTCACCTCCTTCCTGTCGGCCCCCACAATCAAGGTGCCGCTGGTAACCGTCGTGCTCATCGCCGTCACATTGCCGGAGAACTGCTGATTGTTCGCGCCCTCCATTGTGAGCGAGGTAACAATCAAATCGCCGCTGTAGTTGTTTGCTGCTCCTCCTGCCGTAATCGTCAGTGCCAGGTTATCCTCTGCATCCAGAGCATTCCCCTCCGCATCCTGCAGCACAAAATCGCCAATCATTCCGCCCAATCTCAGCGTCGAGTTACTTTGCAGCCTCAAGTAGCCATTCCCTTTGCCAGATCTTCTCACTGCCCCAACCACATCGTTCGCCGCGTTCGCGAGAACAAGTGTACCATTCGTCAACCAAATGTGCCCCTTAGCATCCACCTGATTTACATCAGAACCCAGCGTCAACGTGCCGCCGCCGCTCACCGTGACATCTGTGCCTCCGAAGCTGCCCGTGATACTCTGCGAGCCCGCGCCGCTCATGATCAGGTTCACGTCCACGCCCACGCTCGTCGCGGTGCTGTGGTCACCCGTATCCTTGATCTCCAGCGTTCCCGTGCCTGTAATTGACCCGGTCACTCCTCCCACCTCATCAGCCAAGCTCTTCACCTCATACGTCGCGCCACCCAAGTTCAACACAACGCCGCTGCCCAGCGTGATGTCATAGTTCGTCAGCGCAGCAGCGGCTGTGTACGCCAGACTCAATGTGCCTCCCGCCACATCCAGCACGCCCGCGTGGTCGGCGTTGGTCGTGAAGCCGTCGCCAAGAACCAGCGTGCCAGCTCCCTTCTTGGTGATGGTGTAGCCTCCTTGAGCAGGAGCTTCTTTTTCACCGGCATCCAAATTGCCGGACAACGTGGCCGTCGCCGCGCTATTAACTCCAATGCTCGTGTCCCCATCCGCAACAATGTCCCACGCAATCGTAGTGTTATTGGCCGTAACGTACAGAGCCGCGTCCATGGAAACTCCACTATACTCTCCTTTGGAACCATCCCCTTTGAGATGAATCGTATTCCCAACTCCGTCGAACTCCTGTCTCTTAGACAAAGCGAGTCTAGCATTACCACCTGAGCCGTTAGTGCCTATCACCAGGCTGTTGTCACTCTGCACCTCAATCTGGCGCAGGTTATTCAACCGGTGACCTTTGTTGGCGGGATTCATCTCGGCCTCCAATACAAATGTCGTGCCGTCCTGCAGAGAGAGCTTGCCGATGGATTTCGTCGTGTCGAATGCATCGTCACTAGTCTGGTCAGCAAGCAGAGCCCAAAGCAATGTACCCTCATGGACGCCGCCTTCTCTGCTCAAGTACACTCCCAGACCACTGACTATCACGCTACCATTGCCATGAGCGTAGGCTCCAAAGTTGGGTCCGGTTCCGCCGTTGAGCCAGTTATGCTCTGAACTTTCCTCTGCAACCGCGCTTCCATGAATCACCAACTTGCTGTTCTCGTGGCTCAGGACGATGTCCTTGATATTCTTGTTAGCGTTGGTGTACACATCCACCGTCGCACCCGCATCAGCCGTACCGATAGTAAGCTTGCTTACGGCAATAGCCGGATTGTGCGTGGCATCTCCGAGCGCCAGTGTCCCGGCCTGGATGTCCAGAGCACTCAATGGATGGGGATCGCTATTGTTCGGGTAAGCCTTAATCTCACCGAGCCAGTTGAGGGTTCCGGTCCCCTTCTTGACAAGGTTGACTCCCTCCAAAGTCGCCTCCACATTCTCAGGATCCTCCGTGTTGTCTTCCAAGATGAAGTCCGGGAGGGAGGTCTGCCCTTCATTCACTGCCGTAATGTGCGACGCCCCCACTGCCGAAAGCTTACCGGTGACAGTTAAGCTGCCACCGCTCTTAATGTGTACGTCAGCACCCGAGAGCGACAGATTACCCGTCATTTCCAATGCGCTTGCATTGTTTTCTCCCACCCAAAACGAACCCCCGTTCATGGTCACATTGCCGGAGAATGTGGTCTTGTTGTCACCTGTACCCCCCGTGAACCGGAGACTACCGGAACCGTTCCAGTTCACCGTTCCATCAATCTGCTGTCCCGCACCCGAAAAGTAAACGGCAGAACCCGGGCTGGAGTTAGTGCTCGAAATCGTGCCGGCATGAATGACCGCCTTACTTCCGGAGACGTATATCTTGGGACCTCCAGTGCTCGTAGCCAATTTGATTTCTTGAGTCGTAATCTCCGTTCCGTCAAACTGCAGAGCTCCTTTCTGAGCTTCCACAATACCTCCCGTGATATTGCCGTGAAAATGAAGAGTAGTGTTCCCTGTGACAGTAAAGTTTGAGATCAGATGGACGTTCTCGAGGGAGGCGTAGACATCTTTGGTACTTGCGAGCGAACCACCGTTCCCAATCGTCAGCGTGGTGAAGCCGGTCCCGGCGACTTCGCCACTGATCGTGGCTGCGTCGTCTGCAGAGCTGCCGAAGGTGATGTTCGTGCTATTGACCGTAAGGTTGCTCCCGTCCAAGGTCAGCGTCGTTCCCCCGGCAAGCGTGAGTGAATTGAAGGTATAACTAGCGCCACCACCAAGTGTCAGGTTGCCGTTGGCTACTACTGTCCCGCCCACCGTGGTACTGACGGCGAATTCGGCGCTGTCATTCAGGGTCATGTTGCCCGCCACGGTCAAGCTGTCCGTATCTGCAGTCTTTACGAATTTGTAGGTGGAGAAGCCCGTATCAGGCGCGCCGATGGTGAGATTGTTCACGGGCACCTCACCGTTCAGGGTCACTGTGACCGTTGTTTCCTCCGTCGTGCTTGCCCCGAGCAGCACCACATCCTGCGTCGCCGAGAACGGCGCGTAATGCACGTTCCAGCCGGGGACGTCGCCCGTGTTCGCCGCCTCCCACGTGAAGTCGCCGCTCCCCTCCCACGTGAGAGGTCCGTCCACCACAAAGCTGAGCTGACCGGTGGACGGATTCAACGTGACCAACCATCCCGTGTATTCATCGGCCAACTTGAAGGTGTACTTGCTGGCATCGATATTCAACCCCGACTTATCGGCTCCGAACAAATCGTAAGTTCTTCCTGTGTCGCTCTGCAAAATGTCGCCGAGCCCATCGAGCGTGACCTGCAGAACCGTGTCGCGAGACTTCATTCCGTCCACGTCCGCGAACGTCACGTTCTTCCCCGTCAGATCCAGCACAAGCCTGCCCGTTCCCTCGACGCTCCCCACATTCACCACACCGCCGTTGACAGTCAGGTTGCCGTTCAGCGTCAGCGAGGAGAGGCTCGCGTTCTCCGTCCATTGGGTGATGGTCAGACCATTCTCACCCACCTCCAACTTGCCGTTCGAACCCTCCGTCAGCGTGGCAACCGTGCCGCCATTGAGCGCCAGAATGCCCATGCCGTTCAGGGTGAGCTCGTTCCAAGAGGTTTCCGTCGTGAAACTCTGCTTGCCGGTACCGGTAGTTCCGTTGTAGACCAAGCTGTGCGTACCGGCTCCCAAAGCGCCGCTGAACGTACCGTCGTCTGTCGTGCCCGTGAGGGTGAGCGTCTGCTCAGCCCCCAAATTCAGCGTGCCGTCGCCGGTGAGTGCGCCGAGCGTCAAGCCCGACTCAGCCGCCACCAAAGCGTCCTCTCCGTCCAAATTCAGCGTGCCGGTGAAGCTGACCGTGCCGAATACCAGCTCCCCGGTGGTGCTCACCGTGCCGCTGCCGCTCACCCCCTCCAGCGTGCCGCCTTTCACATTCAGCCTGCCGTCCACCGAGTTGCTCGTTCCCCCCAGGGTATAACTGTCGAGGGTCAACTCCGTGTTTGCTCCTACGTGCACGCTTCCGGCGGTCACATGCCCATGCAGGACACTGACATTATCCTCCGCTGCGTCCGGGGAATTCGTCGTGCTGAGTGTGCCCCCGTGCAGATCCATGACGCCTGCAAAGTCCGTGCCCGTGCCGGTCAACGTGAGACTGGCCTCCTGCCCCGGAGTCAGAGCCGTCCTCGCCGATCCCAGCAGGACACCCACCTCCAGATCGCCCGTCCAATCGACACTGCCACTGCCTTCCAAAGTGAGAGTACCCGCGATGCTCTTGGAGCCCGCCACATTCTCCAAATTCAACGTACCCGCCAGGGTAATACCTTCGCCGGTGATTGAGACATTGCGCGCGCCGCCCGGCTCCGCACTGCCCAGGGTCAGCATCGCCTCGACTCCCACGCTGGTGTTTGCGCCGACCAGGGTCAGCGTCTCGCCGCCGTCTGCCGCGCCGAGGATGGTCAACTTCGACCCGTCTCCCACCGTCACACTGCCGTTGCCGAACTTGGCGATCGTGAACACATGCTCTCCGGAGTTGACGAGCTGCACATTCGTTGTCACCGTGCCACTAAAGGCCTTTTCCGCACCCCATGCGGCGCCGTCCACCTTCAGCGTGCCACCTCCGGTGATGGTGGCGCCCTCGTTGTCCGTCAGGTCCTGAACGCTCAACACCCCATCCAGGGTCAGCGTATGTGCACCGACATTCAGCGTACCAACCGAGCTCTCCGTGCCCCCCGTCGTCGTCAGATTCAAGTCGCCGCCCGGGGTCAGGCCGGCCAGGTTGACCGTACCGGTGAAGGAGCTTTCGTTGCTCACGGTCAGGGTCGTGCTTGTGCCGGTAATCGTGCCGCCCGTCGTGCTGCTCAGCGTCCCCACGGTGACATTCGCTGCATTCAGCGTCAGGGTGCCGTTCGTTCCCAGATCCACCGTCGCGCTCGCCAACGCCGTCTCCGCCAAATCAGCGTCCAGGGTCAGCCCCGCGCCGTCGCCCGTCGCGATGGTCCAGGTGCCCGATTCAATCGCAAAGCTATTCTTCAGGGTGAGATCTCCCCCCGTGATGGTGAGCCGATGAGCGCCGTCTGTGCCGTCCGTGCCTTTCAAGTTGCCGCTGAAGCTGCTGTCGCCGGTCGCCGCCGCCCGCACGCTCAGATCCCCGGCCGCAGAAATATCCCAGGCCAGGTCAATCGTCCCGTCGCCCCAGATGATCGCCGCATCCGCGCGCTCGCCCGCCGCAACCTCCAGGGTGTTAGCAACAGAGCCCTTCGTCAGAGAAGTTCCCACGGTGAAGGTACTGGCCGCACCCGTCAGCGCCACCGTCGTCACCTTGGCCAGGCTCGTAGCGTTGTTCTCCGTCGCGCGAAGCTGCGTGCCCGTCGTGCCCGCCAGTTCCAATCTGTTCAGGCTGCTGCCCCCCAAGAGCCGTCGGGCAAGAGGCGCGCCACTACCGCTGCCAATGAGCCCGAGATCTTCCCACACCATCGTGCCGGCGCCCTGCACCGTGGTACCGCTCCAGTCCCCGCTGTCCTTGATGACGAGCTTGCTGCCTGCCTGAACATCGATGACGCCCAGATTCTTTACGTCGTACTCGGAGGAGGAGTCGAGCAGATCGATCGTGAGCGTGGCGCCATTCTGCAATGTCAGACCGCCGTCGCCCTCCCCTGTCAGCATCGAACCCGAGCCTGTCAGCGTCACGTTCGCCCCGTCGATGACCAAGCCCGCCCCGAAGGTCACTGGCGTGCTGGCAAACGTCACCGCACTGCCTTCCGCACCGCTGATCATGCCCTTGACCGTGAAGCTGTCGAAAGAACCGTAAGCGGTGCCGCTTTGGGTGTTGAACTTGGCTCCCTCGCCCAGCGTCAGCTTGCCCAGTTCCACCGTACGAGTATCGCCCGCGCCCTCGCCTGCTGGCCTCATGGTCACCGTATCCCCGGCAGCCACCGTGAATTCCGTCGCCACAAACCTCCCCCCAATCTCGAAGGTCCAAATCGTCGCCACGCTTGGCTCCTCAGCCCCGACGCTCACCGTCCCCGCCTCAATACCATCCGCCACATTCACCGTCACCGCTCTCTCCTGACTCTTCAGCGTGACGTTGTTGTTGTCGTGGAATGTTGCGTCTCCGTCCCAAACGGAGCTTGACTTATCCCACGTCAGTGTCGTCTCCCCGACCTCGCCGGTCCACGTCACTTCCACGCCGCTCGCCTCCACCACCTTCGCTATGCCGTTCTCCTCATCGAACACCACCTCATACTGTTCCTCCTGATCCTGCGTCTCAAACTCCCACACGATCTGCTGCGCCTTCAGAGCCGTCTTGACATCGTCCGTCAAGTCGCTTCCAAAGGGATTGTAACCTTCCGTTCCCACAGCCGCAGCATCCTTCATATTAACCCTGATAACCAGCTGGGCGGCACTATTCGCGATGCGGAGCATACCGGCTTCCGGACTATCACCACCGATCTGAACGCCCGTTATGTTCAGCTTCGGCTGTGCGTCACCGGTAATGTTCAGCACCAGCGTCGCCGTCCCACTCGCCAGACTCACCGACGCCATGCTCAGCACGCCACCATCCAGCGTCACCTCCGCGCCATCCGTCAGCGCCATCTCCTCGACGGTCAGCCGTCCCTGTTTCACCGCAAGCCGAGAACCCGAGAAGTTGTGCAGCTGATACGTGCCATCCGCCGCATCATACTCGAAGCCGCTGCTGACGCTCCCGCCGAAGCTCCCGGTCGCAGCCGTCAGCTTCAAGGTGCCGGTTCCGCTGATCCCCGCCGTTGCGACATCGCCCGCCAACCCCTCCAATGTGAGCAGGCCGTTGGTGAAGCCCTCGGCTTCCGTCCACTGAGCAGCCTGATTGATGACCAGGTGCCCGGCACCCGCCATCGTCAGCGTCTTGCCGCTTCCCGCCGTCACCGTCATGACGTTGTCAGCCGTGCTCAATCCGAAGAGGGTGAGAGTATCAGTGGCAGCCGCTGCACTGAAGGAGAACAAATCAGATGCACCGGCTCCCTGATAGGCCAAGGCTTTATTGCTGTTACCTCCGGTTCGTACGAGTTTGCCGAACGACACATTCTCCCCCAAGATCACATTGCGCTGATTCGCGGCATTCACGGTTCCGGTCACCGTGGCATTCCGCAGATTAGTTCCGTGACCACCTGATCCCAAAGTCAAATCGCCGGTAACGGACAGGGATCCTTCCCCTGTAAGATTGAGGCTTTGGTTCACCGTGAGATTGTTCTGAGCTTCCAGAAGACCACCGGAGATATTGACATGAGACCCCCCAAAGGTAGAGATGTTTTCCAAAGTCAGTTTTCCCCCGCTAATCTCCGCAATAACGGCATCACTCACCGACGCCACTGTAGCCGTCCCTCCGGATATCTGCAAGGTTGCTGCGCCTCCATCATTTTTCACGTTCCCCAACACTGTCAAGTCAGCGTCTCCATAAACGCTCAGAGTACCCTGAACCGAAAAAGCAGCTATGCCTTCCCCGATGATCAGATGAGCCGTCTTTTCCTCTGTCGGCGTTGTTTGTGTTGATGTCCCCAACACGATGCCACCTCCGTGTCCAGCCCACATACTCAAAGAAGAAGAAGGCCCGCTCGCCGAAACGAATTTCAACGTCCCCGCCTCAACCTTCACAGCTCCAATGTCCACAGCCGCCGAACTCTGCAACGTCTGTGAACCGGTCCCTCTCTTAGTGTAATTCAGCTTTATTGTCCCATTCTTGCCAAAATTGCCGCTCAGCGAATAATCCTCCTCCCCGTCCGCAGTGATCACCAGTTCCGTACCATCCACTGTATTCGCCAACGTAGCCGCGTTGGTCTTGCCCGTACCATTGAGCCCCTTCACCTCATAAACACCGACTGTCTGCATGGTCAAGCCACTGGTACCCGAAAATTCCAGCAGCCCCAACTTCGCCGGAACGTCAGCACCGGTGGCAGTCACATTGAGCACGTTAGCAATTTCTATGGTGCCGGTAAAGTCACTGCCACCCTGGAGATTGACCGTTCCTTGGTATCCGTGCAACGTACCTTCGCCGGACAATTCGCCCTGCACGACAAGGGTCGCATTCGCATCTTCGCCAAGCTGCAGAGTTGCGTTCTCTCCAATCGTCAACCCCTTCGCAAACGTCACGGTGTTGCTGCTCCCTCCCCACGAGAAAATCATTGTTCCCTCGTTGAGCATGAAGTCCTGCGCAATTGTACCATCTCCGCTGAGAGTCAGCGTCCCGCTGCCCGTCTTGCCGTAGCCAACGCCCGCATTATACGTGGCACCGGCCTGGAAGTGACTAGTAAACTCACTCAGCGCTATCTCTGAGTTCTCACTCACCTTCTTCAGGATGTAAACGTTGCCCTCTACATCCCCGAGTTTGCTGAAAGTTCGCGCATTATTATTGGCTGAAGCCTCCATGTCGGCCACCACCAAATTCTTGCCGAGTGTGATGTTCGACCCCCACCCGGAGAGCAGTGTGCCCTGCAACTCGCCGCCCTGCTCCAGCGTGAGTTTTCCATACGCCGCCAGCTTCCCGCTGCCGCTGAAATTGCCTTTCACCGTGAGGGAACCGTTGTTGCTCAGGTTGAAACCCTTCGTGTTGTTATTGGTCGCAGTGAGCTCGGTTCCCGCGTCAAAACGGAGATCTCCATTGACGGTCAACTTCTTGGAAGAGCCATTGAGATCCAGCAAGCCATCCGCCCCTATCGTCAGGTTCCCGGTGATGATCTGTCCATTGCCCGCGGCGTTCTTGAGCTGGAAGGTTCCCTCCGCAATCTCAACGTTCGTGTCGATAGTTCCCTCCACGTTGAAGGTGAGCGTTCCCGTCCCCGTCTTCTTTAATCCGACCTTTGCGCCGCTGCCCTCCGTCGCCGCAAACTTGTACCCCCAATAATCAATGCTTGAGTTCTCAGCGACGTCCAGCACGAGGTTCGCCGAATCCTCACCCGCTAACTTGAATTTGACTGTCGCGTCGTGTGTGCCATCTGTCGTCAACGCGCCTGCGATCAGGTCTCCGCCAAGCGCAAACGTCGCCCCCCAACCCGCAAGAAGCGTTCCTACCTGACCGCCCTTGTTCAGCGTGACAACCGTCGAATCATCCACCCTGTTGCCACCGAACACCGTCAGCGTTCCGTCAACGTTCAGCGCCTCCCCGAAAGTGTAAAGGGCTTTTTCGGAACCAGTGCTGTTGAATGAATCAATTTTCACATTCCCGGTGGCAACCAACCCCTTGCTGAACGTCATTCCATCGGCATTCCCCTCGGTGTCATGCAACTTCAGCGATGCCCCGTCCATCTTGAATGCGTTGCTGAAAGTTCCGTTGCCATTCACGGTGACCTCCGCCTGCGTCGTTTTCAAGCCATAGCCCACGCCATCGCCGGCGGTAATGCAGCCATCGAAACTAAAGAGATTTCCGAGATCCTCCACGGACAGGCTCGTCGTCGCATTGTCCTCGTAAATCAGGTACACCACACCTTGGCTGGCGCCGTCCATCTTGCTGAGTTGGATATTGGCGCCTGCGCCTGCTGCTCCCAGTGAGTGGCCCTCGCTGTCTTTGACGATTAAGTCTCCGCCGAGAATAAGATGATTTCCGGCACTCAGCCACTCCTTCTCAAAGCCACGAACCGTTCCGCCTTTCGCCAGAGTGAGAGAGGAGCCGTTCACGAACCACAGGTAAACATTCTCCGCAGAGAACTCCGTTTCGATCACGGCTTCCATGTTGTTGCGGAGCTTCAGATAAACGGCCTGTCCATCTTCACCCGCGCTCGTGAGCGTCAACTTCCCGCCTCCCGTGACGGTCAGAGCCCCCCCACCTTGACCATTATCCTCTCCTCCTTTGAGATCCCAGACACCGCCACCGTCTTGGGGTGCGATCGCGACGTCCATCGTGACGCCAGCCCCGAGGGTGATCGTCTTCTCACCCCATACACTCCCATCAGCTGTACCGGCTTGACTCACGTGCATCTTCACCGTGGCAGCAGTGGCGCCGTCGGCCAGAGCGAAGCTCGCTCCGTCAGACACCATGAGTGTGTTGGCAGTTCCCTGCAGATCGACGGTCACGCCATCCCCGAGCAATATCTTCGAATCTGCGCCAAACGTCAAGGTGCTGCCTACCCCGACCGTGCTGGTGGAGCCGCCTGCCGCCGTGGTGAAATTCACCTGCACGCCGTCGGCCAAAGTCAGCCCACCGGCACCCGCAAATTCGATGAACTTCCCGTTCCCAATGCGAATGTTCGCGTTGCTGTTAATTTCCGCAGCGTGACCCTTGAAGGTGAATTTATCCAGCACCAGTGCCTCAAAGGTATCGTGCCCCGTCCCCGCCTGCAGATTGAAAGTGAGGTGAGCTATATCGTTAGCATGGGTGCCCAAAACGTAGTGCGTTAGATTCGTGCTCTCCTCAACAATGAGCCCGCCCACAACAAAGCCGTAGTCTAAACTGGACAAGCCGATCTCGAGATTCTTTTCACCACCTTCCGCTCCTCCGTCTGCGCCCTCATTAATGAAGCGCAACGTCTGCCCCTGATGAGCCCCCAAAATCTGGCCGTGATTACCAGTGCCAGACCAGAAATATTCGTGCACGAGCTGGCTTGCATCATCCGACAGTGTAAGGTTGGTGCTGCTGTTGTCTATAATCCATTCGCCATCCGCTCCGGTTTCGGCATCCCATTTGGAGAGATTTTGAGTACTATTGAAAAAATGCGAACCTCTGCCGATATCCCATGTCAGAATGCCGCCAGAATAATCCGGTGTGCCCGACTCTCCGTAGTAACTTGCGTGGTAGCTGTCCGTCGTCTTCCCAGCTGTCGGGGTTACTGGGGCATAGTCAGAAGCAATAGTCGCGATGCCGTCGTTCTCGGCAAGGGAAATCTCCGAGGCCGAGTTGGCATCAGCATCGGAGGAAGCAGTGGGATCGTCGGAAAGGGAAATGTCGGCGCCGATCTCGTCGGGCGCAGCGTTCGACTGCGCGCGCGTGGAGGCGGACGGCTCATCGTCACTCAAGAGCTGATCCGCGAGATCTGAAGACATACCACGGGCCGAATCATCACTCGACAGTACGCCTGTATCAGTCGACAGTACTTCTGCATCGCTCGGGAAATCCGGCGGTTGCTGGGCGGATGCTCGAGCAGACGATGACCATAGCAAAGAAAATACACCAAGAAGAGCCGTACCCGTGGATACCGTGTGAGGGACATGACGACGTGCAGTGAGCGCAGCAAGGCAAGCCAACAGAGCCTTACGAAGACGCGAAGGAAGATGCAGTTTCATGACTGTGACGTATTTGATAAATAGGGTTAAATAAGCGACACTCCGCCACCGAACGATATATATTATGGCGGAGATGTACACGGAAAGATTACCTCTTTTCAAAAGAGATGTCCAGTAGCTTTTTTGTTTTTCAACATAAAAATTTTTTTTGCCCCCCTGCCGCAAAACAAAACAAGCCTTCCTCCTTACCCCCTCTCCACCAGCCCCCTCCGGAGCGAAGATCGGTACATCTCTTTTCAAAAGAGATATACGCAGAGGCCTATTGACGCCCTGCCGAAAACGCCCGATTTCACCCCCAATAACAAAGGCGAAATTTTTATTTTTCCCGCCTCGAAAAAAGTTGTATACTGTTTTCGCTCAGCTCGTTGTGAAAAATCCGCCCGTATATCTCTTTTGAAAAGAGATGATCACATCCATCCCCCTGACCATGAACACCTAACCCCCAATAACACTGAAATTTTTCGTTTCCAAAAATTCCCCCTACCCGGGCAACATGGGCCTCCCCCCGATTTGCTTAACATATCTTAAGTAACGTGACAAAAGCCATGCATTTACGATCGCCAAATTCGCGCGCATTGCGCCTGTCGCCTGACGCCGCCTATGATGCAGCAAAGCCATGGACACAGCTCCGCAAATTCGAAGCCTTTCGAACCAACAAACACCCACGATTTCACCCACCGCATCAGCTAAAGCTTTCGCATCTCCGCGCCTCCGGCGCGCTATAATCCAAATCGTAAATCGTAAATGCCTTGACTTTCCGCTCATTCTTGCTACACTGGGGGTGCGTCCCTTTTAGACCTTTTGCTCATGCCTCATGGGAATTGCAGGCTTTGCGAGTGGCATCAGCAATGTCCTGAGCAACCTGCGTGAAGTCATCCACAGCGCCGGTGCTGAAAGCGTAGTTGTCAACGTTCGGCATGGCAACGCGTGGAGGGGCCATGCGGTGCAGGTACGAGGGGACGGCTCCAAAGGTGAGTACAGAGAAGAATCCATACAGAAATACCTTTGGATAATCCACGTGGTACGCTTTTTCGTTGGTGGATGGTTGCTGCGTCATGGTAACGTATCTGCACGGTAGCGCGTGGTTGATGTGTTGTCAAGTTTTTTCGAAAACAGGCCAGGGCAAACGCATTAGAAAATGCGTTTGCCTATGTACGATGGACGACGTACGATGTACGATTGCCAAATTCGTGCGCGTTGCGCGGGGAGGCGAAGCAAATGCGGACGGAATGTGATGAAGCCGTGCGTGGAATTTAGCGCCTCTTTCGTTGTTGCCTCTCTTGTTGGATTGTGCTAAACTACCCGCACCGGTTCGGCAAAAACCGGTTCTTAGTTATGAGAAAGACATATGCGAACACGCTGGCCACAAGCCCTCTGCTTGTGGAATGGGGAATTGAGGCTCTATTTCTCATCTGCCAGCTGTTGTTGTAAGTAGCCTCCCGACCTGTCCCCGCAAGGGGGCAGGCTCCGGGGCTGATTTTTTTGGTTGACTTTCCCATCTTCTCATGTTCTAATACCACCAAGGAAGTAATATGTCCTTATCATACTAAGAAATTTCGCCCGCAGAGGGGTTGCCGCCCATTAACTCTGCGGGCGCTTTTTTTACCCGCGAGTCAGCGGTGAACCCGTACACTATTTTCGTCCAAACGATAAATCTCTTGCCCTCTTTTTCCCCCGTTCGGTGCACTTATTTTTGTCCGATTGCGGCAGGTGTCGGGGCTATTTTTTTGTGTTGACATTTTCACTTGCTTATGTTCTAATAGACCCATCGAAAGACTATTGCTTCTTTCATTTTTTCCTACCCGCCGGGGCGTTGCCGCGCTTAACTCGTCGGGTAGGTTTTTTTTACCCGCGAGCCAGAGGCGAGCTTGTAAATGTGTTGACTTTTTCACTTGCTTGTTCTCTAATGACCCCATCGAAAGATCATCACTTCTTTCATTTCCATTACCCGCCGGGGCGTTGCAGCGCTTAACTCGGCGGGTAGCTTTTTATAGTTACGATTTGCAAAGCGAGCGCGCGATGCGCGGGGAGGCGGAGCAAATGCGGACGGAATGTGATAAAACCATGATCAGGCGTGATAGGAAAGGCGCGGGAAGACGTTTCGTTGCGAGAAACACATATTATTTTTTTTGTCCTTTTGTGCTATTTTCTCCTTGACTTGTGAATCTTCTCCGATATGATCTACATGTGCCGCCCAAAATTAGAGATCTCAAGAAAATGCTCACCGCCGCAAACTTTCGCCTCGATACAAAGCGCGGCAAAGGTAGCCACGTTTCCTACGTTCATCCCGGCATCAAACCCGTTCTCATTCCTCATCACGACAACGACGACGCGCTCCCTTACCTCATTAGACAAGTCAATCGTGCCATCGAAAAAGCAAACAGCATCGATCATGAAATCTAAAATCAACCCCAAGAATTTTACACGCATCATCCGCTGGAGCTCGGAAGATCATGCCTATATCGGCTCTCTCCCGGAACTCTGCGGTGATTGCTGCCACCATCCCTCTAACCCGAAAAAAGTAGCTGAGCAACTCGACGCCCTTGCTGAGCAGGCGCTCGACTCCTGTCTCCGTCACAACCTCCCGTTTGATCCCCCGGGCAGCGCTCTTATCATCACGCGTCATACTGCACCCAACAAGGACACCGCCGCCTTCATCTCATCCCTGCGCCAAGATATGGGACTCAATCAGCAGGACTTCGCTGCCGCCCTCGGCATCTCCAAATCCACCCTTTCTAAATGGGAAACCGGCGCTCGCCGCCCTGATGCCGCAGCCTACAAACTCCTGCGCATCCTCCACAACAACCCCGAACTCATCTCGGCTTAGCAGCCGCGGGGCGCCTGGCGCCGCCTATGACGTAGCAAAGCCGTGGACACAGCTCCGCAAATTCGAAGCCTTTCGAACCACGTCTGCGCACGGCTTTCAAAGCACCGGGAGAAAATCTCTCCGTCATCATCCCTGTTTCATCATATACCCTGTACGGAGCCATGTACGCACTCAAGCGGTAATAGCCAACATCTCTCAATCTTTGGATAAGGTCGGTTTTTTCCGCCAGTAACCCGGCATCCAGCAGGCGCTGGGCTTGCTGCTCGTACGTAAGGTATGGTTCTGTGTATTTCATCAGGTAAAAAAAAACCCTCCCCTGCAGTTGAAGGAATCAACGGATTCCAGCCCGAGGCAGGGGAGGTTATGTGAACACTATTGTACCCGAAGGGATGGTATTGTCAAGTGATACTTTTTGTAAGCGGAGCAAATGCACAGGGCAAACGCCAAGCAGCTGCGAGGCAGCTGCTCATGTACGATGTTGGATGTACGACGGAGGCGGCTGGCGCCGCCCATGTACGATGACTCACCGGCACCACCCTGCCAGTGAACCCTGCGGGCGAAAGCTGCGCTTTTGTCCAACCTGCCTCACGCTTTCGTGAGTTTTTGGTACAGCGCGAACAGGTGAGCTACGCGATCGGAATCATCGGTGAACTTCCTCCCATAGGCGGCATCAACGGCTGAATCCAAGTCTCGGTGAGCCTTGCGCAAATCATCTGGCATGGTGTTCGGGTCGTACAAACCCGCAAGCGTGCTTTCAGGGTACTTCGCGCGGGCGTCTAATACGGCTTGGGCGCAAGCCTCTATCCTCTCGCGTTGCCTGGCTGTTGGTGTTGCCCACGGGAAATTATTGTAAACGACTTTATTTGAGTACAGATAGCGCATTTCAAGACGTCCAGCTACGGCACGCGTCCAAGCCATGTGCATAGCGGAAGTAAGTACGCCAAAGTGATAAAGGTTTGCATTGGGGACAAGTCTTAGGCGGTCGCTGCATATCATGGTTTCATCCAGATAAGCCATAGGAATATATTGCCGATTCTCCGATGAGACCGATGGAATGGCTAGATAGGTTCCCTTTGGCATATTTTCCACTTGGAAGCGGCGCGGGGTTTCCGAAAGCCTTAGGGTTGAAGTTCGTTTGCTAGCGGCTCGAAAAGCTCGTACTTTCTCAACGCGCTCCATACAGTGTGGGAGTGTACGCAAAATGTTCGGGGCAACGTCTCCAAGCCAGAGGCAAAATCTCTTTTTACCTTTAATGAGTTCTTCTGCTCCTAACCATGGGTGAAAGTAAGGGGCTGCACCCGGTTCTTGCTCCAAGAATGCTTCCTTCTCTTCCGGTGTAAAGAGGTAGTAGCCGCCATCAATGGGTTGATTTCCAATACCCATTTCTGGAACGTTGCAGAGCGGTTTCGTGCGATTAGTAATAAATATGTCCTGCGCTTCCATCAGGTAGCCATTGAGGTGAGAAACACGATGTTCTTCTCCGTGTTCATCAAACAGGCGGCAGGGTGTTTTCTGCCCGCTGAATCCGACAATGACGCAATGAACCGCCGCCGTGTCTTTCGTCTCGTTCATCCATTTGAACGTGCGATAGGCAAAGTTGATTTTTAAGCCGCGCTCTTGAAGGATGTGCCGCCAGAGAAGAGCAACAGATTGCCCTTGCGTTATGGAGTTCGTTGCAACGAATGAGGTACGAGTAGCCGGGTCTTGCTGCATGGTTTCCGCTGCCTTGACAAACCATGCCGAAACATAATCCAAGTCTCCCGCGCCGTGAATGCCCTTGCAGACATTCAATAAGCCCTCCTTTTGCTCCTTGCTCATGTATCGCGCTCCAACAAATGGCGGATTGCTGATGATATAGTCCACGTGCTTGGCGGGTGTGTTCTCTGTCCAGTTTAAGAGAAGGGCGTCATTCTCGCGTATGTTGTCGTAACCTTTCAAGGGCAGGAAGTCAGGAAGCTCTTGCGTGGAGAACTCTTGCGTTTCCTGCCACATTTGAGCGTCCGCTATCCAGAGTGCCGCCTTGGCAACCGATACGGCGAAGTCGTTAATCTCAATCCCGTAGAATTGCTGCATGGTAACCTTCACGCGGGAAAGCTCACCGCCGAAACTGCCTTGCCCGTTGGCAAGGTAGCGCAGGGCGTCATTTTCCAGCCGTCGAAGAGAAATGAATGTTTCCGTGAGGAAGTTGCCGGAGCCGCAAGCCGGGTCAAGGAAGATAAGGGAAGCGAGTTTATCGCGGTATTCCTCCAGCTTCTTGGCGCGCGCCTTCTCGCTGCCGCGCTTGGCTTCTGCAATGGAGCGCAGTTCCTCTTTAAGGGCGTCCAGAAAAAGCGGGTCAATCACCTTGTGGATATTCTCCACGCTGGTATAGTGCATTCCGCCAATTCTCCGGGTCTCCGGGTTGAGCGTGCTTTCAAACAGCCCGCCGAAGATAGTCGGGGAGATTTCGCGCCAGTCAAAATGCGCCGCGTCCTTAATCAGCTCGCACAGGTTCTCATCCAGCATGGGAATATCAAGAATTTCCTGCCCTCCGTCATCGAAAAGCCCGCCGTCAACGTAAGGGAAAGCCAGAAGTTCCTTGTCGTAGCGGTCGCGCCTTTCAGGTTCCATATTGAGCGCGCGGAAGAGCTGCAAGATACGGGAACGCATGTCACGCGGATTGTCTGCGGCGTCTTCCAGATACTCCCAAAACTGATTCTTTCGGAAGAGTCCGGAATCCTCCGCATAAAGGCAGAATACAAGCCGCACGCAAAACTTATTCATGCTTTGCAGCGTGGCGGCGTCTTTCCCGCTCTCCGCATTTTCAAGGAGCGCGTTGTAAATCCGGGAAATGAGAACGCCCGCCTGCATGGACATTTCCTTCTCCTTTTCCACGCGGGAATTGCGGGCATCAACGAGAAACTGCAAGAGGTGCCACTGTTCGGGGAGTTCAGCAAGGGAGATATGGCTCACCGGTACGGCGGGCTTCGCGGCGTTCATATCGTGAATACGAATCTCGCGGAAGTTGCACGTCACAATCCAGCGGGCATGTTTATCTACGGGCAGATTGTCCGAGTAACGTTTGGCTTGCTCGTAGGGCGTCAGCATATCCCCGCCGGACTGCATTTGCGGCGCGTCCATATCAACGCTGCTGCTCTTCTGCTCAATAAGCACCCGGGTATCCGGCAGGTAAGCATCAATGAAGCGGGTAGAGCTGCCTACCTTCACGCGCATTTCAAAGCTGATAGTCCGGCTGTCACTGCGCACGCCAAGCACCTCTTGCAAGAGTTCAATCCAGAAGCTCTGCGTCTCCTGCTTCTCATCACCCGGTGCAGCCGTCCATTTGTCTGCAAACGCCTTGGCGGCGGCCTTTCGCTTCGCCAATTCTGTTGCCGGGTCAGTTATCGCTTCCATACGTTAAAGGAAGTGTAACACAGACGAGGAGGCATTAAAAGCAAAATCACGGCGTGGCCCACACGTGTCCCAATAAAATCATCTCTGGGCTCATTCAACCCATTCCTCATGCGTTTCCCATGGATGAAGAAGATAAGCCAGCAAGAAGCTTAAACCATTGATGATTGAGCAAAGCCGTGAAACCGACATAGTCTCACACAGGAGACCTTCCTTCTATCAACGCACCATCGTCTTCGAAAATTCTACTTTGCTTCTGTTTCGCAGGAACGCGCGCAGCGTGCTAGCATCCAAATCGTAAATCGTACATCGTAAATCGTACATAGGCGCCGCCAGGCGCCATTGCCCCTTTCGAACCAACAAACACCCGCGATTTCACCCACCGCCTCAGCTAAAGCTTCGCCTCCCCGCGCCTCCGGCGCGCTATAATCCAAATCGTAAATCGTACATCGTAAATCGTACATAGGCAAACGCATTTTCTAATGCGTTTGCCCCGCGGTTGCCTAGTATTTACTTGACAAATGGCGGCATGTGGTATAGCTTTTCCGCGAGTCCTATGAAAGAACAGATCGCACGAGTACAGGCTGAGGCGCTGGAGCAAATCGCCGCTGCCGGATGCATCAAGGAGTTGGAAAATGCACGGGTCGCCATCCTGGGGAAAAAGGGATCGCTCACCCAAGTGCAACAGGGGATGAAAGACGTACCCAAGGAGGATAAGCCGGCAGTGGGAGCCCTTCTCAACGCTGCGCGCAGCGCCATTTCTGCCGCCCTGGAAACCCGTATGCAGGAGCTGCAAAAACAGGCAGATGCCGCAGCCGTAGCGGGCGTAGATATGACACTGCCCGGCGGTTCGCTGCCCGCGGGAGGACTGCATCCCATTTCGATCGTGCGTGAAGAGGCCGTACGCATATTGCGCCGGATGGGATTCACGCTGGCAGATGGGCCAGAAATTGAGGACGAGTGGCATTGTTTTGATGCCCTCAACACGCCACCGGATCATCCTGCTCGCAACGAGAAGGACACGTTCTACTTTGACAGCGGCAAGCTTCTGCGCACGCAGACCAGCACGGTGCAGGCGCGTGTGATGGAGAGGCAAGCTCCGCCCGTACGCATCATCTGCCCCGGATCCGCCTTCCGGCGGGACGCCATTGACGCCACCCACCTTTCCGCGTTCAATCAGATTGAGGGGCTGTATGTGGATCACGAGGTGAGCGTGGGGGATCTGAAAGGCACATTGGAGTATTTTCTGAAGGCACTTTTCGGGGACGACACAGCGGTACGCTTTCGCCCGCACTTTTTCCCATTCACGGAACCAAGTTTCGAGATAGATGTGTTGCTGCAAGCCACCGGACAGGAGCCTCGTTGGATTGAAATTGCCGGCTGCGGCATGGTCAACCCCGCGGTCTTCGAAAACATTGATCGAGAAACGGGCAAATCCCTCTACGCGGGTTGCACCGGTTTTGCTTTCGGCATCGGGCTGGAGCGCCTGGCCATGATACGCTGGGGCATCCGCGATATCCGACTCCTCATTGAAAATGACGTCCGCTTCCTCGCTCAATTCCAATAAGATTTTTTCCCGCTATGAACATCTCTAAAAATTGGCTCGCCTCATACATTGATCTGGACGGTCTCGATCCTGCCGAAATGGCCGATATGCTCACCTTTGCCGGTGTGGAAGTAGAAGCCATGCACGAGCGCGGCGTGAACACCGACTTGGTGGTCGTGGCACAGGTGGTACAAAAAACCCCCGTAGAGGGCAGTGATCACCTCAACGTGTGCCTGGTAGATGCCGGGGAGGGATCTCTGCGCCAAATTGTGTGCGGGGCGCAAAATTACAAGGTGGGCGACAAAGTGCCTTGTGCTCTGCCCGGAGCCGTATTGCCCGGGGGCTGGCAAATCAAGGAAGGCAAGATGATGGGGCACGCGAGCTGCGGCATGCTTTGCGCCGCATCTGAACTAGGTCTGCCGGATAAGGAGCACGGTCTGTGGATTCTGCCGCAGGAGTACGAAGTGGGCACCCCCGTGCGCCAATTTACCCGCACCGATACCCTCTTTGAACTCGAGATTACACCGAACCGTCCCGACCTGCTCAGCCACTGGGGCATGGCGCGAGAGCTGGCGGGCATCACGGGGCGCTCCCTGAAAGCAGACCCCGGCGATATCCTGCCGCCGACGCAGGCGGCAGGGGACAGCATTCGCCTCTCCTCTCCGGAAATTTGCCCACTCTACACCGCTACCCGTATCAGCGGCGTGAAGATCGCTCCTTCTCCGACGTGGCTCGCCGAGCGGCTTATTGCCATCGGGCTGCACCCCATCAATAACGTGGTGGACATCACCAATTACTGCCTCTTCGAACTGGGGCATCCCCTCCACGCCTTTGATGCCTCCCGTGTGCAAGGAGCGCTCCATATACGCTGCGCCCACCCGACGGAGCATTTCACCAGCCTCATGGATGAGAACTATGTGCTGCAGGAGAGTGACCTCGTCATCTCCGACGCTTCCGACCGAGTACTCGCCTTGGCCGGTGTCATGGGAGGGAAAGACTCCGGCGTCACGGAACAGACCACGGACATCCTATTGGAATCCGCCTGGTTCCTTCCATCCAGCGTGCGGCAAACAAGCCGCCGTCTGGGCTTGGGCTCCGATTCATCTTATCGTTTTGAGCGCGGTGCTGCCGCTTGGAATGTTTTGCGCGCAGCGGGACGAGCCGTGCAGCTTATTTTGGAATGTGCCGGCGGCAAGGCAGAGCCCACCGCTGTGGCCGGGCAGGCGCCCTGCACCGTGCCCGAACGACAAGCTGCGCAGGCGACCGTACTGGAGCAAGGCTCCGGCGCCAAAGTTTTCTGCGCCCTCCCCCAAGTGCAGCTCGATTGGAAAGAATTGGACGTGATGACCAACGGCGCCATCCCGCACATGGAAGCCGCACGCATTCTGCGCAACCTCGGACTGAAGGAGGCGGTTCCCGGCGGCTGGGATTGCCCGCCGTGGCGCCTCGACTTGAAGCGCAGCTGCGACCTGCTGGAAGAAGTGGTGCGCGTGTATGGCATCGGCAATATTCCCTCCACACGTACGGCCATTTATGTGCCCGAAACGCCCCAGGATCGAGCGCACGACTTCCGCTGTGAACTCTCGCGTCACCTGGCGGGCGCCGGCTTTTGGGAGGTGCAAACCTTCAAGCTCATCGCTGAGCAGAGCGCTGACCCCCTGATTGCTTCTGTGCAATATGCGCTTCCCATGAAACCCCTGCAAGAGGGGGATACCATCCGCGTGGCGCTGCCCCTTTCAGAGGATCACGCCGTACTGCGGCCCTCCCTCGCACCCGGATTACTGGCGGTGGCGGCACGCAACCTGAACCAGGGGATGGAGGTGCTGCATTTCTTCGAATGCGGGCGCGTGTTCCGCAACACAGGCGGTGGTAAAGGCAAAGATATCGAAGTCGAAGTGCTGGGCATTCTCATGGCAGGCAAGCTCTCCCCAACCTGCTGGGATTCCCTGAAACCCCGCGCTGTGGAACCGCAGCATCTGGTCGCGGTGCTCGAATCCCTGTTACCCAAGCACACGGTCTCCATCACGCCCGCCAAATTGGCCCGCGATGCCGCCGCTCTGAGTGCTGATATCCTAGTAAATGGCCAAGCCTGTGGCTTCATGGCGCGTGTGGCTCTGAGCGCCTGCCGCGCGTTGGATCTGCCGCAGAATTGCTACTATGCCGAGTTGGATCTCCGCAAGCTGCAACAGCTCGCCACGGCCCCCTTCAAAGTGAAGGATCTCGCTCTTTACCCTGCCTCCGGACGCGATGCTACGCTGGAACTCCCCGCCTCAGTGCGGCACGCCGATGTGCTCAAGGCGGTGGAGTCTGCCAAGCAAAAATTACTGGAAAGCTGCCGCCTCAAGGAGGTGTACAGCGACCCCACGGGCGAAAAACTTGCCGCCGACCGCAAGGCCGTCACGTACAGTTTCCTCTACCGAAAGCCTTCCGCTACTCTCACGGCGGCAGAGGTGGATGCCGCGCACGGCGAGTTGCTTAAAGCCCTGGCTGCCAAGTTACCCGAGGTGCGCTACCGATAGGCAGGCAAGACTATTCATTTACGATGTACGATTTACGATTTGAGGAATTCGCGCGCCTGCGGCGCGGGGAGAGCGGAGCAAATGCGGACGGAATGTGATGAAGCCATGATCAGGCGTGATTACAAAGCGGCGGGGACGGGACGCCTGACGCCGCCTATGACGTAGCAAAGCCGGGGACACAGCTCCGCAAATTCGAAGCCTTTCGAACCAACAAACACCCACAATTTTACCCACCGCCTCAGCTAAAGCTTTCGCATAGCCCGCGCCTCCGGCGCGCTATAATCCAAATCGTAAATCGTAAATCGTAAATCGTAAATCGTAAATGACCAACGGCTTATGCTTCATGATGTGCCGTTAACTACCTATTGGAGATACATTTTCTTGGGACGGATGTGTCGAGGTGGGGGATTTCAAAAAGATTGACGGATACGAGTTAAGCCGTTACAATGCGCTCAGATGATCGGTTGGTGATCATCTTCACGTTTTGAACCGCCCGTGGAAGCAGTCCTGCGGGCGTCTTTTTCGTTTACGATTTGAAAAGCTCGGTTTTCGTCATATCGGAAAACCCACATACCATCGGCGAATACTCCAGCCGTTACGGAAGAGCTTTCTCCAATTGCATCATAAGAAAACGGCCGCCGCCGTAGTGGAAACATACCTCTGCCGCCCGCTACGTGGAGCAGACGGTATGGTCATTTCCAAGAGCCCTACTGCTATCAATGGTGCTATCAATGAACGTTGAACAGTAGCACGACTTCTGTCCTTCAATTTCTCCACAATGGTGCCCATAGGCATAGGTTCAGAAGTCAATTGAAGGAGCTTGATCATGAGGCGCAATTGTTCATCATTCGGTATATCTGCTACATAGATTTCTCGCATATTCGCTCTCTGAAAAATCTGACGGAGAGTCGGCAACAAGTAGTCATCTTCATTACGACTCTTTATCTGCTGCCCCCAACACGGTATATCAAGCATGAAATAACTCCTGTCTGTCCCCGTATCAATACATGCCCTCGCACTACCGTTTTTCATAAGCTCGGACTGAATAGTCGGGAAACCAGATGCGCGCGCTTCCGTTAACTTCAATTCCTTTAAGAAATCTCCCAACCTTCGATTCCGATATTTTCTCGATCGAATGATATCCGCACGTCTCAAAACCCAGTCGGGTATGGAGCGATCGGGACCAGAATGGCTCAGTATGCTTATACGATGTGGTTCAATAATGATTTCTACCGGTTCACTAATTTGGTAATCCCTGTGGTAAAAAGCGTTGACAATGGCTTCTTCCAAGGCCTGATACGGGTAGTTAAAGTACCGTATAGATTCCGCACGATCTTTCGGTTTTATCACCGTTTCCTGAATCACATTGGTCTTCATGTAATCCAAGATTCTGTTGATCATTGCCGGCACCGATCCTGTTATGGGCGGCAATTCGATAAAATTACTCGGATCTTCAAGGCGGCCATTCGGGAATCTCACAATTTCTGCCCGCGTACACGGAAAAAACTTCTCCGGATGATCACAAAACATCATGACTGCCACATTTTTAATCATCCGATTTTCTGGCGGCCCCGTTATTAATCCCATGCTATCAAGGAGCTCTTCGATACTCTGTTTACTATCGGCCAGCTTGCTTCCCACCTTAATCAAATGATCACGCAGAAGCGTCGAAGATATATCATCCAGTGTAATTTGTGGGTTCCCTCGTTCATCAAAAGGCACCTGATTTTTCAGTGTCATCAGCTCAGTGAGAACTGCCCCTTTCGCCTCTTCCGTCACATTCCCTCGGCGCACGTAATAACGTTGAATCGATTTATCCTCTTTCGTTGAGGCTACATTTTTACTCACCCTGTACGGTCTTTCTACCCCAGTGGGGATCCAAAGGACCAAAAGATGGGCGCCTCCCACTACCTCCACTGATATTTTAGGATAATACGTCGGAAAAATATAATGACAGAACTCAATAATTTTTTTCTGGATCTTATCAACCTGCGCCTTATCAATTCCTTTGATCGGCATCTTGACAACGCCATTTTCTTCCGCCACCCCGATAATAATATATCCCCCTCCCATCTCTTCTAAGTCATTCGCAAAAGCACAAATACTCCTAAATATAGAGCGCGCCGTCACCTCGTTCCACGACTCTTTATACTCTATCCGTGAACTCTCCACACTTTGTGTAAAAAGTAAATCCTCTATATTAACGGGTAATGCCATTTGCTTGCTCGTCTTCGTCGTTTCTCCTTAGCCTTATACACCACCCAGGTTCCTCTGTCAATTCGTAATCTTGCTCATCTTGCTCATCTTGCTCATCTTGCTCATCTTGCTCATCTTGCTCATCTTGCTCATCTTGCTCATCTTGCTCATCTT
>CANPYO010000019.1 GCA_947588645.1 uncultured Akkermansia sp. | reverse complement strand
TTTGGTTGTTACCGCATATTTTGCCGACTTTGTAGAATTGCTTTGTTGGGTCATTCCACAAAATTATACGAAGAGCGTGTGAGTAATGCTCCCTGCGCTTTCTTGGGCTGACCCAAAATGGGTTGTCCCCTCTCCACAAAAAAACGGGTTAACCCAACTTCAGAACTCTAATAGTCTCAATATTTAGCGGAGAGAGTGGGATTCGAACCCACGGTGACATCTCTGCCACGCTCGATTTCGAGTCGAGTGCCTTAGACCAACTCAGCCATCTCTCCGACAGCATACGCAGTGCGCAGCGCGGGGAAATTATGAGGTGGGACGCGAGGAAAGTCAAGCTCAAAGAAATGAAAGACAAGGCAACCGTGTTACCTCATAATTCAGGATGCCGAAAAGAAAGAATGGTACAATGGGTTAGGATCGGTTACCTCAAAAATACAGGACGCCGAAAAAAACGACCATAAAACCAGCCGTGAAAAAAGAGAGTCAACCCCAATTTTTGTGGAAACAGGTTATTTTATCCACTTGTCTATCGGAAAGGTAGAGGGCATCATGGGAAGTATGAGAACGACACCTTTACATGATCACCATGTGAGACAAGGAGCGCAGATGAAGGAAGTGGATGGGTGGACGATTCCACACTCGTTTCGCAGTTTGTTGGAGGAGCACAAGACGGCGCGCAGTGCGTGCGCTGTGTTCGATATTTCTTACCTGGCCAAATTTCACATGCGAGGGAATGGAACCACCGGTTGGCTGGAGCAAACGCTGCGTCGTCCGTTAGCGGATGTGCGCGACGGATCTTGTGTGTTGGCTGAACTTGTTGACGCCACAGGAAACAGCTTGGCAAGTGTGACATTGCTGCGTGAGAGCGCAGGAAGTTTTTTTCTGATAGCGCCGGCAAGCAGAGAATTTGCTATCCATGACCGTCTGCAGGCTTTGAAGCCGTCCGGCACCATTGAGATATACAATGAGACAAATGATCGCTGTGGCATGGCCGTCATCGGACCGCAGAGCGAAGACATGCTACAGCGAGTGCTGCACGGAGAAACGGAATTGCCGGAGATGATGCGCTTCACCCGTTTCTATTTGCAAGGGCAGCAACTCATGCTTGGCAGGTTGGGACTGCACTGCGAAAGGGAAGAGGAAAAGGCCTACGAATTTTTCTGTCCGGCAGTGTCGGGGATTAAGTGGTACGAAGAGTTTATCGCGGCCGGGGCGCAACCCTGCGGTTTGGCTACGCGTGAGTGCTTGCGACTGGAGCGGAATTGTGCAAGGTCTGACCATTCTCCGGGGCAATAAAGCGCTGCGCCGGCACACCACGCCGATCCAGAGCCGCCGCTAAATCCGCCAGCGTTTCCGCATAGCCTTCATTCGCGAGTTGCCAAGTGCCGAAATGGCACGCGATGCCCTGTTTCGCGCGCAAATCCAGCAGGGCATCCACCGCATCCGCCGGTCCGGTGTGGTGCAGACGAATCCAGTCCGGCTTGTAAGCACCGACGGGCAGCAGGGCTACATCCGGCGCCCCCAAGCGCTCCCGGATGTGGGCAAACCAGCGTGTGCGGGCCGTGTCGCCGGCATAGTAAAGGCGCACGCCGCCGTGCCCGACCAAGTAGAAGCCGCACCAGAGCGAGCGATTGGCTGTTTCCGCAGTGCGGTAGCGTTTGCTCCAGTGACGTGCGGGAGTGAGGTGAACAGTGAGGCGTGGCAGTTCTACACTCTCCCACCAATCTTTTTCCTCCACGCGCACGCCGTTGTTCGTGTGGTATTCCAGCAAGCTGCGCAGACCGAGCGGCAGGATGAAAAGCGGATGGTCACGCTCCTCCAGCAGACGTAGGGTATGTGCATCAAAGTGGTCGTAATGGTCGTGCGAGAGCAGGCAAATGTCAATGTGCGGCAGGTTTTCCCACGCGATACCGGGCGGGCGGGTGCGGCGCGGGCCGATGCCTTGGATGGGGCTCGTGTAGTCACTCCACACGGGGTCGGTGAGGATGGTGTAATCCTCAAGTCTCACGAGCATGGTGGAGTGATTGATCATGGTGACCTCCCAATCGCGACCTGTCACACGTTCTGCGAGCTGCGGCGTATGTGCGTTGCGTTCGATATCCGGGTATTCGCCGCGGTGCAGGCGGTCTTTCAACCAGCGCAAAATAGGGGCAGATCCGTAGTCGGCGGGAGGGGCAGGTTCCGCCACATTGTGGAAATACATGCCGTCGAAATGGTCTGTACGCGGACCGTGCCACTCGCCCGGTCGGCAAATGGTACGCGGCAGCAGGTAATCCACCCCTTTACCGGCAGCCGCCAGTACTCCCACCCCAAGCAAAGAACGCAGAAACCAGCGCCGGGTGCGCTTGCGCGGTCGGGAATTTTGAGGTTCCGATGCAGGGACTTCCGGCACGGGCGCATTCATATCATTGCAGCAGGAGCAGGCGCACCGGGTTAAAAAGAAGAGCGTGCAGTTCAGCCGCAATGCGGTTAGCTGCCCTTTCGCTTACGCCACCCCGTGCTGCAGCGTAAAAGGTGTAGGGAAGCGTGTAGTTCTGCAGCGTAGTGCGCCCGGCGCGGATACCAACCTTCGGCGTGTGCCCGCGCACCACCAAGGCAAAAGCGGGACGCGCGTCCCCGCTCAACTTTTCTGCAACTTGGGCGCGGGAGGTGTGGGCATCGCAGATGACGATATTGGGACGAAAATTCTGCGGCACGGGAGGGTTTTGGGCACCCTCGCGGGCGATGCGGTAGATGCTCATGTCTGCGGCATCTTGCAGGGCAGTCGTCTGTTCGCCTTGATGCTCAAAAAGCAGGAGATCCACCCGTTCCGGCAGCCATTCCTCCGTACTCACACAGGCTTTCACCATGGCACGCACAATGTAGTCGAAAAGAGAGTAGCGCTCTTCAAGCAGTTTCTCGCACTGCCCGGCAATGGGGAAACTGATGCTCGCCAACGCACTCATATCCACCTCGGCATCGTACACGTAGTAGCCGTCCTTCGGCTCGCGGGTAGGTGGCGTGGCAGGATCCGCCAACTGCGTGCCGCAGCGAGCGTTTGGTGCAGCTTTGGTGGGGCATTTTACCGATTCGAGCAGCACATCCGCCGCCATGATACGCCCGCGCGGACCACTACCGCGCAGCTCGGTGGGATCCATTCCCTGCGCCGCGCAGAGCTTGCGTGCTAATGGCGAAATGAGCATGGCCACGTTGCTTTTGGCTCAGGCTTCGTAGCGCAGCTTGCCGTCAATATAAGTCTTGAGCACGTTGAACTCGTCATCCAGCAGCACCAGATCCGCCGTGTATCCCGGGGATATCTTGCCGAGTTCGCTCAGTCCGAGACTTTCCGCCTGGTTGAGAGAGGTTGCCTTCACAAGCTGACTAAGCGGTTTGCCGGTGATTTTCCACACATTGTAGAGACCCTTGGCATAGCGCAGGGTAGAGCCCGCTAAATTCCCGCTCTCCAGCCTCGCTACACCGTTTTTCACGATGATCGGCAAGCCGCCCAACTGGCCGGGTCCATCCGGCATCCATGAGCAGGCAAGGGAGTCCGTAATCATGATCATCTGGTCGATGGGCTTGTTGCTGAACGTGAGGTTGAGCATATCCGCGCACAGATGGATGGTATCGCAGATGATTTCGATGCGGATGTCAGGGTCGAGCATGCCGGAGCCCACCAGACCGATTTCGCGGTGGTGTTGTGGGCTCATCTGGTTACAGAAGTGCGTGAGGCGACGCAACCCGGCGGCCTTCGCTTTCGCAAAGTCTGCGTGCGTGGCTGCGGAGTGGCCGGCGGAGCAGGTAATGCCCTCTGCTGTGGCCCGAGCGATAAAGTCGATCGCTCCCGGCATTTCCGGAGCCAACGTGATGTTGAGTACCGGGTAAATCGCGTGCAGCATCATCAATTCTTCCATATCCGCCGGGCGCACAAAGGCGGGGTTCTGCGCGCCGCACTGCTTGGGGTTGATGTAAGGCCCCTCCAAATGCACACCGGGGGTTTTAGAGCCATTTGGGGAAGCTGCGTATTCCTTCACGCAACGGCACACATCCGCCAGGGTGTTTGTGCCGAGCGTCAGCGTGGTAGGCAGCCAGGTTGTCACACCCTCCTTCATTTTGCAATCCGCGATGGTGCGGATGCTCTCCACCTTGCAATCGCAGGTGTCGCAGCCGCCCGCGCCGTGAGAGTGGATATCGATGAACCCCGGTATCAGCATATGCCCGCCGGCATCGTGCGCGGCATCTGCCTGTGCGCTCTCGCCCGGTTGCAGCACGGCCGTCACTTTGCCGTCTTCTACCAAAACACTGCCGCCCTCAATATCGACCCCGGGTGAAATAATGTGCGCATTTGTAATAATCGTCTTCATAGCAGTAAGGATGTGTAAGCCGGCGCATTCCCCGCGCCTGGTTCTCATCTTACTCGTACCCGCTAGCACATTCAAGCCTAATCAGCCCCTCCTCGGGAAAAAAGTCACATCTGTCCCAAGAAAAGGCGATTACATTTTCGATGTACGACTTGCGATTTGCAAAAAGAGCCTGGAGAAGATTTTATTGGGACACGCGTGAAACGAACGCCGATTAGCCTTGCCAAAAGCATTCACCGGGTGCATAATTTCTTCCGCTATGGCACGTATCAACGATAACTTTCTCAAACTCCGCGCGGGGTACCTTTTCCCCGAGATCGGACGCCGCGTGGCTGCCTTTGCTGCTGAAAATCCGGGCATTGCACCGCAAATTATCCGTTGTGGCATCGGGGATGTCACGGAGCCGTTGCCGCAGGTGGCTATTGAGGCCATGCACAAGGCGGTGGATGACCAGGCACACCGCGAGACTTTCCATGGCTATGGTCCGGAACAGGGGTATGAGTGGTTGCGCGAACCCATTGCCCGCGTTTCCTACCAGGAACGTGGCATTGATGTGCAACCCGATGAAATCTACGTGTCCGATGGTGCAAAGTGCGACACCGGCAATATCCTGGACATCTTCGGGCATGATAATATCATTGCTGTGCCGGATCCGGTGTATCCCGTATATGTGGATACCAACGTGATGCAGGGTAACACCGGCGAGGCGCGTGAGGACGGCTCCTACGAGGGGCTCGTGTACCTGCCCTGCACGCCGGAGAACGGCTTTGTGCCGGAGGTGCCGCAGGGGCACGTGGACTTGGTGTACCTGTGCTCACCCAATAACCCCACCGGCGCCGCTGCCACCCGCGAGCAGCTCCAAAAATGGGTGGATTACGCTCTTGAGCAGCATGCCATCATTCTCTACGATAGCGCCTACGAGGCCTTTATCACCGATCCGCAGATACCCACTTCCATTTTTGCCATCCCGGGGGCACGCAAGTGCGCCATCGAGTTCCGCTCCTTCTCCAAGCAGGGCGGTTTCACCGGCGTGCGCTGCGGTTATATCGTCATTCCCCACGAGCTCATGGGTAAAGACGCTGTCGGCAACGATGTGCCCGTGTCCAAGCTCTGGAGTCGTCGTCACACGACCAAATTCAATGGCGCCAGCTACATTGTGCAGCGTGGGGCTGCAGCTCTCTTCACCCCCGAAGGTAAGCAGCAAACACGAGCCCTCATCGATCACTATTTGGGCAATGCCAAGCTGCTCAGCGATGCCTGCCGTCAGGTGGGACTGCGGGTGTGGGGCGGGCAGAATGCACCTTATGTGTGGGTACAGACGCCGCAGGGGATGGGCAGTTGGGAGCTATTCGACAAACTGCTGCACGAGGCGCATCTGGTCATTACGCCCGGCGCTGGGTTTGGCGCGCATGGCGAGGGCTTCTTCCGCATTTCTGCCTTCAACAGCCGCGAGAATGTGCAGGAGGCCTGCAAGCGCATTATTGCTTGCCTCGGCAAGTAAATACGACCACTGCCATTTACGACGGAGGCAGACTCCGTTTGCCACCGCCTTCCCGCGCGACGCGCGCGAACTTTGCAATCGTACATCGTACCTCGTACATAGGCAAACGCATTTCCTAATGCGTTTGCCTTGGGGGAAGGTGCTGCTGCAGGAACTCCATCAAATACCCGGGGGAGAGCAGTTCACGAGTGACCACCGGTTCCCTGCCCGGCACGTAGAGAGCATTGACGGGCACGGCGCTTCTCCCCAGGCGTCGCATCTCGGCATCTATGGCGGGGTTGTCCTTGGTTTTATCGGCGCGCATGAGCACCACACCGCGCTCACTGAGAAGGCGGCGCACTTCTTCAGTGTAAGCAATGCTCTTGTTGGCCAGACAGGTGGCGCACCACCTGGCAGTGAAGTCCACATACACGGGGTCGCCTTCCTCCAATGCCTCCTTCATGGCTTCGGGCGTCCATGTTTCCCACGCAATGGAAGTCGTGCCGTCCGTCTCATCATTAGAAGTATCGCGAGGCATACTGCACCACACACTGCCGGCAGCCAGCGCCAGTGTGGCAAGCAACCCTACGGCACGACTCAGCTTACTGCGATAAATTGGGCACCAGCGACCATACACCCAGCACGCCGCTCCAATTTCCACCATCCCGAGCAGTACGGAAAGTCCACCATCCTCGCTGCGCATGCTCAGGTACACATCCAGAAGCCAGACCGCCGCACCGACCATCAGGAAGGAAAGCCCCTGTTTGAGGGATTCCATCCATTGTCCCGGGCGTGGCAATAACCCCACCAATCCGGGGAACACGCTCAGGATCATGTATGGCAGACCCAGACCGAGCCCCATGGCGACCAGCGCAGCGACAAGCCACAGTCCAGGGAGTGCCATGGCTGCCGGCATAGCCGCGCCCAAGAAAGGAGCGCTACAGGGAGTAGCCACGAGAGTGACGAGCAGGCCCTGCAAGAACGCACCCGTCACGCCGCCGCGTTGTTGCACTCCCTGCCCGGCCGCAGAAGCTCGCACGCCGATTTCAAAAACGCCGTACATGCCCAGCCCCAGCACCAGTAGAAGCACGGTGAGCCCATACACCACCCACTCATTCTGCATCCATGCTGCCCAGCTGCGATCCCCTCCGCCGATGTCATTGAGCAGCTCACTCGCCCAGTCCTGCCACGGGGTATGGACTAACGTACTGAGATTGGAAACCACGACCAATGCTGCGCCCAGCAGCACAAAGCTTACGACAATGCCCGAAACAAATGCCAGGGAATGCGCTACCACTCGTCCCCGGCTGCCACCGCTCAGCGCAACAAAGCTCATCACTTTCAGCCCTAGCACAGGGAAGACGCAAGGCATCAGATTCAGCAAAATGCCGCCCAAAAACAGCCCAAACGCTATCCCGAAAAAATCCGCAGGTACGCCCCGCGCCCCGCTCTGTAGGGGTTCTGCTATCGTCGTGTGTTCTCCTCCCGGCCACACCAGCTGCCCGCTCAGGTCGTGCGGACGGGTTTGCGGCGCAGGATACATGGCATCGTCCCCCATGTTGGCAGGAAGCTGCAGGTACAGGGTGCCGTCCTCACGGCGCACGCTCTGCGGCAAAGCCGGGTGCACAGCGTTATCTTCTGAAATGAAGATCGGATCGCCAGCATAGCCGGGATCAGCCAAGGAGAGTTCGTAGCCGGTGGCGTTGCGCACAGCGCGTACGCGCTGCACTGAGGCGTCGCCCAGCTTCTCCACAAGTTTTTCTGCACCACTCCATCCCGAATCGGGTTCGGCTTGACCACGCCTGATGAGCAGCTGCGTACTTGCCGTGGTGGGCGGAGCGCATTGCAGATCATTGCACAGCTGCACCGTCGCGCTGAAGTTGAGCTGCGCTTGCTCCGGCGCCTCCGCGGGGGGCGTGATTTTCCACACCACAACTGGCGCCGTATAACCATACACGGTACTCGTCTCGCTGACAATACGCTGCGGAGCCTGCCAATACGGTCCCTGCACAACAAAGTCGGGCGGTGCCGTCAGCTGCACTTGCATACCTAGCCCCGCGCTGCCTGGGTTGCGGTAGTATGCGTGCCATCCAGCCGGTAATTCACCCTTCAGCGACACCAAAAAACTTTGCCCGGATTCATAGGACCGGACATTCGCTTCAGCTGTCAACTGCATCTGTTCCCCCTCCGGCTCTGCCCACAGCATGCTTCCCAACAGCACCAACACGCTCGCTGCCTTCTTCAATACAGTCTTCATCTTCCAGACTTTAACATATCCCCCTCATAAAAGCAAGTTACCGTTTTATAAACCCAAGGCAACCGCATTAGAAAATGCGGTTGCCTATGTACGATTTACGATGTACGATGTACGATTTGCAAATAATGCGCAGCGGAGCTGCGGGAAAGCGGAGCAGAAGCGGGCGGAATGTGATAGAACTGTGCGCGGAGGTGGCTAGAAAGGGGCGGTGGCAGACGGAGCCTACCTATGTACGAAGTACGTTGACTCACTGGCACCACCCCGCCGGTGAGCCCTCCGGGCAGCGCATCCGCGCTGTCCGAACTGCCTCACAGCCGTCGGCAGTTTTGTACGATGTACGATTGCGATGTTCGCGCGCGTTGTGCGCGTATTTCCTCGTTAGCCCCGGGGGGAATCGAACCCTCATCTAAGGTACCGGAAACCTTCGTCCTATCCATTGAACGACGGGGCCGCAAATCGGCTCGCATTGTGCCACAGATGGGGAACCGTGTCAAGTGTGGAGAAAAAAATGTGGAATGGAGCAGCTAGCTTTCGGCAGATTGCAGAAGGGCGAGTGCAGCGGTGAGCGAAGGGAGTCGTACGGTGGCGGCGGAGAGATCCGAGGCGGCAGTCATGCGATTTGGAATAGCAAGGCATGGGATACCGGCATTGCGAGCAGCGAGTACGCCGTTCGCAGAGTCCTCAATAACGAGGCAATCGCGTGCCGGAATATCCAGGAACTCCCGCGCAGCAAGAAAAAGATCAGGAGCAGGCTTCACGGCGAAACCATCTGTGCGACAGAAGAGGCGCTCGAAGAAGCGATCGGCTTTCAAGTGCTCCAGCCAACCGGCTACCCAGCGGCGAGATGACGAAGAAGCGACCACCATGCGGATAGCGTGCTCGCGACACCAGGTCAACAGTTCCGGAGCGCCTGGCATGAGAGACTGAGAGGCAAGCGTGCGTTCGATGGAGACCTGTCTGGAGGCATTTTCGGAATCCCAGTCATAGGATTTCCCGGTCAAAAATTCGAGGTGGGCGGCAGGATCCCAACGCGAGTAGCCGGCACCCAGGCAAACCTCATAATCCTGCACAGAGAGTGTGCAACCCTCGCGTCTGTACAGCTCCGCCCATGAGTTAAAAATAGCCCACTCTGTGTCCAACAGAACGCCATCGAAATCGAAGATCATGGCACGTGGGATAGTCATGGAGCTCCCTGCAATTTGGCGCGAGCCCATTCACGCATCGAACGATGGGCGAGATTCTTGTGGATGAGGTAGAGCGCAATGAACAGGTAGATTACGTTCGGTATCCACGCGCTAATCCACGCTTGGATAAGCCCAGATTCGCCCAGAGAAGGGAAGACTCGGTACAAGAAGAGCATGAGGGCTGCCAGGAGTACCGCAATGCCGATGCCCTTCATCGGACTACGCCGTTGAAAGGTGATAGCGCTCGGCAGCGCCAGCAAAATCAGCACCAGGCAGCTGAAAATACGTGCCAGCCGCACATGCCACTCGGTGCGGTAGCGACAGCGATCCAGCCGCGAACCAGCACCGGATTTAATGAGGTCATAAAGCACGGAGGTGCCCATTGCATCAATGCGGTTATCTTGGGTAGGCGCAATGATCTGGTAAGGTTTCTCCTCCAGCGGCAATACCAATACCTCTGCAAACTCCTCATCAGGCGGGCGATCTTTGGCTGACGCGAGTCGGCGGGTGTAGGCATTGCAGAGAGTCCACGTGGCTTCCTCTTTATTCCAAGTGGCTCGTTCTGCGATAATTTGGAAAAGGAGTTTGCCGGATTGAACGTTGTCGAATTGCTCGATAGTGACGTCGCGCATAGGCTCGCCTGGGTTGGAAAAGGAGGCGGGGCGTTTTATGCTCCAAATACGCGCGCAGGCATCACTATGGTAGATGATTGGGGACGGCTTATCACTGCTGATTTTTTCCTGCTTAAGTATCATCTGACGGTAGAGGGAACCATTAGGCGCCCAATGAAAGCCGAAGATACCGTATGCCACCGCAGCGAGCGTCCCATACAAAAACACCGGCAAGCAAACGCGCATCAGCGAGCGTCCGCTCTGCAGCATGCCAATCAGCTCACTCGTTCCGCTCAATTTGCTCAAACACCAGAGCGCGCCCATCATGATCGTGTAAGGCAGAATCTGGTAGAGGAACATGGGCAACTGAGAGGCATAAAAGAGAAGAGCCTGGCGCAGAGGATCATCGAAGCGTGTCCGGAAGCGCTCCATGTTATCTGTGAAATCAGCCAGCATGTAGATAAGCAGCAAAATCGCCGTACACAACAAGAAATAGTTGATGAAGCAGCGGCTCATGTAGCGATCCATCGTCCTCATCATCGAGTACGCCAATGCTCCAAGCATGGGAATGTAGCAGAGTACCAGCAACAATATCGGTCGAAACTTCTGCTCCAACGGGTAGCTCTCCGGCATCCCCGCCACCTCCCAGCGCATCTGCTCCAGCTCGCCTGGCACTAAAATGAGCGCAAGCAACGTGCCCCCCGCAAAGCAGAGCAGCAAAAGCAGCATATTTCTGAGAATTCCCGCCATGATGATCCTCTGCAAGATTTGTCGAGGAGGCAATGACCACCACCGCACCTCAAATGCCCTTCTCGAGCCGCTCCGCCAAGTACTCCGGTAGCTCAGCGTTGATCACAGCATCTTTCGCAGCACCTATATCGTATTCTACACGTTTGATAATGATGAGATTGAGATCCGTGTCGTAAATACCATAGCTTGCGCGAGGGTCACTGTCGCGCGGCTGCCCGACGGAGCCGACATTGATGAAATACTTGAGATCAGGAAGCGGCTGAAACTCTGTAAATCCCTCCAAATAAAGAGGATGTATATTATCATGATCCTCCGAGGCATGCTTGCCATCCCACACAAAAATTTTCGGGGCATGGGTATGACCATGGAAACAAACGTGGGTGAATTGGCGGGGAAAGTTATTGGACGCATCGCTTGCATTCATGATGTAGTTCCACATCTTCGGATGATCCAAGGACGAATGAACAATGGAGAAGGTAGTACCGGTATCGGTGCGCACAATACGCTGGTATTGCAGGCGAGAAAGCCAACGCAGCCGCGTTTCATCCAGCTGACTACGCGTCCAGTCCATGGCTTTGCGAGCAACATTGTTCATGCGAGCGTTGAAAGGGGATACCACCTCCTCATCGTGGTTGCCTTTCACCACCGGGCAGTTCATCTTGCGCACAAGGTCCAGACACTCGGATGGGTACGCATTGTAGCCTACTATATCCCCCAAACATACCAAATCGGTGCACCCCATGGCGTGCACATCTTCGATCACCGCGCTCAAAGCATGGTAATTTGCATGGATGTCGCTAATAATTGCTGTTCTCGCCATACAATGCGTTGATTATACTACGGCGCCAAATCAATGACAAGTCCAAACTTTGGCCCCCCAGGACAAACGCATTAGAAAATGCGTTTGCCACGTACGATGTACGATGACTCGTAGGCACCTCATTGCCTACTCGCCCCTGCGGGGCAAAAGCTGCGCTTTTGTCCAACCTGCCTTACACCGTCGGCAGTTTTGTACGATTTATTAATAATGTGCGCGTTGCGCAGATTTTTTCGAATCATTAATGTGTGCTGAGATCCCTTTAGAACCATCATGATGATGACCACTGGTTGTCACGATTTTTGATACGTATAGACATTGATATCAGACCATAAGAGCATTTTCTCTGTCGATTAACTTCTCTCAAATGTGTTTGCCTATGTACAAGGTACGATGTACGTTTGAAAAGTGAGCGCGCCATGCGCGGGGAAACCTCCGGTGTGGCGCCGTGAAGGGTTAACTCGTAGGCACTCCATTGCCTATTGCTTCGGAGTCGCCTCACGACTCCTTACCCCTGCGGGGCATAAGCTATCGCTTTTGGCTAATCGACCTTACGGCCGCCGGTCGCTTTGACTCACCGCCGCCCCATCGGCGGTTCGCCCTGCGGGCAAAAGCTGAGCTTTTTGGCCAAACTGCCTTATGCCGTCGGCAGTTTTCACCCCTGCGGGGCAGCGCCTTCGCGCTGTCCAATCCCCCCCGAGCCCTCGGGGGCTTTCACTGCCTTGATTGATCGTCGATGGCTTGCCGCCTTGTCGGCTAACTTCGGAGAAAACTTTCCTAGGACACCTCAAGAAAAGCGCGAGCCCTTTTTCGACTCGCGAAGTTCACGCGCCTGAAAACGACCCTTCCACAGTCTCAACAGACAGGCGCGACAGACCCCATACAACGATCATCGATCCCCACTCAAAATGCGGTTTTCAACCGCTAGATGAAAACCGCATCACCTTGTTGCCAAGAAAGGTCAGAGAGCGTCTATCAGCTTTCAGCAGGCGTGACGGACGAAGCAGGTATCTCTTCCTTGTTCGTAAAGCGCCACTTCACCTTGTTGCGCTTGCTGGCAGAGCGAGCCTTGCGGCGCTTTTCATCCATCGGACTTTCAAAGGCGCGACGACGGCGCATTTCTTCCAAAATACCCTCGGTATCCAGCTTGGTCTTGAGGCGCTTAAGCGCGCGATCGATGGGCTCTCCTTTACGAACGGTGACAGAACGCATAGTAGTGTGATAGGTGTGAATAGAATCCGTATAATCGGAACGGGTCAGCAGGTTATACTAAAGCTCACTCCTTGTCAAGCATTTTTCCTCACAGAAAAGTTATTTTCCACATACGTCCCATGAAAGGCGATTCCATTTGCGATGTTCGCGCGCGGTGCGCGGGGCGGAGAGGCGGAGCCTGCCCTCCCGATGTGTCTGCTCCGGCATACACGGTGGGGAGAAGTTTCTGCCCCAGTAAGGAACAACTATCCTTTGGGTAAGAAATAGCCGCGCTGCTTGGAAGAAATGGGGAGGTGGGCGAGCTCCATGACGTGCAGCATCTCTTCCCAGAGCTTGCGGCGTTCGGCAAGAATCGACGTACGCAGCAAGTAGCTGGGGTGATGCGTCACAATGACAGGCGCACCGCAATAGGAAAGGTCGGTCATTTGCTGGTAGGCGGAGAGAGGCAACTCCCCCTGTCCGATGATGCCACGAGCAGCCACCACGCCGAGTGCCACAATCACTTTCGGACGCACATAGCGCACCTCAAACTCAAGCACCGGCAAGGAAAGACGGATTTCCTCCGCCTCAGGCGCACGATTATTGGTTGTTTGGCGCGGCATTTTAGGACGATATTTCACCAAATGTGTGATGTAAACATCCTTACGCACAAGATTCATGGCACGCAGCATCTCATCCAGTTTCGTGCCTGCCTCTCCGCAAAAGGGACGTCCCTCCTGCTCATCGTAGTAATTGGGTGCGTCACCCACAAAAATGATATCCGCATCCGGAGATCCTTCGCCCCACACCATCTTGTCCCGCAAAGTACCAAGCTCACGCAGAGGCTGCCAGCGAGGGAGCAGACTTTTCGCCTGTTCCCATATTTCCTCCCGTGTCCTACCGGCGGGACGAAAAAAGACGGGCTCCTTCGTCGACGGCTCCGGCGTCGGTTCCGGCGCCACATCCACCATCGCGATCAAAGAAACCTTGGTCTCATTCGCCGCGCTTAAAGCCGTCTCTGCGGGCTCTGCCGCCTGCTGAGCATCGGGGCGAGGTTCGGAACAGAGCCCACCGTTGCGTGCAACACCACCACGGCGTGCCGTAAGCATCCACTGGCGTAAAATCGGTCTCACCTCTTCCTGCAACGCCAGACGCTTCTCGCCGCGCGTCAGCAAGCCCGTAAGATACAACTTCACGAGACTGCGCAAATTCATCTGTCCTGCGTTGCTGACCGCGGTCTGTTCCACGCAGCTATCCTAGCCCGCACCGCCTAATTTGTCAAGACGCTATAAACCCCAAGGCAAACGCATTGGAAAATGCGTTTGCCTATGTACGAGGTACGATTTATTAATAATGTGCGCTGCGCAGATATGTTCTGGATGGCAGATGTGCTCGAAAATGAGAAAGGAACGACTTCATTTGCATCGCGGGGTGTGCTGCTATTGCGGGTTTCGTATTCGGAAACAGGTGTGATGGAGCGGTGGGAGAAGTTTCTCTCCTTTTCGAGCTTATCCCAATGTGTTTGCCCTGGGATAGTGTGCAATCGTACACACAGTACGCCGGGCATGGGGTTATTCCCGTGCCCGGCGTATGGATGATCATTCTGGGGCGTGGCTTATCAGAACGTGACGCTTACCCCCGCTCCGACGTTCCATGAATTGGAGCCGGAACGCAAGTCGGCCTCGCCATTCACGTAAAGCACCGTGTTGCTGTCCACAGGCACGTTGACGCTCGCACCGATCTGCGCTCCCACAACTCCCGTTTCGGCTGAACGAATACGTCCGCTGTAGCTGCGGTCGCCGAGGAAGGAAACATCTGCCTCGCTGCGGCGGTCGCCCATATCCACTGCTACATTGGCTCGCAGCGCCAGTACAGCTGCGCGACTGAATGCCTGTTCTCCGCATTGAGACAAGAAACGAGCCCCGGCTGTCAACGTTGTCAGCGTGGATTCCTGTTCGCCCACATGGAGTCCGACATCACCGGCTCCGCCTTCATTGTAGCCATCCATCTTCGTGGTCACGAACGAAAGACCGATCAGGGGCTGCAGAAGGCTGCTCTTCTGCTCATTGAGCGGTATGTCATAGGCCAATTCGTAGGCGGCGCCGAATCCGGTGCCGTTCGTACTGCCGTTGGTGGCGTAGTCGAGTACATAGGGAGCAACGCCACCACGGATTGTGCGGTTGAACTCCGCATCCGAGAAACCGGCGGATAGGACGAAGCTATGGTGGAAGCTGCCACTGCGATGGTGAGTGTAGAGGTTCACATAGTACGTATCCAGATCACCCTCGGCATGATCCGCCGCATCAACCTTCAGGTCGCCATAAGAAGCAACGAGGGAGAGCCCGACGGTGGTACCTCCATCCTGGAAAGCTTTCTCCACGCCTACACCGGCACCCCATGAGTCGTGTTCATACCCGGTCTCATCCCCGGATCGATCCAACTTGGCTCTGCCGCCCATTCCTTCCATCCACACGCGCATCCCTTGACCAGAATCGCCATGAGCCGCCGGTGCTTGACCAAGGCGTGCTGCCCGCGAAGCAGCGCGTGAGAGCTGTCCACGCATAGCATCCCGCTGCGCAGCTCCCAGCGCCGGCACAGCACTGCCGACCACGGCAGACATGAGCCGCTGAGCTTCGCTCTTGGCCACGACCGGATCAATGGCTGTCTCTTTAATGAGCATCTCCGCGGTTCCCGGCTCGGCGATCATCGCAGCCATGGCTACCGCCGGCTGTCCTCCCTGCCCGATTTGAGCAAGTTCTGCGATGACACCTACCACATTCTGCAACTCCGAGGAGGTCGAATGGTTCATGGCATGGTAGAGCATACCTGCACCAGCCTGCGTGTTTTCGGAAGTCGCCAGCGGTGCAAAAATGGTATCAGGATTTGACGCTCCCGGCGTGTCCGTTCCCGGCGTGTCCGTTCCCGGCGTGTCCGTTCCCGGCGTATCTGTTCCCGGCGTATCTGTTCCCGGCGTATCTGTTCCCGGCGTATCTGTTCCCGGCGTATCTGTTCCCGGCGTGTCCGTTCCCGGCGTATCCGTTCCCGGTGTATCTGTCCCGGGCGTATCCGTTCCCGGCGTATCCGTTCCCGGCGTGTCCGTCCCCGGCGTATCAGGTTCGGGGTCATCCGGGAGGTTAGCAACATCTCCGGCGGCTACGTAGAGCTGAACGAGACTTTCTCCCTCCTTTTCAACCATTAAGTAAGGATCCTCATAACCGTCTACTTCGACACCCACATTCTCCCTGAGCCATTTGTTGAGCAGCTCCTCGCTATCCTCATCTGTGTATTGCTCCAACAGGGTAAACTCTTTCTCAAATTGCTCTTTCAGATCATATTTCATGGACGAAAGAACTATACCATTCGCCTGAATGAGCAGCTGTTTGAAATCCCTACCCGGATTTTCTGCGAATTCTACCCGAACTGTCAGTCTGGTTGGGTCATGGCCTTCCCACGTGGTGGTTGACAAATTGATCGCCCCTGATGCTGTAATTTTGGCACCAGTTTCACTCTTACCGTACATTATGACCAATTTCGCCCGATGCTCCATGCGGAAGCTGAGCCCTCTCTGCACGACAGGCTCATCAATCTGAGGATTTTCTTTACTGAATAGATCATCAGCAGCCTGGGCAAGGGATTTGCCCAACACCACTTTGCAATCGCTCCCTATGATGAATAAATCTTCCATCCCGGGAGAATGCTCGTCGAATTCGACACCATTGTACGCATCTCCTATCGTTATGCTCCGAAACTCGTTCTTCGAACCGGACAAATATACACCACCACCATAGACCGATGCCAAATCCGTACCTCGTGCTATAACACCAGTAAAGCGTTGGCGTTCTGAAACGTCGTCTCTGCCTCCCCCCACGACTTCCAAGAGACCTTCTCCCTCGATATTCCCTGCGAAATTTGCAGGTTCAACGCCATCACCAAAAACGCCTATGTACCTGTCATTTTCAGGGCCTTCATCCTCAGCAAACCGAAGAGTTCCATTTCCATTCAGAGCAGCGGAGGTGATACCGTATCCCGCTGATATCAACTCTCCCCCCTCTTCAATCGTCAAAGAACCAAAGCCAGCATCGGTCGTAAGCTTCGCCCCCTTCTGCACGACGAGCGAGCCCCTCCCACCATTACCAATAAGTCCCATCAGTCTGGAATTCCCTGAAGCAAAGACAATAGTATCGCAAGACAAATTGAGGTTTTTTTCATGAAACCCCAATCCCGTTTCCTCGTCCATCCAGTGCCACTGCCCTTCGTACGTGAGACTCCCCCGAATAGTCAGGCTGTGCCCTTTTTCCACAGTAATGTAATGATCAGCACTGCCATCCAGCGTTAAATCATGATCCAGAATAGCGTCTTTTTCTTTCACCGTAATACTGACTGACCCTCTCGGGGTTCCCGACAACTGCTCAAGACTCGAGGGTTTGCCATCCACAGTCACAGTGACACCAGGTTCGGAGGGATCCGGAAGATCGGCAACATCCCCGGCGGCTACGTAGAGCTCAATCAAACTTTCCCCCTTCTTTTCAACCATCAGATATGGATCGTCATAGCCATTCACGGTGACCGTTACATTATCCTTGAGCCATTTGTTGAGGTCTGCCTCGCTGTTCTCATCCGTATATTGTTCCAGCAGGGTGAAACTTCTCGAGTAATTTCCTCCGTACATACCCCCTTCTTCTCTGTACCCCATAGACGTGAGAACGATACCGTTTGCCTGAATGAGAAGCTGCTTCAAATCCTTACCCGGATTTTCTGCGAATTCCACTCGAACAGTCAGCTTGGTTGGGTCATGCCCTTCCCATGTTGTGGTCGACAGATTAATAGCGCCGGAGGCCGCAATCTTCGGTCCCATCTCACCTATACCAAACTTCATCACCAGTTGGGACCGATCTTCCATGCGAAAACTCAGCCCTCTTTGTATGATGGGAGCGTCAATCCTCGGATCCCAAACATCTGTAGAATCAGAATCATTATCAGCCTGAGTATAAAGCTTTCCAAGGGAAATTTTGGTGCCGGCTTCAATCGATAGAGTATCTGTGATCTCAGGAGTGGACACGTACGCAAATCCGTCAGAAACGTGTGAAATATTGTATACATTTCCCAGCCCTATCATTTGGAACTCGTTCTTTGAGCCATCAAGAATGAAGTTGCCCAAATTTGTTGACAATTTGGTCTCTTTTGCAATCACATTTTTAAGGATTTGTTCTCCCAACACGAGAGATATATCTTCTCCCTCTTCGCCCCACTCCACATCTTCTCCTGCTTCGCCCCACTCCAAGCTACCCTCAACATCTATCCACCCACTCCCCTCCACAATCCCATCAAACGTGCCTCCGGTTCCGAAGATAGAAATCTCTCCGTCATACCAATCTTCATAACTTCCGTTGAATCGCAGAGTTCCTTTCCCCTTCAAAGCGAAGCAATTTACGTCATCCCCTGCAACAAGCTCTCCTCCCCCTTCAATTTCAATCGTTTGAAGATAATAGGAATAACTTAACGCAAGTCTCGCCCCTTCCTTCACAACAACCGAGACGCCTCCGTTCCTGAAAGAATCAGGGCTGTCAACGATAACACCCACCCCACTCAATTTAGACTCACCGGCAGCAAAAATAATTTTAGAACCACTAAAGTAAACGCTATTTATTGGATACCAATCATATTGTTCTGGATGCCTCCATCCACCCCCCGGAGCATCCGGAGTCAGCTCCGCCTCCCCTGCGTCATACATGAGTCCGCCCGTAACGGTCAAACTGTACCCCTCCTCTATGGTAATGTCATGAGCAGTGCTGCCATCCAGCGTTACGGGGTGGCTCAGAGTTGCGTCTTCCCCCTCCACCGTGATACTGACTGACCCGCTCGGGGTTCCCGACAGCTGCTCAAGACTCGAGGGTTGCCCATCCACAGTCACGGTGACCGTGCCAAATGCCGTTGTGCAGCAAAGGAGAGCTGCCAGCAGAGCATTGCGTAAAAGATGAGGTGAATGAAGTTTCATAGGTATTTTGGCATGAAGGATTTCCACCTCGGCTTTCATGGTGTTTCCATGAAGGCCTTGGTATGGAGAGAGGTATATCTCTTTATGAAAGAGATGTACACCTCAGCATTCGTTTCTGTCTCATTAAAAATGCCTTGTGAGATTCATCCCTAATTTTTCCCCTTTAAGCTTTCGCCAAAATTCGGAGATGTCTTTGACATTAACACGCTAGGAAAAAGGAAGATGGCGATATTTTTGCTGGACATCTCTTTCATAAAGAGATGTACAAGCGCCCTGTTTTCTTTATATATTAAAAATGAATCATTTGCGATTTACGATTTGGGAAATTCCCGCGCTTGCGCGCGAATTTGGCGAAACAGGTGCGAGAGGAATGTCGTGGAGCACACGTGTCCCAATAAAATCTTCTCCGGGCTCATTCAACCCATTTCTTCGCGTGTGGGATGCGAGACACACCACTTTCTTTCGCGCAACGCTCGCTAGCTCTGCAATCGTACACCGTACATCGTACATAGGCAGACCCCGTCTGCCCCCGCCCCTTTCGAACCAATACCGCGCACGGTTTCATCACATCCCTTCGCATCCGCTCTGCCAAACTTGCGCGCAAGCGCCTCACTTTCAAATCGTAAATCGTAAATCGTAAATGGATAGGCTTTTTCTTGGGACGGATGTGGTCGTGGAAGCATGTACGGACGTGGTTGTCCTGCTTCACAGACCGAACAGGCAACGCAGGACGAAACACACCCCATGCTCGCGTCTGAGACCGGTGTCTATCACCTCAGCGTGAGGAAGAGCATGAAGAAGGCGGGCAGAAGGATCCACCAGCACAGCGCGCTCGCAAATGGACAACATGGGGAGATCCGCCGAACTATCCGTGTAGCCCACGTGGGCGTGCACAATGCCGCGAGCGGCCAGCCGCTCGACCTTGGCGCGTCCGCGGTTGTTACCGGGGGGAGGAATATACGGCAGGAAGGGCACGCGTTCACCCGGCAACGGCACCGGAGTAGCAATGGTGCACGTGAAGCCCATTTGCTTTCCTAAGATATCCGTCCACCACTCAGGAGAGGCGGAACAGAGCACAGATTCATCCCCGGCGGCGAGGTGTTGCTCCACCCGCCGGCGCAGAGATTCATGTACAGCGGGCAGAAGTTCCTGCTGCACGAAAGCGGAGCACTCGCACAACAACTCCTCGCGCCGCATTCTCCACGCGTAGCAAAGGAAAAGGCGCTTCATGCCCTGAGTACTCAGCAAACCGAGCGCGCGAAGCAGCAGAGCGGGTATGACCAAGAGCAAATAGAGACGTCTCCACCCATGGCGCCGCAACACCCAGCGAGCAAAACGCAGCTGTGAATCACCCGCAAAAAGCGTACCGTCCATGTCGAAAATAGCCGTCATCCTTCTCCTCTTTTGAGAGCGCGGTGGCGCCATATTCCCATGACGACAGCCGACAAGATGATGCCTCCGAGGTGACCGGCTTCACCGCCGGCATTGCTGCCATTGAAAGTGACGGTCAGGAAGGCGATACCCAGCACCATGAGAGCGAACGTGCGCATAGTCATGGCGATGGGAGGGAAAATGAGCTGCACCATGCTACGCGGGTACAGAAAAGCCACCGCAACCAGCACACCGTAAATGCTCGCGCTCGCACCCACCATCGGGATAAGTTCCCAGAAATCCTGCGGACTCAAGCCCGCATAATTCAGCAGGTCGCCCAGCAGTGTGTATTGCGCCGCAAGCGACACATCCGGCACGTCCAGTACCCCTGTGGTGAACAGAAGAGAACTGAAAAGAGCGCCTGCTATCCCGCACGACAGGTAAAAAATCAGATAACGGCGGGCTCCCATAAAATACTCCACTGCATATCCGAAGAAGTAGAGAGCCCACATATTGAAAACAAGATGCCATAGATTCGCATGCAAAAATTGGTAAGTGATGAGGCGCCACACCTGCCCTTCCCCGAAGCACGTGAACCACGAATATGCACCGCGCACAAAAAGAACGGGCTGCAAATCCGGGGACATGGCATTAGCTATGCCGTAAAGCGCGGGCACTTCCACCATATTGTCAATCAGGAAAACGACGATATTGGAAATGATGAGCGCGGTGGTAATGCTCATACCGTCTCGATTTGCGTAGGACATAATGGTGGGATCACTTGGGGTGGCAAATTGTTCAGGAATCGTCCTGCTCAGGCAGACGTTTGCTGAGCTGCTGAATTTCCTCCATGGTGAGAATATGCTCGATGAGACACGCCGTTTCATTGGCACGATCGGAGCTCAGCCCCGCTACCTCGCGCATGAAACGACGCAGGATGCCGTGCGCACTGATCACGCGGTCGGCGTACTGCTGGCCACGGGCGGTGAGTTCGATAGGCGAATATTGCTGATAGCTCACGTAGCCCAGTTCAGCCAAACGACGCACGGCAACAGTAACGCTAGGTTTTTTGACGTGCAAGCGCTGGGCAATATCATTCACCCGGGCCACCCCTTTTTCGCGACAGAGGTGACCAATACATTCCAGATAATCTTCTGCGCTTCGGGAGAGGCGCGTTTCGTCCTGTTTCATGAGAATCGGTCAAGCGTGGTTACGCACTCCAAGTGCTTAGTTTGGGGAAAGAGGTCGAAAGGCTGCACTTCTGCAACCGAATAACCTGCCTCGTGAAAAGAAACAAGATCCCGCACCTGAGTGGCTGGGTTGCAGGATACATACACCACCCGTCCCGGGCCGTAAGCGAAGAGCTGATCGAGGAACAGAGTATCGCACCCCTTGCGCGGGGGATCAATCACCACCACCGTTTCATGAGCCGGAAAGCTGATCTGAGCAAAAATCATTTCAGCGCTTGCCGACAGGAACTCGGCGTGGGAGATGCCGTTGCAGGCAGCATTGGCACGCGCCCAGTCAGCGCTGCTCTCGCTCACTTCTACCCCCGCCACGCGCTCAAAGTGCGAAGCAAGCGTGATTGCAAAAAGGCCGCTGCCGCAGTAGGCATCCACCAGGAAGCGTGCGCCTCTACCGCTCGCTTGTTTGGCCACATAGCTGGTGAAAGCGGGCAAAATGTAAGGATTATTTTGAAAAAAATCGCCTGCTAAAAAGTTGAACGTCATGTCCCCCACGCGCTCCGTACACACCGCGCGGGGATTGGTGAGCACGGCGCCCTCGCTCACACGCATCAGCAACGTGGCTCCGCGTTTGTACTGCGCGGCAGATGCCTGAACCTGTCGGCGCAACTGCGGCAAAACCTCATTGATGGCCTCCATGGCGATGGGGCATCGAACAATGTCGCACACCTCGCTGCGGCTTCCGGCGCGCAGAAAGCCGATATTGCCCATCTTCTGTCCCTTCGGCTTATGAAAATGCGGGGTAATCTTGGAGCGGTAACCGTACAGCTGCGTTGAGGCAATGGGGGGAAGCACCGGAACCTCAATGCCGGCGCGCAGGCGCATCAGGTCGGCCACCTGGCGACGCTTCCACTCCAACTGCTGCTCGTAGCGCAGGTTTTGGTATTGGCAGCCACCGCAGACGCCGAACGCGGGGCACCGCGGCTCCACCCGGTCATCCGAGGCCTGCAGGATCTCCACCAAATCTGCGCGTGAACAGTTGGGCTCATTGCGGAACACGCGCACGCGCACCCTTTCTCCGGGCAAGGCAAAGGGAACGAACACCACCCAGTCATTTATGCGCCCCACGCCATCCCCTTCATTGCTCAGCGCATCAATACGCAGCTCCACCTCTTGGTGATAGGCGAAGGGCTGCGGAACGAAGCCACGCGGTGGAGCATCCAAAGGCATTACATTCCAGGGTTCAGTTTTCCATTCATATCCATGGGCAGCAGCTTGGGCAGAGCCGGAGAACGCAACCCGCGCTGCTGCGCCGGATCCACCAGCATATCGTCGTCTTGATCCTCATTCGCCGCCCGCTCTCTTTGCTGCTGCGGTTCCCTAATCATCAGCGGCGTAGCCTCCTGTTTTTCTTCCGTTTTTTCCGCCGCCTTTTCCGCTTCTTCCCGAAGCATCTGCATGGCCGCTTCTTGCTGCGCCGGCGTGGGCTCCACCGGATTTGCACTCTCAGATACAGGCAACACCGGATTCGTGCGCTTCATCCATGAGCACGAAACAAAAAGCGTCATTCCCAGAAACGCCACAATTGTCACCATCCCCTTCACGTCAGCATCCTACCACGTAGGCCAATTCCTGGCAAGTCTGAACCAAGGCAAACACATTAGAAAATGCGTTTGCCCTGTTTGTCCTGGAGAAGGCGTTGACAGGATGGGAACAAACCGATAGAATGCAAGCGTATGAAGCATCCTGAGGAAGAGTTGCGGCGCATGGACACCAGGAGACGGGAGGACGTTCTATGACAACCATCGTAACACACGCTCTCCTGTCAACCATTCCGGTATACGTGTTTTTCGCGATAGGTTTTTGGTTGCGCAGCAAGGGAGCTCTGAAAGCAGAAGAGGACAAACCGGTCATGCAGCTGGCGATGGACGTGGCATACCCATGTCTCATCTTTTACAATATCATGCGTTACATGGTCGTAGAAGGCAATGCGGAGATATCCACGATTGGTTTCACACTGAGGGCGGCCGGCTGCGGTTTTGTGGAAATGCTGGTGGGAGTAGGAGCGGCCTGGGTCGTTGCTCGTATGCTGCGACTGCACATTGGAAGCGGGCTGAGGACTTTCACACTCACGGCGGGGATGCAAAACTATGCGTTTTTCGTGATACCCATTGTACAAATGCTCTTCAGTGCTCCCGGCGACTCGACGCTCGGGGTGCTTTTTGTACACAACGTGGGGTGCGAGATATTTGTATGGAGTTTTGGAGTCATGTTGATGCGTGGCAGCATGCGGGACATGGACATCGGGGTGTTTATGAGAGGTCCGCTGCTGGCTGTTGTGGTTTCTCTCATTTTGGTGTGGAGCGGACTGGGGCAATATGTGGCACAAGCGCCGGTGATGAAGGCGGCGGAAATGACGGGAGCCGTAGCTACACCGGTGAGCCTGATTTTATTCGGCTGTTTTATGAGGGACATGTTGACGGACTTCAAGTGGCAACCGCGCATGCTCATCAGCGGATTGGTCGCACGACTGGGACTGGTGCCTCTGCTCATTCTGCTGATGGCGTGGGCGCTCCCCGTCGAGGCGGAAATCAAGCGTATCATGGTGATACAGAGCGCAATACCAAGCGCCGTGATACCGGTATTGCTGGCAAAACGCTACGGTGGACAGCCCTCGGTGGGCACGCAGATTTTACTCTCCACCACCCTGTGTTCCTTTGTTACCCTGCCGTTATGGCTAGCGCTTGGGAATGCGCTGGTCGTGCAAATCATGTAAAGAGCATTTACGACAATTCATTTACGATTTACGATTTGGAAAATTCGGCGAGCGGGGCTCGCGGGAGTGGCGCCTGAGCGGTCACTCCTGGGGAATCCTCTCTGTGGGGCGAATCACCACGCGCTCTTCTGAGTAACGCATGAGCTCCAGACGTCCGTTTGCCGCCACAGGGGAGGCCTCCATGCGCAAACCACAGGCGACAGCACGCGCCACAGACTGCCCATTGGCACCGGGATCGCGCAACAAAAGCCCGCGCGCTGCAAGCGCTGCAAAACTCGCTTCGAAGTCCGCGCGACTTGCGTAACTGATCGAGACCCCATGCTGCTCGGAAAACAGGGAAAGCCATTCGCGCTCTGCCGCGGCGCTCAGCTCAATGCGACAGCGCATCTGTTTTGCAGCCATCAACATGATAGCCAGATCCGTATCGCTCAGCTCCTGTTCCACGCGCAGACAAACACGCTCCGGATGGTAGGACAACACGGCCTGAAGCCCCTCTGCAGGCGGAAGGAGACGCTCCCGGCTAAAAACCTGTTCCCACCAATAAGAGATAGAATCCGCTGCTGCAGAGAGCCGCATAGCTTCATCCACATTGGAGGATGAGGGAAGAATATCCTTCGGGTCGAACTCCAGATGCCGACGCGGGCTGCGCATGGTAGGTCGTTCATTCTCCTCCCACCGGCAGAGAGCCACCACACTACTCATCAGCCCCTGCATGGAACCGATCGCGCCTCCCTGAGTGGTCTTGCACATGGGCATAGGAAATACACCATGGCGCATTGTTGGGCAACAATTTACACACAACCGACGGCAATCGACCTCGCGCATCCACGCAGCAGTTTCCTCCTCATCCTCGGAGTATATGACGGCGCAGATGCCGCGCGCGAGCTGCATCTGGATCTCTGCCGCTTCGCGGGAGCTGCTCACGCGCACAATACCGAGCACGGGGAGACGCTGTCCGTAGCGCACGAAGTCGCTCTGCGGCTGCACATGGGCACACAATCCAGGGCTCCAGAGCTGGGAAGTCGGACTCTCGGCACGCGGCGCAACCCACCACTCGACATCACACGAATTGCCCGTGAGCAATCGGCGTTCACGGTCTCCCAACGGCGTGGAAATCGGTCCCAGCTGGGCGCCCTCCATCCAAGTTGGGCGCGGCTCCTGGGACGCCACAATATCCTCGATGGCCGCGCAGAAACCGGCATCGTTACAGAGTGAATCATGCACCAGAATAATATGCGGGCAATGGGCGCTCTGCCCGGAACGTCTGAAAGAAGCGGACGAGATCTCGCGCAGGGCTTGCGCCCAATCACAGCTCTCTGCCAAATAAACACTTGGGCCATAAGCAGGAACAGCCATAATCGACGCCTCAGGATTTGCGGCTGCGATGTGACGTGCCTGATCCGCCGAGGTCGTGCACACCACAGCATGCACACGCTTATCGCCCATCAAGCGCTGACTGATCTCGGCATCAGCGCAGGGGAGCAAAATGAGATCAACCCCGCACTCGCCCAGCAACTCGGAAAAACGTGCGCCGAGCAGCGCGGAATACGTAGCGGGGCGGTAGATGATGGTGTTGCCTGCCATCCAGGCGGCAGCAATGCCGTCCGCTGCATCTGCGAGGGGGTGAGCAGAGCCCGCTGCCACCACTACCACGCCCTTGGCACGCGCCTCTGCACCATCCTGCAAGCCGCGCCACACCTCATCCTGAGTAGCGGCATAGCGCAGAGCATCCTGCGCATCGCGGAGTTCCGCCACTGCATCTTCCACAGTAAAACCGGCATCCCTCACCAGCACCCCGACAAATTCGGCGCGTCTCTTTTTGAGGTCCCGCGCCGCACGCCGCAGCCCGGCTGAGCGGTCATCCATGCTGGGCTTCGGCTCCGCCGCCCGCTTTTCGGCGTAAGTCAACGCCGCATTCACCGCCTCATAATCTGCGCCTGTGTAGCGATAATCCTCAAGTCCCGGGACGATGAGGGAACGGTGGATACAAGTGAGGGGACTGCGCAATTCATCCTTCCCCAGGCGTAAAGGGATGAGATCCTGTTGGCGTTCCTTTTCCGTGCGGGCGGCGGCATAAAAGGCATCCACCTCTGCTCGCTCCGCCAACGCATCCAAGCAACCGGGTTGCCATGCGCCCGGGGCGCTCGCAGAATTATCCGAAGCGCCACCGGAATCGCGCTTACTGTGAGCAGCCATAATTGGCTTTGCCTTGGCTGACCAATCGATTGCGCCGGAGTCGGCCGCATTGCCACTCGTCATGTAGCTACCCGGGCGCGACAGCTCGTGCAGCGTGTTGAGCAAATAGCGTTCGAAGGCTCGAGCCTCGCTCTCCTCCGCCGCAACACCCGCCACCAAATCCACCGGACTTCCGAGCGATGCAAAAACCCGACCCACGTGATTTCCCAATCCGTATATCAGCGATATCGGGGGCATACCTTCTCGTCCACTGCGCGCCCACAGCAAGGCAGCGTAGCTCAGGTGCATCACCTCGTGGGTACCTACTACCGGCGTAATCGCCCGCTCGGGACACGCCACAGCCGCCTCCAACAAGCGAATGAAGCACATATCCGTTTCCGGCTTTGCATCACACAAACGGCTCTCCGTTCCGTAGCGCGCACTACAACGGCGCTGTTCCTCCAGGTGATCTCCCTTCACCAGCAAAACCCGCAAGGGGCGAGCGCCGCGAAGACTGCGAGCCTCCGCCCAATCTGACAACTCGCGCAAGCAACTCAGACTCGTCTTCAGGTAGCCGGGCAATTCGATACTTACCTCGGCCTCGTTGAGTTCCGGCAAAGACAGCGCATGTTTCAACGCCCCGGCCACCACACCCAAGGTATCGCTGCAGCGCGTCTTGATGTGGATGGGACTACCGCCGGCATTTTGAGCCTCGCGCACGAGGTGCTGGAGTTTATCAGCCAAGATCTGCACACTGTACTCCGGCGAAGAAGGCGAAATGCCCGGGCAGAGGCGCTGCGGCTCCACCGCCACCCCCAAGCCCGGCTGTTTGGAGAGAATCGCGAGCAAGTTTTTTTCGTAACGCTCGGCGCCTTTTTGTCCGAACACACGCGGCGAAAGGGGACGCAGCACCAAACGCATTTTTTCTTTGGCCAGCGAGGCGGCGCGGCGGCTCACCTTGCCCATGTGCGTGGACAAAACCAGCTCCCCGAAAGTGGATCGGAAGACCCTCTTTATCTCCCCCATAGCCGTGCTCTGCATACCGCGCGGAGCCATAGCTGCGGCCTTGATACGCAGCCGTGCCATGGAATTAAAGAAAGTGGGCACTCCACCGTGGCCTGCTATCAAATCCTTCACTGCATCGATCGAATCATCCGTGGGGTGCAGCACCGCCTCGCACAGATGCCGCACGAAACGCCGACTTTCCTCATCCACCGCCAAACGCTTAGCCGCAGAAATGAACGTACGTTCCTCGGCGCGGATCCTGCTCAGCGAGGCCGCGTACACCTCCCTGGCCAACTCTATTGATCGCTGCACCAATGTCTGGTCAGCCCAACCCTTGCTGCGCGCGTCATCCAATAGTGTGCGGATTTCTGTCTCGCCCATATCAGCCACCATTCTATCGTCTGCCCGCCCGCCTTGCAAGTGAAAATTTCATTGACGTTCACCAAGGTAAGATGATAAAGTAGGAGCAACGACTCGTATGGACACCCTTCTCAAAATCGTGGAGCAGCTCATGGGCTTTCTGCGCGCTGCTGATCTCATGCCGGATTTCGTATCGGCGCGCGGCATCTTCTGCTTCATAGCGTGGTTATCCACGCTTTTGGCGATCATCTCACTGATTCTCTCTCTCTTTGCCGATTTTGAGGGAGGTGCAGATGCGGACGTGCCGGGAGACACACCAGATGGCGACACCGGGCCTTTTTCGTTGCGTGCCGTGATCGGATTTCTGCTTGGGCTTGGCTGGGGGGGCTACATCTCCATGCAGAACGGACTTTCGGTGGTGACGTCCATCATCGTCGGACTGCTTCTGGGCGCTTTTCTCTTCATCATCATCGCGGCCATCATGCGCTTCATATACAGCATGAAATCGGATGGCACTCTCCGTTACGAGGAACTCGTCGGTTTGCACGGCACGGTGTACATCACCATTCCTCCGAATGGCGAACCGGGCGGACAAGTGCAGGTACCGCATCCCTCCCAACTTGTCACGATGGCAGCCATCCAAACCGGCTCCACCCCACTGCCCGCGCAGACATCCATTGTCGTCACGCACGCCACCTCTTCCCTCCTGACGGTACAAGCTGTCAACCCCATTAAAGATTAACCTCACTGAAATCATGTTCACGCTCGCACTAACCTCATCCGCCAGCTCGGCGCCGGTCATCGCCATTGCCGTCATCATTCTGGTGCTTTTCGGCACGGTTGCTCTCATACTGAGTCGTTACAAGATGTGCCCGTCCGACAAAATTCTCATCGTGTACGGCAATGTGGGCACAGGTCGCTCGGCCAAGTGCATCCACGGCGGCGCTACTTTTGTGATTCCCGTGTTTCAGAGTTACGCCTTCATGGATTTGAACCCCATCAATATCGATGTGCCGCTCAAAGGCGCCCTCTCCAGCCAAAACATCCGCGTGGACGTGCCTTCATCGTTCATTGTGGGAATCAGCACGCAGCCTGAAATCATGCAAAATGCAGCCAGTCGTCTATTGGGACGCTCCCGTGAGGATATCCGTGATCTCGCCTCTGAAATTATCATGGGGCAAATGCGTGTTGTCATTGCATCTCTTACCATCGAGGAAATCAACGCCGACCGCGAGAAGCTCATTAAAGGCATCACGGGCGGGGTGGATGTGGAGTTGCACAAGGTTGGGCTCTACCTCATCAACGCCAACATCACGGATATCCGCGACGCTTCCGGGTACATAGCAGCACTCGGGCAAGAGGCTGCCGCTCGCGCCATCAATGACGCAATGATTAAAGTGGCCGAAGAGACGCGCCGCGGTGAAATCGGCAAGGCCGAAGCGTTGCGCGACCAAACCGTACAAGTGGCGCTGGCGAATGCCGCTGCCGTCGAGGGAAACAACGAGGCTCAAATGAAGGTGGCAGACTCAAATGCCAAGCTCAAGGTGCGGCAAGCCGAGGCTCAACGCATCGCACTGGTTGCTGAGCGCGAACAAGCGGCTAAAGCCGAAGAGGCTGGCTATATAGCCAACCGCGAAGCCGAAATGAAACGCGCTGAACTTGAGCGTGCCACCCAAACAGCCAACGAAATCGTGGCTGCCGAAATCCAAAAACGCAAACAGGAAATCGCTGCTGAGGCCGCCGCAGCCGTACGCGTGAAGGAGGAACAGGGGCGCGCGGACGCTCTTGTCATCGCGAAAGAAGCAGAGGGTAACGCGGCCATCAAATTGGCCAAGGGTGAGGCTGATGCTCTTCTGCTCAAAAAGAAAGCTGAGGGCGAGGGTCTGCAACTGGTCGGACAGGGTCAGGCCGCTGCTATTCAAGCTACGCTGGAAGCCAAGGCGACAGGTTTTCGTCGTATTGTGGAAGCCGCCGGCGACGCTCGATCGGCTTCCGGTCTGCTCGTCACTGAACAGCTTCCCAAGATTGTGGAAACTCAGGCCACGGCCGTACGCAACCTGAAGTTTGACAAGGTGATCGTGATGGGTGGCAGTGGCAGTGATTCTCAATCAGCCTCTGTCGGCAGCTTTGTGCAGAATCTTGTTACCGGCACGCTTCCGCTGCATGAGCTCGCTTCATCCGTCGGCGTCGAACTCCCTAATTACCTTGGGAAGAAAACAGCTCCGACCGAACCTGAAAAACCGGCTCCAACGCACGGCAAAGGCGCCTAGCGGCGCCTGGTTGGCAGGCGGAGCCTGGCTCATTTACGATTTACGACGGTGGCGCCTAAAGGCTCTTGCCCACATCCGTCCCAAGAAAAAGCACCCCCAATAGGCAGTTAACGGCACATCACGAAGCATAAGTTATTGGTATGCTAGCACGCTGCGCGCGTTCCTGCGAAACAAAAGCAAAGCAGAATTTTCGAAGACGATGGTGCGTTGATAGAAAGTGAGACTATGTCGGGTTGACTCGTAGGCGCCCCATTGCCTATTGCTTCGGAGTCGCCTCACGACTCCTCACCCCTGCGGGGCAAAAGCTATCGCTTTTGGCTAAACTGCCTTACGCCGTCGGCAGTTTTGTACGATTTGGAAACATCGTAAATGGCAACTGCATTTTCTAATGCGATTGCCCTGGTGTTTCCGGTTTCTCAAGCCTCCGGTTCATCCTCAAACGCGATCGATTTAGTCCAACCATCGCGTGGAGTGTACGTGTTCGGGAAAATAGCCCGAGCCACGTCACGATATGCCTTGGGGTTAGGCATGGACGGACTGTAATGGGTCAGCCACAATTCTTTCACCCCGCCCGCCTCAGCCGCCATCTGTGCGGCCTCCTCAAACAGCAGGTGCCGGTTGGCCCAGCTGCTCGCCGGCATATCTGCCGTGCCGTACATACCCTCACAGATAAAAAGATCTGACCCGGCAGCAGCTCGGGGAATGGCAGGGGTGGGGCGCGTATCCGTGCAATATGTCACTTTGATACCCTTACGGGGCGGGCCAAGCACCATATCAGGCGTGAAGGTGCGTCCCGCATCCTCCACCGTCTCGCCACGCTGCAAGCGCTTCCATAAAGGCAAGGGGATGCCGGCCTCCCTCGCGCGCTGCGCATCAAACTTTCCCACGCGCGGCAGCTCGAAAGAATAACCGTAGCAGGGCACGCCGTGGTTGAGCGCAAAGGCGTGAATATCACACTCCAGAAAAAACATCGTCTCCTCCTCCGTCTCCATCTCCGACACCCGGACGTCGAAAGGCAAATTGGGCACAATGCTGCGCAATGCACGCACCACCCTTTCCGTGCCGATCGGTCCCACAATGGAAACGGCCTCCGTGCGCCCACTATTACCGATGCTCAACAGCATCCCCGGAAGTCCGCTCACATGGTCGGCATGCAAATGCGTGAGCAGAATTTTGTCGATCGGTTTCAAACTCATCCCCGCCTTTACAGCCGCCACCTGCGTACCCTCCCCACAGTCGATCAGCACGCTGTGACCCTGGTAACGCACCATCAATGAGGTGAGCCACCTGTTCACCATGGGCAGCGTCCCGCCCGTCCCCATTAAGCAAATATCCAGCACGCTGCACAGTCTCTCATACCTGGCCCCAAGTGTCAATCATTATGATTTACGAATACGCTATGGATCCACATCACACGTGTCCCAATAAAATCTTCTCCGGGCTCATTCAACCCATTTCTTCGCGTGTGGAATGCGAGACACACCACTTGCCGCCGCGCAACGCGCGCGAACTTTCCAAATCGTACCTCGTACCTCGTAAATCGTAAATGGGCAGGCTCCGTCTGCCACCGGGTGGCGTCAGCTGCCACCGTCGCTTTGTAACCGCGTCCGATCACTGCTTCATTACATCCCGTCCGCATTTGCTTTGCAGCTTCGCGAGCTCCGCTCGCCGAATTTTCCAAATCGTAAATCGTAAATCGTAAATCGTAAATCGTAAATCGTAAATTTAAAAGGCCCGGACGCGTATGGCGACGCGTCCGGGCAGGCAATAACACCGATCTCGTCCTATCGATCAGAAGCTCATCCGGATGCCCACAGAACCGGTCGTTTCGTGGGAATCTCCGCGCAGCACTGTTTCGGCGCTGCCGATAATTGCCGTTTCCTTGCTCACAGGCAC
>CANPYO010000018.1 GCA_947588645.1 uncultured Akkermansia sp. | reverse complement strand
CGAGTTATGTTTCCAGCCATGGTATGCAGAGTCGGAGATGAAACGAAGGCGCTTTCCCGATGGGCTGATGTTGATCAGAAAGGGAAAACGATACTATCTGTATGATTATGAGGGAGGGAGACGACTCGTATACCATAAGGAGGATGATACAGTGGAGGAAACTTGCAAGGTGACGCATGCTCTTCCCTACAACGAGAGCAAACATGTTCATACGCTTCCGAAGGATTTTGTCCCTCGAGCGACCTTTTTTATCACCGCAAAGGGAAAGAAAAAATATATAAGCGAAAATCTGGAAAAGGATTATACATAAGTGGCATTCGAACTAAGAAGATGCAGATAGCAACAGTAATGCCACGTACGATGGGAGGGACGAAGATGAACAGATATTTACAAGGTTTATTATGCGCATGCGCCATGATAGCTGTTTCACCGGCAGAAACAGAAATCATGCAAACGCAAGATACGATTATGCGGGAAATTCCTGCGATGCTACGGGACAAAACATTAGGTGACAAGCAAGTCATAAATGGTTTGACCGTGAAGAAGCGGTTGATTACTAAGCAAGATGCCGTCACGCGTTTTGGCAGCCGGATGAGGGATCACATGTCAGACCCGGACACAAGATTATACATCTTGGTAAGTGTATTTTTTGAAAGAAAACAAGCCGTGTTAGGCGGAGGAGATCTTTTTATTTTGTACGATAAAGACACCTATGAGTGCCTTGCTTTCTACAGGACGAGGTAGTGTGCATTGCAAGGACAAATGCAAGGCAAGGCCGTAAGTTGCCAAAATAAATGAGACGAGCAATAAAAATCAGCCTCCTCTCAGTGTTTTATTTGCTAACGAGCTTGTGATAAGTCAAGCGGCGAAGAGGAGCGAAGCCTCACAGCTCAGGGATCACAGAGTGTGTCCCATGCGGTCGCGCTTTGTTTCAAGGTAGCGGCGGTTGTCGGTATTCGGGGTGGTGCGCAGGGGGAGCTGCTCAGTAATCTCGAGACCGTGACCGGAAAGGCCGACAATTTTACGCGGGTTGTTGGTGAGTAGGCGCAGCTTGCGTACGCCGAGGTCGCGCAGGATCTGGGCCCCCACGCCGTAGTCGCGTAAATCCGGCGCGAAGCCGAGTTTGATATTGGCATCCACCGTGTCGAGTCCTTGTTCCTGCAATTTGTAGGCGTGCAGCTTAGCGGAAAGACCGATGCCGCGTCCTTCCTGGCGCAGGTAGAGGATGATGCCGCCCTCTTCAGCCACGCGCTTCATGGCGATGTGCAACTGACTGCCGCAATCGCAGCGGCGGCTCGCAAAAACATCTCCGGTGAGGCACTCGCTATGCACACGGCAGAGAACGGGTTTTTCGGGGGCAATCTCGCCGTGCACGAGAGCCAGGTGGGTGCGGTTATCCACGAGGGAATGGTAGGCGTGGCAAGTGAAGTCGCCGAAATCGGTAGGCAGGTGCACAGTTTCCTCGCGCTCCACGAGCTTTTCCGTATGCTGGCGCAAGGAGATGATTTGAGCGAGCGAGCAGGCCTTCAGACCGAATTGGCGCTGGAAAGCCCCCAGTTCGCCGAGGCGCGCCATAGTGCCATCCTCCTTCATGATCTCGCAGCACACCCCCACAGGCTCCAGTCCGGCGAGACGCAGCAGATCAACCGTCGCTTCCGTGTGACCGGCGCGGCGCAGGACACCGCCCTCTCTGGCACGCAAGGGGAAGCAATGACCGGGCTGCACAAAGTCATCCAGCGTCGCTCGGGGGTCTGCGAGCTTCATGGTCGTCGTTGAGCGTTCAAAGGCGCTGATGCCGGTGGTGGTGCCGACCTTGGCATCCACGCTCACGGTAAAGGCGGTATGATGTTTTTCCGTATTGTGCTCCGCCTGCATGGAGAGACCGAGGGCATCCACGCGTTCCGGAGCCATCGGCACGCAAATGAGCCCGCGCGCATGTGTGGCCATGAAATTGATGTTTTCACCCGTGGCAAATTGCCCGGCACAGACCAGGTCGGCCTCGTTCTCCCGGCTCGGGTCGTCCGTCACCAGTACCAGTTTGCCTAGGCGAAGCGCCTCCAGCACCTCCGGTACCGGGGAGAATCGGATGGGGTCATCGCCCCCCGCCACGGGAATCTCCTCAGCCTCAGGAAGCGGGGCAGGGGAGGACTGAGGCGGCAGTTCATCCGCCGTAGCGGCATCGCAGGCGTTGATGAAATCGGACATGGAAAAGGAACCGGAAAACTCGACTTGCGGCATGGGAGATGTCAGGATTTATTGATTTTCGCCCAGGAATCGCGCAGGCTGACCGAGCGGTTGAAGACGGGATGCTCCGGGGAGTGATCTCGCCGGTCGGCCACGAAGTAACCCAAGCGCTCAAACTGGCAGAGGAATTCCGGAGCGGCTTGCGCCAGTGCAGGTTCCACGACTGCATCGCTCAGCGTCTCCAGCGAATGTTCATTGAGCGAAGCCAGGAAGCCCTCCGGATTCGCATCCGGCGCCTCATCCTTAAAGAGTCGATCGTAGAGCCGAACCTCGGCGCGTACGCCGTGCTTCACCGAGACCCAGTGGATGGCCCCCTTGCAGCGAATCCCCTCCGGCGGCATGGCGCCGATGGTGTCGGGAAGAGCCTCGGCCTGCACCTCAGTGATGGCGCCGGTCTCGTCCGCCGCATATCCCGTGCAAACGATGCAGTAGCCACCGCGCAGACGCACACAGGCGCCGGGGCTGAGACGCTTGTACTTCTTGGGCGGATCCACCATGAAGTCTTCCCGCTCAATCCACACCTCGCGGGTGAGCCGCAGCGGGCGTTCGCCGAGTTCGGGCTTTTCGGGGTTGATCTGCACGTGCACCTCTTCATCGTGATCTTTCGGCAGATTGGTGAGCACGAGTTTCAGCGGGTGCAGCACGGCCATGCGCCGTTCAGCGTGTGTATTCAGCTCGGCGCGCACAGCATTTTCCAGTCGTGCGACATCGGTGTTTCCATTGAACTTGGTGATGCCCACCCCTTCACAGAAATCCACAATGGCCTTAGCGGGATAGCCACGCCGACGCATCCCACAGATGGTGGGCATGCGGGGGTCATCCCAGCCGGAGACATAGCCTTCCTCCACCATCTGGCGGAGCTTGCGCTTGCTCATCACGGTGTAGGTGATGTTCAGACGGGAGAACTCGCGCTGTTGCGGGCGCGCGGGCACCGGGCAATTCTCAATCACCCAATCGTAGAGCGGGCGGTGATTTTCGAACTCCAATGTGCAGAGCGAGTGGGTGACGTGTTCCCAAGCGTCTTCCAGCGGGTGGGCGAAGTCGTACATGGGATAGATGCACCACTGCTTGCCGGTGTTGTGATGGGGATCGTAGGAAATGCGGTAGATCACCGGGTCACGCATGTTCATGTTGCTGCTGGACATGTCGATCTTGGCGCGCAGAACGGCAGCTCCTTCGGCATATTCCCCGGCCTTCATGCGCTCAAACTTGGCGAGATTTTCCTCCACCGTCGTGTCACGATACGGGGAATGCTCACCGGGGGTCACGAGATCGCCGCGTTGCTTGCGCATGGTCTCGCGGTCTTGTTCGTCCACGTAAGCGAGCCCCTTCTTGATGAGCGCCACGGCGCAGTCATAGTAAAAGTCAAAGATGTTGGACGCCCAGTAGAGATGCTCTCCCCAGTCAAAGCCCAGCCAGCGAATGTCCTCCTGGATGGAATTGACGAACTCCACATCCTCCTTGCAGGGGTTGGTGTCATCGAAGCGCAGGTGGCACACGGCACCGAGGTGAGCGTATTCCTTGGCTACGCCGAAGTCGAGGCAAATTGCTTTGGCATGACCGATGTGCAAGTAGCCGTTCGGTTCCGGCGGGAACCGCGTGATGGGCGCCTTGCAATGCCCCGCTGCCAAATCCTCGGCGATCCAATCGCGTATAAAGTCTCGTTTATCCTCAGTTGCCATGCGCGGGATTCTACGTTGTTCAGGTGCGAGAATCAAGACTTTTCAAGTAAAATGACATGGAAGTCACATCCGTCCCAAGAAAAAGCCTGCCCATTTACGATTTACGAGGTACGATGTACGAATTGAATGCTAGCACGCCTGCGGCGCGGGGATGCGAAGCCGGAGCGGACAGGATGTCCCAAAGCCGTGATCGGACGTGGTTACAAAGGAGCGGGGAACGGAAAATGCCGCCTATGTACGATTGCAAAATTCCCGTGCCGCAGGCGTGCGAACCCCTCAAATCGTGAATCGTAAATGGATTGCTTGTATGAATCTCTTCGTTCTTGGGACGGATGTGCATCTTCTTGCCAATTTTTGCATTCTGCTTGACACATGCGGGGGTAACCTGATAAGAAGGGGAGCATGCAATGTCTCATTCGTGTAATCACCGCGGTTGCTCTCGTGCTGTTGAACTCATGCGGCGGAGGGGGAGGGAATGGTAAAAAGGATCCCCTGGCTCAGCCCTCATCTTTTTTCCCGAGTGGAGTGCAGGAAATGCGGCTCAGCTTTGGCGCAGGGAGCGCGCTTCCGGATCCCGTGAAACTGACTCTGCCCAATGTGGAGACCTCGACCGAGGTTCCAGAGATTGTGGCCAATGTGAGCAGCGATCCGTTCAGGATTGATGGCGCTGCAAAAGACGGGAAGCCCACGTATCCGAACGTGAGCCTGACGGGGACAGTGCGGATCACACGCTTGGGTGGGCAGCAGGGATATACACTGGTGTGGGAGGGCAGTTCGTCGAGTGATGCTACCGCTGTTCTCAAAGGAACCATGCAGATGATCTTCACGATGGTCAATGATACCGATGGACAGCGATACGCGGTGATCTCGACGATCCCCAGCGGTGGGATTCTCTTTGAATATGCCGGCGGAAAACAAAGGGATTATACGAACGGATTAAGTGGGACTACGGTGACGATGCAGTTTAATGCGAGTGCGGATGAGGAGGAAGAGAAGAAAGATCAGGATCAGTCGCAGAATAACTGAGAGACGGACATCGAGGCCGGGGTATCATTGGGTGAATCATAATGGAGTCGTTATTGCTCAATAAATTTCGCCGTTTACACTCACTTGATGCTCTGCGGGGGCTGGACATGCTTTTTATCATAGGGCTTGACTCCGTGATTCGCTCCGTGTCAGCTTTTCTTCTACCGGATGAGATTTGTGAAGAAGTATGGCGGCAGTTGGGACATTGTCCGTGGGCTGGCCTGGCGTTTTACGATCTCATCTTCCCGATATTTGTGTTCATCAGCGGAGCATCCATGTACTATTCGCTTACTCGGTCTGCTGAAAAGGGAAAGAAACGGCTCGGCCTCACGGGCAAGTTGTGGAAACGAGCCTTGATTCTGGCTGCATTCGGCTGCATGGTGAATGCGTGGGGTATGAGGGATTCTCTTTCGTGGCCGATCCGGTTTGAGGAGTTGCGCTACGCATCGGTGCTAGGACTAATCGGCGTCAGCTGTGCATTGGCCGGGAGCATTCTCATTTGGCTGCGCAGAAAATGGGCAGCGCCGGTACTGGCCATGGTAATTCTTTTGATTGTGTGGTGCTTACAGGCATTCTGCGGCGATATGACTCCCGATGGATGTTCAATGCCAGGGTGGATGCCGTGCTCTGTCCGGGTGTGTTGCATAGCGGCAGCTATGACCCGGAAGGACCGCTCTGCATAGCTTCGGCGACCGCGTTAGCCTTGTTAGGTTACTGTGCCGGGTGGCTGAGCAGTTGCACGCTTTCCATGGGACGCCAAGTAGCAGTGCTCATCCTGCTTGGTGGGCTTTGCATTGCAACCGGATTGCAGTGCGGCATCGTCATCAAGGGGATATGGACGCCGGCTTTTGTGCTCGTAACAGGAGGCATAGGGTACCTGCTTCTGGCGCTCTTCCGACCTCTGTGCGATGGGTGGAGCAGGGGCGAAAAGTTGAGCCTACCGTTACGGATTGTGGGCATGAATGCCCTCTTCATCTACCTTATCAATCATTTGCCGGGCTACCCTCAATTGTGTATCGAGGCTCTATCTCCCCTATTTGACGCCCTATCTACCTCTTCTGGCAGACTCTTTTTCGTCTCTATGACCCAATTGGTAGGATCCTGGCTCATTTGCTATTTCCTCTGGCGAAAAAGACTTTTCATCAAGGTATAAAAAAACGGCACAACCGCGAGGACGAAAGTGCCGTGGAAAATGGGACATGTTGCTCTGCCACCGTCCCGATCTGCGCACAGGGCAGAAATCAGGACTTGTAACGCAAACGCTTCTTGTGCCGATTTTGACGCATGCGTTTGCTGCGCTTGTGCTTATTGATCTTCGCTTTTCGCCTTTTTTTGAGGGAGCCCATAGTATGTAGTTAATGGTTGATGAAGTTCGTTTGCAGCGGCAGAGCGTGCCCCCGCATGACGGCGGCATATATATACCCGTTTGGCATAATTTGTCAAGTGTATTTTGGAAATTCTACCCGCTTTTCATGTCAGCGTCTGCCGCGGCAGATGCGCCGCAAGCGTTGCCCTGCGATGAGAATCGGTATTAACCCCATGAGGAAAAGGTAGGAGCCATTGCGCCAGATGGTGGATACGGAGCCGGCATCGGTTTCCTGGTCGATCCAACCGAGGGGAGGAGCCTGGCGAGGAGAGAGAAAGAAGCCACGATGTTCTTTCAGACGGGAATCCTTACGGGCAGTTTTCACGCCTTCACTGATGGCGACGAGCCGTCTATTTGAAAAGAAGAACTCCAGGGGCAGATTTTGAGGCGTCGTGCTGCGAGATTCCAGACTTTTCGTCAGGTTGCTAAGGCGTTGTTCATCGCCACTGAGAGCGGCCTTACGCGTCCTGTGCAGGATATCTTTTGCTTCACGCGCATCGCGTGCGGTCGTGTTGAGCAGGAGCGCTGCACGCTGAATAAAACGCACGTCATCATCACTGCCGTGTTCTTTGAGCTCGTCGCGCACACGATCAATGCGACGGTTTTCAATTTCCCAGAGATTATCTGTGCTTTGGGTCACAAACATCATCTCGAAGGCGTAACGCAGCGGACAGAATTCAGCGATGAGCGGTACGGGACGTGTCAGAATATCGTGCGTTGTTTCGTCCTGGTATGCTACGCGGTGACGAAGATTTGAGAGAACCTGGAGTACTTTCTCGGGCATAAAATTGGGGACATTGGGCGCGAACTCGTTCATCTCCTCAAAGCGAACCAAAGCCCCTGCCAGCAGAATCTGAGGCACCAAAAGAAGCGGGACCATATTAAGCGCCGTGCGCTCCGAACGGACAAAGGCCGATACCATTAGAGAAAGAGCTATGCCCACAAAGGCAGTGAGCACCATAATGCCCAAATGCGGCCAGAACATCTCATGAATGCTTAAGATTGCATTTCCCACCAGCAAGTAGAGGGCACACTGCACGGCGGCAATGCCCGTAATGACCATGCACTTGGCTGCCAAATACCCGGTGATGAAGGGACGGTAGTTGCTTTCGCGTCGCAGAAGAAGGCGATCTCTCAGAATTTCGCAGGATGCATCGGTGAGGCCAAAAAACATGGCCAGCACCAGTGAGAGGAAAAGGTATTCGTTAATATGAAGCGCCTTGTAGAAGGTATAGGGCGTATCGCTTGCCGCCCGCAGAGTCCCCGCTATCAGCAGAGCGAGGAGGGGACCTTCCAGCAACAGGGCATACAGACCCATGCGGCTGCGGACGCGCCCCAGGAGCGTTCGCAAAATCCATAGATTGAAAAGGCGCAGCAGCTCAGTAAATGTGCGCCGCTGCATTTTCTGCACACTGGGACGCATCGTCTCCTCCGCTGAATCTTGTAACTCATCGACTTTGTGTACTTGTTCATTGCGGGGTTCGCGTGTCTTACGGTAGGTGTAACTCTCAAAACGTTCCTGCCACATGCCAGGGCTTGGATTAGGGCGATCTCCCAAGCGTGCGTAGGGCGCCTCTAACACTTCAAACACATAGTCCGCTCCACCTGCCGCCACTGATTCACGGCTAACATGCAAGCCCATTTCACGCGCAGCTTCTTGGAAATACTGCACCATCTCTGCCGGAGTTCCCCAAAATGCCATCTGTCCGCCGGCGTTGAGCACCATAACCTTGTGAAAGCGGTTGAGAATACTCTGGGCCGGGCGGTGCAAGGTGCAAAGCAGAATACGCCCGGCTGACATGCCCTCCAAGGTTTCAATCACGCGCTCAGCATCGCCGGAGGAGAGACCACTGATAGGTTCATCAATGAGGAAGACCTCCGCCGTCCCGGTAAGATCCAGTCCGAGATTAAGTCGGGAGCGCTCGCCATCCGATATAGTACGCTCGCCGGCACGTCCTACATGACGTTTGGCAAGCGAGCCGAGACCCACAAAGTTGAGCACAGCGAGCACACGACGCATGCGATCCGCACGGTTAAGCCTCGGACGGCGCGCCACGGAAGCCTGGTACACATGTTCGCCCACAGTCAGTGCTTCATCCAGAATATCCTCATGCGGAATAAAAGCAATATGCTGGCGCAATGAAATATTATTTGGCGTGAGAGGAACGCCATTATAGTACACAGATCCCATGGAGGGGGAGAGATGTCCGGCAAGCAGTGCAAGTAATGTGGATTTGCCCGAACCACTCGGACCGAGGATGCAGGCCATCTCTCCGCGCTGCAAGGAAAAATCGATGTTGTCCACCACGCGACCGGAGCGTACGAAGTCTCGAGTGAGACCCCGTGTTTCTACCATATTGATCAGACTTGACTCCTCATCGAGAACACCGGCACTGAAGCGGCAGCGCAGGAACTGCACAGGACTCAGTTCAATGAGATCGCCATCCTGCAATTCCATTTCACCACGCACCAAGGTACCCTGCACGGTGAGAGTGTGCGCATCGCCTTCCAGCACACGCAGTTTGCCGAGGTTGGAGGCACGCGAGTAGCTCACCTCAAATACCATGCCCGGCGCTAATCCGGGCGTCAGCATGAGTGCGCCGGGCTTATTAGTGTAGGGCAGGTTGGTGACCACTACCTTACGCGTACGCGGATCCAGTTGGAAACTGTGCCCGGAATCCCCGGAATCGTGCAGGTCAGTGAACGTGTAAGGCCCCGTCCCACGTACATGAAATGGGGTAAAGTAAGTGGTGCACACCATATCTCCCTGCTGCATGGGTACACCATCCAGCACGAAATCGGCATCTTTGCGCAGCACCTCCACCTCCACATGCACGCTGAAAATGACGCGCGCCACAGCGTTGAGGGGACGTTGCCGGGAGATGGAAATGGAGTCATCTTCCATCCCGATATAGCACACGTAGCGAACTCCCGCATAGTAGGCAAGCATCAGACCCCGGATAGCGGAGTAGGTGAGACTGCTCTCTGCAAGCGTTACTGATTGCCCGGCAGAAATGGGAATGACATCTCCGAGATGCAGGGTATGACCACGAACAGAAAGAGGTACGCGGGAGTCATTGATAATGACAAGCAAATTCACGCAGCGCAATGCGCGAAAACCCACCCCCGCATCCGCTGGCGAAAGCGTGACAACACCACGCCCTACATTCTCTGAAAATCGGATACACTCAATGAGGGGAGGAGGAGGCGCATCCGGATCATGAAACAGCGTTTCCAATGTAACTGCAGCGTCGGGAAGCTGCAGTCCCTCCGTGACTTGTGCAAAAAGAGTGGGATTGGTCAGGTCTCCGCCCACGCGGTGCAGCATCGTCAGAATTTCCAGTGCCAGAGAATAGCGTTCAGCCTCGGTTCGGTTAGCTGCAGCCAAGCGCAGCGTGTGCTCCAGCGGATATGCGGCGCGATAGGCGGTCTGAAATCTGCCGGCGATCCAACTATGCTCTACATTGGGGAAATCGTAGCGCAGGATATCCATGGTAGTATCCATATCCTCCAATGCGAGGCCATCTACGCGGCACATGATGGAGGCAAAGAGATCGGCAATGATGCCGGCGTGGGCTCGGCGCGTTTCACTCTTGGGACCAAAGCGGTGCGGCGAGCGATTGTAGAGCGAAACCAAGTAGCTGCGCAGCTGGAGTAGCGAGCGTTTAATGGCGGGCGCCCACGCCGCCAATTTCCGGCGCGCTCCCTTCAACATGATGTACCTCCTTCCCGCGCGGCGGGACAACGCTGCTCCCAACCGGGAAAATTCCATCGCAGTGGGAAATCCCGACACTGTTGTGGTTTGACGGGCTGAATGGCGCAAGTGTTGTCCCTCAGCAGCATACAACATGCGCCATCTTCGGTGTCCACGAGAGAGAGCCCCTGCCTGTTGCGCTGCAGACGACAATAAGTGTTAATGAATTGTTCCTCAGTCATGTGCAGATACGCACTAATAGCCTGCACATCCGACTGAGTAAGGCATACATCGCCCTCCCACCGACAGCAAGCCCCGCAGCGATGGCAAGTATGTTCGGTGATTGGGGAGGAAGAAATGCTCATTTTTTAATCTCCCACGGACGATGGTTTGGGGTGGTGATATGCGGAGGCCGCACGTAGATGGGTTGTGCCGGCAGAGCCGCGAGCTCATGCTGCACAGAGGCAGAGAGTCCAAGCCAATAGTCAATAAGAGCCTGAGCGGTAGGAACAAGTCCGGCATGTTGCAAGTGAATTCCAGCCTTTGCCAAAGCCTCGGCTGATTCGATACTCCGGATATCCTCGCCCTTTTTTATGCGGTCAAGAACTTCTTGCGTGCTGATTACTTGCGGTTCACCGCAGGGTGCGCGCAGCGTCCAACCGCCACGCTTCGCATCCGAGAGTACGCTGCAGCCACTCATTGCCGAGATAGGTTCCCACGAGCAAAGCGCTACCACGTGTGCCTTGCACACAAGAGCAACTCCTTCTGCTGCAGCAAGCGCTACACGCACGCCGCCGTAACTGCCTGGACCGGAACCAACCAGGATGAACTCCAAAGAATCGCCATCGAGAGCATCCAGCGCTTCCTGCAGGGCAGGGAAGAGAAAGGCATCGTGATTGCGCAGGGCAAACCAACTGCGCTGCATGGAAACAGAGCCATGCAGAGCCAACGAGGCATGCGCCACAGAACACTCGAGCGAGAGAATACTCATGTCACAGCTGCGTTAATTTCATAGACACCCACTTACCACATACAGCCTGCCGAAGCAAGGAAAATCCGGCATGTTGAGCGGCTGAGAGGGTGTCATGCGCCTGCTCTCGCAAAATGCCCGATACGATGAGTACGCCGCCGGGTGCGCATGAGAGGTAAGAATGCAGACGCGGAAAGGCTTTCTGCAGGAGACCGGAGAAGAGATTGGCCACCACTACCTCGGCGCGTTCGGATTCGCTTGGTGTCCATTCGAAGACGTCTGCCTGAAATACTCGCATGCCGGGGAGTTCGCCGTTTCGCCGCAGATTGCGCTGCGCCACCTCCACAGCAGAAGCATCGAAATCGAAGCAGAGCGCATTCTGTGCACCAAGTTGCAGCGCAGCTAGTCCCAGTATTCCCGTGCCGCAGCCCACATCAATCACCCGCCAGCTTTGTCCTCGCCGCGCACGGGCTTCATCGCACAACATGCGCAGGCAGGTAGCCGTAGTTCCATGATTCCCGGTACCGAAAGCCCTCTCTGCCGGGAAGCAGAGCACGTGCCGTCCGGGGTAACGCTGCCGCATGGGTTGCACTTGCGCTGGGGAAGACACCACGACCAGGCGGTTTCGGATCATCAGAGGGGGAGTGTTTTCCGGTGCGGTAGCCGCTACCCAATCCCGATCCTCAAGCTCACGCATTTCTCCGCCAAAGGCTGAGAGAAGAGCCGCCGCTTCCACTGCATTCCGGCAGTAGCATTGCACTTGCAAACAGCTCGATCCGGGCATGGCTGTATATACCACATTACTCACTCCCGTGAGCTGTTGCACCCACCATGCTTCATCTCTTTGCGCGATCCTTTTTTTCCAAATCCACACGATATGATTATTTGATTAAATTCAGTTCAGCCGCGGACATCCCATCACCTTCCAAGGCGGATGTGCCGATAAAGCGCACGAAACGAGCCTTCACGGACTGTGGAAAGGTAACGCTTTGTCGGATGGGGTTGGCGCGAATATTCGGAAACTCTCCGGACGCGATGGCTTTCCACTTTTTGCCATCCATGCTGATTTCAAATCTATAACGATCTGTCATAGCTTGGTAGTCATTGTTTTGCTTGGGCAGGTAGCAAAAACCGGAAAATTGACACTCTTCCCCCAAATCAATCACAAGACTGTCTTTATTGCTCTGCCAATACGTAGAGACATCTCCATCCCATGCCTTTTCCGCTCCTTTCATGTTGCTTGTCCACTTGACCGTTGGCAGGTAGTCCTTTTCTCCGGCGGAGGGTGTAGATGTCTCATTCAAAGGAATTTCCTCCGGATAACGGAGCAGGGAGAACTCGCTGATGCAAGGACAGGCCCGTGCATCCACGATAGTAAGACGGACTCGGTCGGTCGTGATTGGTTGGCTAAGACGTCGCAAAACTTGATTACCAATGGTTTCTCCTGAATCATCTATGCTCTTCCAGACGCCATTGACGAAAGCTTCGATGCGGAACTTCTTGACCCTCTGTCCGAGGCGTATCTGCTCGCGCAGGCGTACGACATCAAATGTAGCAGGTTCACTCAGTTTGATCTCTATCCAAGAATTTTTAATTGTATTGTCTTCAGGACACCAGTAAGTCTCAATGTTTCCATCCGTCACCTTTGCAGCAGAAAATTGCTCTGCATCCCCGCGCACTTCACTGGCTGTCGCACTTGCCCCGAGTGCGTAATCTTTTGCCAAAAATCGGCGGCGCATTTCTCCAAAGGCCTGAAGAGAAGCCAAATCCGCAGCATCCGGCTGTCCCCTACGATCCATCGCAACATTGAGAATAAGATTGGCGCCTCGCCCCACACTTTCCATGTACACTTTCATGAGTTGCCCTGGGGATTTAACCTTGGGGGCTTGACCTTCGTGCCAGAACCATCCCGCATGGTTGATCGTTGTGTCAGCTTCCAAGGATATCCATTTTTCACGCGGGGAATCCATGTTGATGAGATTCCAGCAGGGATACTTGACAAAACCACGCTCTGACCCGCCCCATTGCACATCCCCATTTTTGTCGGCTCCCCAAATAATGCAATCCGGTTGCAAGGAGCGAATGAGCTTTACAATGCGGGGAAAATTATAATAGCTTTCTCCGCTGATTTTACGAATTTCTTTAGCTCCGCCGTAATAACCATCTCCTCCGTTGGCTCCGTCGAACCAGATTTCAAAGATAGGTCCGTAGTTGGTGAGGAGCTCGCGTATTTGCTTCTCATATACTTTCAAGTAACCAGGTTTACCGTAGGCGGCGCTGTTGCGATCCCATGGCGAAAGATAGGTGCCAAATTTAAGACCAAATTTTTTGCAAGCTTTTGAAAATTCAGCCACTACATCCCCCTTGCCATGACGCCATGGGGATTTGGTGATATTGTGTTTTGTCGATTTGGTGGGCCACAGGCAGAAACCATCGTGATGCTTTGCCGTGTAAATCATACCTGTCATACCAGCTTGTTTAAAAGCTTTTACAGCAATTTCAGCATTAAAGTCAGAAGGGGCAAATAGACTCGGGGATTCGTCACCGTACCCCCATTCTTTGCCGGTATAGGTGTTGATGCCGAAGTGTACAAAAGCGTACCACTCCATACGTAACCAATTTATTTGTTGGTTCGTGGGTACGGCCCCACAGGGGGCAGGAGCCGATGGAATCGACGCGCCACATGCAGCCAAAGCACACACAACGATGTTGATTGTACCGAAAATAATTTGTAACCAGCTTCTTACCATTTCCTTAATCTAGTAGTTGTCCATCCAGGCCTTGTGCGTCCTCAAAGTTGAGAATAAAGAGCCTGCCATCCTCGCGTATTCGACCGTAGAAGAATGACTTATCATCCGTGGGATCCGATGGAGCAATTTCAACGGTCACGCTGCGCTTTTCTACCTTTCGTTCACCCGTTGCAATTTTTCGGAAAGCCTCATCAGTTTCGGTCTTCTCGGTGAGCATATTGCGCACGTCGTCCAAGCTGGGTGGTGTGTTGCGATTTGTCACGTTATCCTGTTGCGAAGCCTCCATGACTATGCTTTCTAAGTCGGAGTAATCTGTGAGCTCCAGATCCAATTTGACGCTGAAAACAGGATGCTCCAGCGCCGCCAAGGCATCCTCATCGCTCTTGGAAAGCCACTGCTTTACGCGAATCTGTTGCAGATGGTGCACATAATAATTGGTGCGGTGGGGATTGATACGTGGAGTAATGTCTTCGTTGCCCAGAGTTCCTGTCCATTCTTCTCCGATGTAATCGTAATGCAGCACCAAGGGACATTTGATATAATTGAGTGTGAGAGTTCGAAGCGCCGAGACTGGGAATTGGGTGAGGTTACGCTTTCTCCAGTTTTCCGATGCGAAGGAAAAGAGTTTCATCAGCTTGGGACTCAGACGACATACGCTGTGTGTATTCTGCTCCATACCCGCCCAAAAGACTTTCCCATCCGCGTGCTGGCGTTTCATGCGGAATACTCGTGGCGCACGATCTCTTACCAATGGCAAATCCTCTCCAAACAAGACGGCACGAACAGCGCATTCTCTCGGCTGGACAAGCATCAGATAATCCGGCTGATTCAATCCAAATTGACATTCTGTTTCCAAGGCACTTTCCCCACGTTTCAGGTCGTGCAAGAAACCCAGCACGGGAATGCCGCTCAATCCGTTGAGGAAAGTCGTTACGACCTCTTCATCGGCCTCCTCAAAAGGATGCCCCTCTGTCGAAAACATCCAAATGTCCTTGACCTGTCCTTCTGTATCCCCTGGGATGAGACGTAAGATGAGCGGATAGGACGAGAAGGCCGAACGTACAAGGACTTTATCGATGTCCTTTAGTCCTAGATGAGAGAATTGCTTGGATCGTAACTCATTGAGAGAAAAAGGCAGATCTGCCCAGTACACCCAATTGATTGAGTTTTGTATTTGTGCCTGCACACTGCCAGGCAACACAGGGAGAGAGAGAATTTCGTTTGCTATCTTTGAATAGCCGCCTTTGCGGCGCATCCGAGGCTCCACCGGTAAAGTAAATACCACAGGTCGATCTGCCGTTGTGGCATGGCAAAGCAACTGACCATCTGATGACGAAGTAAAGGGTTCGTAAACTTTCAATTCTTTCTTCTCACCATTCTCCAGAGTGAGTGTCAGCGTGGACATGGGGCGGGCGGGCAGTTGCACGTTGCCTGCGTCCTCTATTCGCATAGCGCGCATCCGAGAAAGAGCTGCAAGCAGTGCTTCGGGCTTCTCTTCATCGGCCTCTGTGAGCGTAGGAGACACGATAGCCCATTGGCTCTGCGCGCTTGCTCGCGTCATCCTCAGCGCCTCAACTTCTCCCTCAGGCGTGTCGTGACGTATGACCTCAATGCCAAGCACGCTGTCCGGGGTGATATGCAAAGGATGAGCATCGCGCAATCCTTGGAGTCCGTTTTTAAAGATCGAGAGGATACTGCCACTTACGACGTGAATGCGCTTGTCCCGTCCATAGAAATCGGTGCGTAGATAAGTGGTCGGCAACAAATGCTCACCATCTCCGGCATCTGCCAGCCACGGAGAAGCACTGCCCAAGGTATAGCGCGCAAGAGTGGTTCTGCTATGACTACTCACCCTCTTTTTCAGAGTGATGGTATGTGGAGAGGTTTCTACGCCGAACTCACGCATACTGGCGCGCGTGGTGCGGTTAAGGGGCAGGGTATCCACTAAGCGAGCCTGCATAGTAAAGGATAAAATGGCTTCCACCGCTTCGGGAGACATTCGATCCCGAAAGGGAGCAACGATCCACCATGTTCCATCAGTTTCTCGCTCACATTCAATGGTATCGTGCAGGTCGCTGATGCGCATCCAGCTCACTTCATCGAGACGCTCCATATTTTCCGGGGGAAAAAGCGACATGCCGGGGCGAAAATGGTACCACCCGGTCAGGCGAGCCAGACTGCCATCCACGAACAACATAATTGCTGCTCCCACGCTTAACAAAGCGAGGATCAACAGCATGGCAGTTGGCAGAGCCTTTCTCATGGGGATTATCAATGACGGCGCGTCTGCCATATCATCAGCGCAATGAGGAGCGCAAGAAGAGGCATGATCAACAGCGTGAGGTATTCCAGTGCACTACGGGAATGGCGGTTTAAGTCGATCTTCATGGTGAGATCCTGATTGGCGCTTTTACCTCCGTATTCCGGGCGATTGCTCATCCACGCCCACAAGGTGTGTAAGTAATCTTGCTGTTCGGTACGAGCGTTACTGCGCAATAGCATATCCACATTGCCCAAGACAAGTAGAGTACCCATATCGTTTGCGGCTCGCAAGCTACCCTTGGTAGTGGCTGCACCCAGGCAAAGCGGTCCGGGCTTATCTTCTTTCGGGTCAAAGTGGGGATCCAGCATGAGACTGGTTTCCCCGTAGTAGTCATGTGTACTCATAAGTACAGGATACGTGGATAACTTGCGCAGAGTTGCCTCATTTTCATCCCCATGCTCCAAGGTAAAAGACATAGATTGTCCCTCAACGTGCGTGGTACTATTCCAGAATCTTTTCGTGCAGTCCAGTCCCTTGGGGAAAACAGCGGATATGTCATAATACGCACGTTTGCGGTCACGCAACAACACGCGATCGGAATTCGGGCGAATACCTTGTTCGCGCAGAAAGCGGTAGAGGCGTGGCAGACGTGTGTTGCTGGGATCCAGGGCCACAAAAATGCAGCGACGGCCACGCTCTCTCTCCCAGAACTCGCGCACCACTCGCAACTCGTCGTCCGTGAAGTCCACTTGGGGCGATACGATGATGAGACCTTCAGCATTTTCCGGCAAGGTTTCCAGATCATTTAAATTGATCCATGAAAGCTGAATGTTGAGCGAGGAGACAATACGACCGATGTTCTCCAACAGACTCTGGTCATCTCGGGAGACTCCGCCTTTACCCTCCACCACATACATGTGTCGCATATCACCTTCCACCGCTTCTGTGATGGCGGAACAAACGACCTCATCCATCATCAGAGCCACGGCACGGCGGCTCTCATCCGGTAGCGTTTCGTACTTCACGAAGGATGTACCGGGACGAATACGTACGTGCTTGCGATCCCCCTTTTCCTCCTCAAAAGTCTTAATGGAGATGGCTGGATCTTTGCGGGCGTCCACTACGCAGAGATCCTGCTTGAAATCCACGCCATATATCTGGGAAATTTCGCGAGCGCGGTTAGGTTGTCGGATGGGGTCAAAGCACTCCAATTCGATTTTACAGCCGCCATGACGCACGTACTCTTCTAGGAGGCTGTACATGCGTGCATAGTTTGGAGTGGATTTCTTGAAGGCAAAAATAATGCGAATGGGGGTCTCTCGATTGCGAATTCGTGCACTTTTGAGCACATTCATAGTACGTTCGGAGATGGTGTAGCGTTCCTCCTCCGTCAAATCTTTGCGACCGTATTCATGGCAGGAAATGTAGTTGCATGCCAGAACGACTATCAGGAGCAATACCAGATTCAACCAAGCCAGCGGCGTACCTTTCGGACGCCGTGCATTCGAATCGATTTGCTTTGTTTGATGAGGGATCATGGTTAAAGCTCAAAAGGGTAGGGGATTAGCGAGTCCAGCGTCGGTAGTCCACCACACGCTTGACACATGCCAGTGTCATAACTGCCAGACTCAGGTATAAAACGAGCGGTCGAGTATCCAACAGTCCGCGCGAAAATGAGCTAACGTGCTCGGTGCAAGACATGTAGTGAAAGATGGGGGCTGCAGGGAATTCTCCCCACAATTCTGTGACTCGTCCCAAAAAGTAGTAGGATATCATAAAACTGGTACAGAGGATGCCAGCAATAATCTGGCTGCGCGTCATAGCCGAACATAGTAGTCCGACGGCAATGAAAAACAACCCACAGAGCGAGAGGATAGCGTAGGGCCCCAACCAATCAGCAAGCAGGTAAGTAATTTCGCCCTCTGCCTTGATATCATAACGGCATTCAGTGTAGACGTTGGCTAACTGACTCATCCATGGGTAGAGCAGCAGCGGCGCCCATAGTACCAAGTAAAATGTGTAGGCCGCCAAATATTTGCCCAAGATGATTTGGGTGGTAGTTACCGGCGCCGTAAGCAAGCCCTCTAGAGTTCCTTGGCGTTCTTCCTCCGCAAAGCTCCGCATCGTGATGAGAGGGAAGAGAAAGATGAAGAAAAACCAAAAATTAATATTGTTGAGCATGTAATACATGACCCCTTCGCCCGTGGCTTTCGACATTACCTGCAACACGGCTTGCAAACAAAAACCGAGCAACGCCATGGCACATGCCATAATTACCCACCCGAATGGGGTGGCGAAATAGACCCTCAATTCGCGGGAATAAAGCGTTTTGAGCGTATAAAACCAGCTCCTGCGCCGTATCAGAGCTGAATTCTTTGTTTCCTCTGGCTTACTCATATGGGGTGTTTGTCTTTGTCACATTGGCGTGGAGCAGGGGGTTCAATCATGACGTGTCATCTCTACAAATACGTCTTCTAGGCTTGGTATGTGTCGATACACGTGACGCAAAGGGTAATTGTAACGATGGATAACAGCGGCGGCCTTTTCCCGAGTATCCGTACCTGGTTCTGCTCGTACCACTAAACGTTGCCAGCCTCCGGGAAGGGTACCCTCAAAGATGATTTTCTTTACGGATGGAATGGTGGAGAGTTCCTGCATCACACCCTCTAATTCTCCTTTGTACTCCAACGAAACTCGTCCGGCTGCTCGCAAACCGCGGGTTAAATTGGCTGGGGTATCTGCAGCCTTTATTTCTCCGTTGTCAATGATTATCACTTTATTGCAGATCATTTCCACTTCACTCAAAATGTGGGTAGAAAGGATAACTGTGTGTTCCTCTGCCAAAGAATGTATGAGTTCGCGTATCTGACGTATCTGGTTCGGATCCAATCCATTGGTCGGCTCGTCCAAGATGAGCAGCTCCGGTTCTCCAAGCAAGGCATCTGCCAATCCAACGCGCTGCCGGTAGCCCTTCGATAGGGTGCTTATCATGCTTTTTCGTTTGCTGTCCAATCCACAACGATCCATCACATAACCTACTTGTTCACGCACGGATTTTCCGGATAGTCCTTTCAGTTTTGCCCGGTAGTACAGATATTCATACACACGCATGTCGTCGTAAAGAGGCACGTTCTCCGGCATATAACCCATATGCCGCCGAGCCTCGAGTGGCTCATCGATTATATCGTGTCCCGCTATTTTTGCTGTTCCTGCGGTTGGCGGCATGTATCCCGTGAGCATCTTCATCGTTGTCGTCTTGCCCGCACCATTAGGGCCCAGGAATCCAACTATCTCACTGAGTTCCACCTCGAAACTTACATCCTTCACTGCCATGATTCGCCCAAATTCCTTGTACAGATGCTCTGTGCTTACCATGCTCATTGCGTGTCTTCCTTTCGTGTGTGCTCTGTATTCTACCACACGGGTCGCTCTTGACAAGTGCTATCTCATTTACGACTCTGCTTTTTTCTCATTATATTTTGCATTACGTATATTATGCGAAGTTATAAAATTATGCAATAGCCTTATCATCATACTGCAATAAACGTAGCCCTTCGCACGAAAGAACCCACCCACCAATCCAAGCGATGGCAGCAACAATGATGTCTGCTATGGAGGCGATACGCGAAATTTCCCTGACTGCGCCTCCAAAAATTAACTAGGTTTTGAAAAATCATGAGTTCAGGCACACGGGTCCCAAAAGAATTTCTTTGATCTCATCTTTCCCTTGATCACCAAATCATCATTCCAAGAAATCCGCTTCGCATCCCCGCGCGCAGCGCGCGAATTCCCAAAATCATGCATCGTACCTCTTACATCGTACATGGACGCCGCTAGGACCATCGCCCTCGTCCTCGAAAATTCTGTTTTGCTTTCGTCTCGTAGGAAAAATCCTAAATTGAGAATCACAAAAACGTGAATTATGAACATGTTATGTTGCGTTGCGCGCCGATAACTGCGTGTTGAAATCGCTTTTTCTCGGAAAAGAGGTGGAATTCGGGTGCAAAAATTAATAATCTGGGCTTGACGCGCGCGGGGGAGAGGCGTAACATAATGGCACGATGGTTAAGTGTAGGATAAGATACGAGGGAGAGTTGCATTGCGTGCTGGAGCATGAGAATTCCGGGGCTCGTGTTAACACGGATGCCCCGCTGGATAATCATGGGAAGGGGACGTCTTTTTCGCCGACAGATTTGATGTGTTCTGCCACAGCTGCTTGCATGACCACAATTATGGGGATATATGCCCAAGAGCATCAATTGGATTTGAGTGGGATGTGGATAGAAGTAACCAAGGAGATGAGCGCCAATCCGCGGCGTATTGCACGCATCATACTGGAGTTTCATGTTCCTTTGCCTGCAGATTCTCCTCACGTGTCCGCTCTGGAAGGGTGTGCAAAGGGAAGTCCTGCCATGCGCAGCCTTCACCCGGATATTGAGATATCCTTCGTTTGGCACTGGGAGGGCTCACTGTAAACACTCTGCTATGAACCGCCGCCTCTACATCTACTTGGCTGTGCCAATTTTTGTGCTGCTGGGCAGCGGTGCATTCTTAGAATCTGTATTTGGGAATGCCGTGTTGGTGGTGTCAAGTATGCTCGTTGTGGTTGCATGGGGTTTAGTGTGGTTGCGATTATACCGTCGTGATGCGCACCCCGAGCTGGCCGTGCTTACAGTTCTACCTTTTGCAGTCTACTACGTTGTACACCAAACCGGATCGCCCGTCTTTTCTACCTACCCGTTCTGGGCCAATGTTTACGCTCTCTCATGGGCGGGCTTCGCGGCAGTGGCGGTATATTCCGTTTTACCGGACAAAGAGGTCGATAACCGCGTTCTCTCATGGAAAAGGGATCCGGTCTTTTTGCTTCTTCTCCCACTCATCGTTCTTTTTTCCATTTCGTCTTTCGTCAACTACTATACAGCTCTTACCTAAAAACACCTCAAAACCCACCCCATACCTATGCATAGGACCATATTTCTGCTACTCGTACTCGCTATGTGCAGTTTGACTGCTCAAGCCCAAATCACCAGGGCAGGCGTGCGCGTGCATCGCATTAGTCGTGTATCACTGCCATCACGGCAAGTGACAAACCAGGTGCCCTTGAATGTGCCACGGCAACGCACTCAAAAAGCGCTTCCTCTCGCCCCGACGGCAACATTGCCGCCAGTAGCAGTAACGCCCACTGCCGGCCCCGCGTCTTCGGTGCGACCGGTTGCCAACCGTCCGCATTCGCGCTATGAGGCACCTCCCACTCCCATGCCTCAGCCTGTGGCGCCTGTTGTAGTTCAGCAACCTGTACCAGCCCCCGTTCGGACTGTATCAGCTCCACCGCAGCCCAAACCCGCGCCTGTGGTTGTTAAGACGCCTCCCGTCGCTTTGCAGCCCGCCGCGCCAACTGTTGTTAAAGCTGTTCCACAGCAGCCTGTGGCTGCTGCTGCACCTGTCGTCAAGGCGCCTCCTGTTGCTCCGCAACCTGTGCCACAATCTGTTCCGGCTGCACGAAAAGCCCCGACGCCCGCGAAAGTAACTCCGGCTCCTGTCCAGACACCCCAACGTCGGCGTCGTCTACCAATCGCGCCGGTGCCTGATGGCAGCACCGCTCTGCCGCCTGTTCCTGAGAATCTGATTGCTGAGCCGTCAGCTCGGCGTTAAGCTTTCCGTTTGTGCTGCTGAGGTGATGCCGGTCAAAGAACGACTGGATGTTCTTTTGCATCGCGCTGGGCTTGCTCCCTCTCGCGAGCAGGCCCAGCGCCTCATTTTGGCGGGTGAGGTTTCGGTCGGCGGTCAGGCGGTCACCAAGCCTGGTACCAAGGTGGATACTTCCCTGCCCCTCGCCGTCAAAACCCCTCCAAAATATGTAAGCCGCGGCGGTCTGAAACTGGAGGGCGCTTTGACCGCTTTTCCGGTATCTCCGCAGGGCAAGGTGTGCTTGGATATCGGTTCATCCACAGGTGGCTTCACAGATTGTTTGCTCCAGAACGGCGCGCTGCGCGTGCACGCGGTAGACGTGGGGACCAATCAACTCGTCTGGAAACTGCGCACTGACCAACGGGTCATCGTTCGGGAGCAATTCAACGCTCGCTACCTTACACCGGATGATCTCGGTGAAAAAGTGCAACTTATTGTAAGCGACGTCTCTTTCATCTCTCTCACCAAAATTCTGCCGGCGGCATACGGGTGCCTTGAACCGGATGGGGATATGCTCGTACTCGTGAAGCCTCAGTTCGAACTACAGCCGGAGGATATTGGCCCCGGCGGTATCGTACGCGACCCTGCTCTGCACGAACGAGCCGTCCAAAAAATCCACGAATTCGTCACCGAACAACTTCACCGCTCATGGATGGGGGTTGCCCCTTCTCCCATTACCGGCATGGAGGGCAACAAGGAGTTTCTCGCATGGTTGCGCTGATATAAATCTTCTATCAAGTTCTGCTTGCGCCCAGGTGCATGCCGTGATAAAATCCGCGCGATATGTTTTATATTACCACAGCCATCGACTACACGAACGGCTCTCCTCACATCGGGCATGCCTACGAAAAAGTTCTTGCAGACGTGTTAGCTCGCTGGCATCGCATGTGCGGGGAAGAGACCTACTTTTTGACCGGCGTTGATCAACACGGGCAGAAGGTGCAGCAAAAAGCAGAGGCGGCAAGTGTTGAACCACTCGAATACGCGCAGCAAATTACGCAAAAATTCACCACGTTGTGGAAACGCTTGGGTATTTCCTACGATGGATGGGCCGCAACCTCTGACCCACGCCACGAAAAATGCGTGCAGCATATTCTCACCAACCTTCGTGACAAGGGATGTCTCTACAAAAAGACTTACAAAGGGTTCTACTCGGTACGCCAGGAACAGTTCCTCACCGATAAAGAACGCGATGAAAACGGCAACTTTGGCTCCGAGTGGGGCGAAGTCATCGAGCTGGAAGAAGAGAACTGGTATTTCAATCTCACCGCGCATATCCCTTGGCTGCGCGAGTATGTGACCAACCACCCGGAGGTTGTCACTCCGGAGTTTCGGAGGCAAGACCTCCTCATGGCCATTGACCGCTCGACGAACGACCTGTGCATCTCACGCCCGAAAGAACGACTCTCATGGGGTATTCCCCTGCCCTTTGACCCGGGATTTGTAACCTACGTATGGTTTGATGCTCTCATCAACTACATCTCGTTTGCGGGGTACGCGAGTGACGGAGACGAGAGTCTGCCTTCCTTCGGGCATCTTTGGCCGGCCGCATGCGAGGTCATCGGAAAAGATATTTTAGTGCCGGCGCATGGGATCTACTGGCTCTGTATGCTGCATGCCATGGGGTTCCCGGACGATCAGATACCGCGGCTGCTTGTGCATGGTTGGCTCAACATCAAGGGGGAGAAAATGAGCAAATCTCTCGGCAATATTGTGGATCCCAATGAGCTGTGCGACGTCTTCGGCGCGGAGGCTGTGCGCTACTACTTGGTGCGTGACACCAAAACAGGATACGACAGCGATTACGACCCCGAGCGCCTGCGTATGATATATAATTCTGAACTGGCGAACGATCTTGGCAACCTTGCCAACCGATCGCTCAATATGTGCGTGCGGTACTGCGGAGGAACCCTACACGCGCCCACCGACGATGACGAGCCTTCCGCCGACCTGCGCAGGAGTCTGAATGAAGCGGAGAAAACGTTTGCCAAACAGATGGACGCCTATAATACGGCCGATGCCCTCGGCGCACTCAATGCGCATGTTTCGCTCTGCAACAGCTACATCGAACAAAAGCAGCCTTGGGTTCTCTCGAAAGACCCGCAAAAGGCAGATGAGCTGCAGCGCGTGCTCTACCACTTGCTCGAGAGCGTCGCTCACGTCAGTTTCCTGCTTGGTTGCGTACTGCCGGAGGCCTCAGCGCGTCTGTTGGCTCAGATGAAGTTGGATACCACCGGGCTTACGCCACAGACACTTACATGGGGCATTCTTCCGGAAGGGCACCTTGTGCAAGCGCCCAGTCCGGTGTTCCCGCGCATTCTCACTCCCGAGGAAAAAGAAAAACTGGCTGCCAAAGCTGCTGCAAAAGCTGCCAAGAATAAAGCATAATCTTTACAAACAACCCACCTACTACAACTATGAAAGTACTCATCACAGGCGGCGCCGGCTTCATCGGCTCCCATATCGCTGAACATTACCAGGACAAGGCGGAGGAGATTCGCGTCCTCGACAACCTCCGCACCGGCTACAAGAAGAACCTTGACGGTTTGCGCGTCACATTCATTGAGGGCAGCATTACCGACCGCGAACTCGTGCGCAAAGCTGTGCAGGGCGTGGACTACATTTTCCACATGGCGGCACTCGTTTCCGTACCAGAAAGCATGAGCAAGATTCGCGAGACGATTGACCTGAACGTGAACGGTCTGCTCACCGTGCTGGAGGAGGCTGCTGAGGCGGGGGTGAAAAAAGTCGTGCTTGCTTCCTCGGCTGCCATCTATGGTGACAATCCGGTCGTTCCGAAGGTGGAGACCATGTATCCTGAGCCGAAGAGTCCGTACGGCATCACGAAACTGGACGGCGAATACTACATGGAAATGTTCCGCACCACGGGTAAGATCAACACGGGCTGCTGCCGTTTCTTCAACGTGTTCGGGCCGCGCCAGGATCCGAAGGGAGCCTACGCTGCGGCTGTCCCTATTTTCATGGAGAAAGCTCTCAAAGGCGAAGATATCACGGTCTACGGCGATGGCGAACAGACGCGTGATTTCATCTACGTCAAGGATATTGTAGGTGCTCTCACCTATGTGGCGGAACACCCGGAAGTAACCGGAGTGAACAATGTGGGCTACGGCGGTCAAATCACCATCAACAAGCTCGCCGAGATCATTGTGGCGGCCGCCGGTTCATCCAGCAAAATTGTACACCTGCCGGAGCGTGTCGGAGACGTGAAGCACTCCCGCGCTTGCGCAGACAAGCTGCTCGCAGCCGGCTGGAAGCCACAGCACACACTGGAGGAAGGGCTCAAAACGACACTGGAGTATTTTCGCTCCGTTACTCATTAATTTTACCTCCTGCCATGTGCAGCTACGCGGGCGAGGATTCGGCACCCCTTCGGGCGGCAGACCTCGCCCGCCTTGCGTCTCAACGCGCTACGGAGCTGACGGCCGACGGTGCACAGCTGCACCCGGTGGTCGCTTCCTCGCGTAAACTGGCAGAGCACTTTTGGGGCAGCGCCTGGATGCGCCACCTCGCTCTCTGCGAAGCGGGCGGTCTCTGCCTCTCCCCCGGGCGTACCCTGCTGCGCCATGGCTGTGTCCTAGATCTGACAATAGCCCCCTGCTCCATCCGCGCTCTTGTCTCCGCGCAGGAACTCTATGAGGTTGACCTCTCGCTTGAGCCTCTGGACGAGGAGAAGAGCCTCGCTCTGCGCACCGTCTGTGCCGGAAATGTGGGTTCATTGGTTGCCCTGTTGGAAGGCAAAGCGAACGATGATCTTTTGCATACCCTCTGCGACCCGGAGAGCGGTCTGCTCCCCGCCCCGACGGATTGGCACATGAGTTGCACCTGCCCGGATTGGGCAGAACCCTGTCCCCACGCCGCCGCCGCCATCTATGCCGCCGGCGTGCTCATCGATCGCGAACCTTCTCTCCTTTTCACCCTCCGTTCGCTGGATCCCGCCACTCTCATTGCCCCACCTGCAGCCGAAACCTCTGCTCCCCTCGATCCTGCCGGCCTCGGTAAGACCTTCGGTATTGACATCGATCTCTGAGAGGAATCCTGGCAAGAAAAGATATTCCCCTACGCTCAACAGTGAATACCACACGCCCCGTCCGGTTAATGAAAACTTCAAAAAATCTTCTCTCCCTCATCGTCTTGCTCCTATTTACACCGGGAACATTGTATGGGAACTCGGCAGATTCTGAATATTCGACAGATCCTACGTACACCTCCGGTTTCACAAAAATTTTTATTCCCGATCAAAAGAAAAAGCCCAAACCTTCCTTAGACTCCACAGTGTCCCTTTGCTCCGATGCCCGGTCCGATCATGAAACGAGGCGCGGCGACTCCATACACAGATTAATCGATGAATGGCTCGAAATTACATGTAGCGCACTTTATTTCCAAGAACAACCCGATAAGGCTTTCGCGCTTCAGGCATGTGCCATCGATATGCTTCTTCATTCCCTAAACTGCTCAGCAGATCAATTGCCTGATCTCTCTGTAATGCCCCCTTGGTTCTTTAGCCTCAGTTATGGCTTTATGCACAATTGCAGGGAAACCGGACGCGACTGGAAGCAGTTCATGCGAGAAACTCTGAAAGATAACGCTGATTATACGATTTCCTGCATGGAACACTACTTTTCAAATAACAACCCTAAAGTTGTTTTTTTGTTCCGGTAGTGGTTCAGCTTCCAGAGATGTGGAAATACCCGAGGATCGACTTCTCCCTCAGTTCGCACAACTCGTGGTCGACTATGCACTCGTATTAGACGATATACCGCAAGGTCAGGCGTCCAAAATCATGGTCGGTGCAGCCTTTCGCGTCTACCTGATCAGTATGCGACTCTCCTTGCCCTCTTCCATGAAATCCGTCCTCTATGCATGCCTTCGTCAAGTTTCTCCCGAGTTGCTTTTACCGACTGTTAGCGGCATTCTTATGTACGAACCCCTTCCTCCCGCGACCCGTGAGAAGTTGCAAGGAAAAACGTACACACAAATTATCAGCGATTTCCTTCAAGCTGTCCAAAACTAAACCGCTTGGGCTGTGAAAAGAATGCGCAGCAGAAATTTTAGATACCTAACCTGTAATCCAAGTTTCGCTTTGAATCGCCCATGCTGCGGGGGTGAACCCTTGTCTACGCAGAAAGAAATGGGCGGCAATTCAGCCCACTTGGCTGAGGTGTTTGCGCAACATCCTGATGATTCCGGGGAGATCTGCTTGCTCTGCTTCATCGAGGGCAGTATTGCCCCTATCTGTTCTTGCTTTGGCATTTGCTCCGGCATCGAGAAAAAAACGGACAATTTTAGCGTTTTCAGAAAGCACGGCTCCAATCAACGGAGTGTACAAGTGGGTCGCTTCGTTAACATCGGCTCCGGCTTGAAGCAGGAGCTTGACGGCGCCGAGATGTCCCTCTGCTGCGGCAGCGATAAGCGGCGTGTACTGGTTGCGCTGGGCGTGAATATCCGCTCCCGCATCCAGAAGTAGCTGAATGACGGAGGTTTTCCCGCTCTCTGCGGCGGCAATGAGAGGTGTAGAGTTATTTGAGGCCATCTTGGCACTGGCTCCTGCATCCAATAAGAGTCGGACGATGCCGAGGAAACCTTCTTCCGCAGCGACGATGAGAGGAGTGCGCTCCCATCCTTCTCCTTCCACTTTTGCTCCGCGTTCTATCAAGAATTTTATGAGTTCCTTGTTGCCAATTTCTACAGCTTCACACAGAGGTGTTCCTGAACCTGCTTGCAGATTAATGTCCGCCCCAGCCGCCAGCAAGAGCTCGACAAGTGGGATGCTGCCCACTCCCGCTGCGACATGCAAGGGCGGTTGAATACTTTGCGGGTTAACATTCACCTTCGCTCCATGCTGCAGGAGTACCTCGACAATCTTGCGACTCTGCGTCGCCACCGCTACACTCAGCGGAAAGGATCCTCTCAGTGGCAAATTGGGATCTGCTCCAGATTCTAGCAGAAGTTCCACCAAATCTAAGCGCCTCATGCCCGTCGCGAGGGAAAGAGGCGTTTCTTGGTACGCCATGACATTCACATTGGCTCCAGCCTGAATGAGATTACGTATTTGTTCAGCGCTGACTTCCCCTGCGTTCGTATTGAGCGTTCCGATTAAGCGCTTGTCGAGTTCCGTTAGTTTGGCTCTTTTCATTGGTAAGTTAGGACAGCTTTCCGCCATCTATCCTAGCATAATTCTTGGTGGTGTTTCAAGCGCCTTCTTTTTGAGAAGTGATTGTGATCACACGTGCCCCAATAAAATCTTCTCTGGACTCATTCAATCCATTCCTCATGCGTTTCCCATGGATGAAGAAGGTAAGCTAACAAAAAATTCAAACCATTGATGATTGAGCAAAGCCGCGAACCCGGCATGGTCTCACACAGGAGGTTTTCCCGCGCAACGCGCGCAAATTCGGCAATCGTCCATCGTAAATCCCTATTTACCCATAGGTCTCGACGAGGTAGCGGATGAAAGAAGGATCGTCAAAGTTGACGTTACCGGTATCCTTTTCGTTGAGTTGGGCAAGTTCACTCATCTCCTGTTCACTGAGGGAGAAATCGAAGATATCCGCGTTTTCTCGCATGCGTTGCGGGTGAGTTGTCTTGGGGATAATGATAAAACCGCGCTGTAGCAGGAAACGCAGAGCTATTTGGGCTGGGGATTTGCCGTAGCGGTCACCGATAGAAGCCAGAGCCGGGTGGGAGAAAAGCCCATTGCGTCCCTGCCCTAGTGGGCTCCACGCCATGAGTTTGGTGTCAAAGTCGCTCATGACTGACTCCATGCCACGCTGCTGACTGAACACATGGGCTTCCAACTGATTGACCGCCGGAGGCACTTCCACATGCAGCGCCAAATCCACAAAACGTCCAACCTGAAAGTTCGATACTCCGATGGCTCGGACCTTCCCTGCGGCCAGCGCCTTTTCCATCGTACGGTAGGTGCCGTAGTAATCTCCGTATGCTTGATGGATGAGCAGCAGGTCGATGTAATCCGTACGCAACTTACGCAGTGACTCGTTGATAGAAGCCATCGCCCTCTCCTCTCCTGCATTGGAAATCCACACTTTCGTCGTCAAGAAGATTTGTTCACGAGGCACACCGCTTTCCTGCACTGCGGCACCCACACCCTCCTCATTGAAGTACGCCTGCGCTGTGTCAATCATGCGGTACCCCGCGGCAATTGCTTCCAGTACGCAGTTCTTGCATTCACTCGGCGACACCTGAAATACACCGTACCCCAGCTGCGGTATCGCCACTCCATTGCTCAAAGTTATCGTATCCATGCTCCATATCCTACCACCTCAAGAAGCTTGAACTCAACAAAATTTTTCCATCTTTCGCTCAAAAGCACATTTGTCCCAATAAAATTTCTCCCAAGCCATCCAAACTGTCTCCTATACGTTTCATGAAAGAAAGGCGACGGAAGAAAGTCTGCAAGCCGGTATTGCATATCACATACCATTCTAACTGACAACACGAAATGCTTTGAAAGCTTCGCTGCGCACCCGCTCTGCATCCCCGCCCTTTCTGCCATGCCCGTGTACAGCTTCATCACATTTCACTTGCATCTGATCCGCCAGATTTGCGTGCAAGCGCGATATTTTTCCAGATCGTAAATGGCAGACACGTTTTCTAATGCGTTTGCCGTGCCTTCTCACCTCTTTCTGTCATATGTTGCATTTGTTCTTGCAATTCATAGATTCAGGGTGTTAGATTGGTCGCATCCAGTCATGAAGATGCGCAGTTCTAAAAATGTGTGTTTTTGTCTCCTCATAGCGGCATGCTGTCTATTGGGAAACTCTCCGGCTCAGGAAAATAGCGATGCTGAATCTCCACAACAGGCTGAGCCCAACCATGAAAATATCGCAGCAGATGAGACGCAGAGAGTACGTTCTATGATACGCTCCGTGGTGCGGGTGTTAGCTGCCACTAGTGAAGGCATCAAGACCGGGACAGGTTTCTTCGTTGGAAATCACGGAGAACTTATCACCAATGCTCATGTGGTGTCGGGCGCTAATGATGTCGCGGTTTTCGTGACTTCGCCGGATGGAAAATCTGCGAAGCTGTGCAAGGCTCACCCGGTGCGGATGGATGCAGAAAATGATCTGTTCCTTGTGCAAGTAGATGGAGATGACCTGCCGCCCTCGCTTCCTCTTTCACAAGAGGCTGGTCAAGTACTGGATGATGTGATAGCCATTGGTTTTCCAGGATCCTTAGACGTGGCCATTTCTGATTCCTCAAAAATCGTGGGCGGATACACTGACTCCGCCGACGTGCTGGAGAATTTAGTGCCAAACATCACCAAAGGAGCCGTGACAAAGGTGACCGACCAAAGGATAACTCACGATGCGAAAATATCAAAGGGAAACAGTGGCGGCCCGCTCGTGAATACACACACGGACGAAGTGGTAGGGGTAAACGTAGCGGGTATTGTGGATTCAATGTCCACGTTCTACCTCGCGATCCCCGTCAAGCATGTGCACAACCTATTATCGCGCCAGGATAACATCATAGATTCAATCGAATGGAAGGCTGTGAAAACAGCAATGGACGAGGAAATGATACAAAACAGGAGTGGTTTTGCGGATCCAAGCATGAATAATATGCCAACATCGCAAATGCAAGTGAGGGCATGGATGGGGCATAGCGCGCTGGATAAGTTCGAGACGGGAGCGGTGATAAACGAAAAGATGCTGGAGACGATCAAGAAGGAATTGCGCTGGCGTGAGGGCGATTCGATTATCCTGAAAATTACGAGAGGTAGCAAGACGTGGCAGATACCTGTGGAGGGTGTAACCAAGGGTGAGGGGAATACGATTTTCCTGAGCGTGAAGGATGTTGTGCGGCTGAGAGGGATACGCGAAAGGGAAATCCCGACGGCAGGAATGGACGCAATCACCTTTGGCATCATAAGGAAAGAGCATAAAAAAGTAAGGAATGAACCGCAAGGTTGATGTGGAGAGGCATTATAATTAAGGTTGAAAAACAACTCTCTGCTCCGCTGAAATCTGGCAAATCATCAACTTTCTTCGTTGCCATCGTCCAAACCGGACACATTGATGCATTCCCTGCCTATTCGCCCTCAGACGGATAGCTTGTCCCTAAGGGTCAGGGCAAACGCTTTAATAGTTTCTAGGCAGTGAGAAACTTGATCACTTCGTCAACATGACCCTTGACCTTCACTTTGCGCCATTCTTTGACGATGTTCAGGTGCGCGTCCAACACAAAGGTTGAACGTTCGATGCCCATGTATTTGCGTCCATACAGCGATTTTTCGACCCCTCTGCAACACTCCAACATCACACCTGCAAATCCTCTAATTTGATAATCTATCCTGTAAAGATGTCATCCTACTCCCGCGCGTTACAGTACATGAGAAACCTCTTTTGATCCGGACCGATGGCACAAGCCCGTCCGAATGCCTATGCCTCAGTCAAAAACAGTCTGCCAATGCGGGGCGTCGGCAGCTAGGAAACACATCTCTATTTGCGCCCGCGTATTCTTGTTTTGGTCGAGGGCAGGAAGCTCATCTATGGAAAAGTAACAACTTTCGGTGGTTTCGGGATTCTCTCGAAAGCATCCACCGACGACCTCACAGAGTACAAACACTTTGCAAATGTTGTAAGCATACGGTGGAGAATTGTGCTTGTTTCTGTCATGCAAAGCGATGAGGCGCAAAGCGCGAACCTCTAATCCGGCCTCCTCCCGCACCTCTTTTTCCGTATTGCTTCGCACAGACTCCATGACGTCCACCCAGCCGCCAGGCAGTGACCACAAACCGTTGCGTTCGCGAACGAGGAGGATTTTTCCCCCTTGAAAAATCGCCGCGCGCGTGTCCAGCTTCGGAGTTTGGAAACCGGATTCATTGCAGAAGAGATTTCGGACAACCTTCATGGGCATGTCACATCCGTCGCTCACCATCTGCGTCGCAATTTCTCGAATGCGCTTAAACCGCTCCTGATCAAAGCAATCCTTTGAGTAAGTGAGACCGACTTGAGCGATAAATTGGAGCTCCTTTGCCCAATCAATCCATCGTGGGTAGGTTTTTGCCAGCATGGAGTCATGCTACACCAATCGGCAGAGGAGGACAATAAAAATAGTGAGGATTGCAAGAATAAATGCAACAGGTTCTTGGCACAAAAAAGGGCACTAAGAATTTCAACGCATGCTAGAGTAATTTCTCTAATACAAACCTAGCCAAAAAGGAATAAATAGCGTCTTATGAATTGAGGAACTCAATCACTTCATCAACGTGACCCTTCACTTTCACTTTGCGCCACTCTTTGACGATGTTCAGGTGCTCGTCCAACACAAAGGTTGAACGCTCGATGCCCATGTATTTGCGTCCATACAGCGATTTTTCAACCCACACACCAAAGGCATCGGCAAGGGTGTGCTCGACATCGGACAGCAAGATAAAATTGAGGTTTTGCTTTTCCTGAAACTTCAAGTGACTCTTCACGCTGTCCGGACTCACCCCGATGACGGTTGCATATTGGGTCAGTCTGTTGATGTTGTCCCTGAAGTCGCACGCCTCCTGCGTGCAGCCGGAGGTGTTATCCTTGGGGTAGAAGTAAAGAATCACCCTCTGCCCTCGAAAGTCACTCAACGAGAATTCTTTCTCCTTGCCCTCATGATCAATGCCTTGTAATCGGATATCTTTCATATTGCTTCAAGTCTGCTCCCGCAGGTCCGGAGCCAGTTTAACACAGGAGGCTACCTCCGCGCAAGTCTTGTGAGAGGACAAACTCCGAAAAGATACGCCTTAAAAAGCGGATGTGCTTAAAATCTATTTTTCTATTTTAAGTTGTTTTCTATTAG
>CANPYO010000017.1 GCA_947588645.1 uncultured Akkermansia sp. | reverse complement strand
AATGCCGGTATAAGTCGTACGTTGATGTGTACCTTTGCCAAAGAAGAGACAATCAAGGAACTCTTGGCAGTAAATTTGTTGAGCGTTATAAATCTCCAAACTCTACTTATAAAGGAAAAAAAGTTAAAGTCTGGGGCGTCTTTGGTTTTTACTTCTTCTGTCAGTGCTTTAGCGCACAAAATTGGGAATGGGTTCTATGGAATATCCAAAATAGGCCTTGCGCATTATGCGCAGGATTTGGCTCGTGAGTTAGGTCCGCAACGGATCCGATCAAACGCAGTATTGCCGGGAATGGTGAACACACCACTCATTCATGAAAATCCACGATTTAATCAAGAAATGTATGAGAAAGATGCAAAGAATTTTGCCTTAGGAAGATATGGAGAACCAGAGGAAATAGCTAATTTGATTTCCTTTCTTCTTTCAGATGCCGCATCGTGGATTACGGGTTCCCTTTACGTCATCGATGGTGGATATATGCTGAAATAAAAAATCGAACATTTTGATTCAGTGGCAATCTATGAAAAATTATTGAAAAAAGATGTTTAATGGTTGACCCAATTATACTTACAATGGAGTTTCAGAAAACAAAATTCTCCCGTGTCTCCCAGAAAACGCTTTCCCTCGTTGCTCTCTGGATGAACCGCTATTCTCGTCTCCTCTTCAATGGACTTAGCTCTTGGTACATGACTAAATCCTTCCGTCACTATTTTAATCTCCTCTCTGCATGATCTCAACTTTTTTCTCCTCTTGTTGCATTTATTCTTGCAATTCACAAAATTTTTTCACAAACCAATCAATTTAAACTTATGAAAATACCAACTCTACCAGAAGGTAAATTAGGAAACATATTGACCGTTATTTTCGGTATCGCTGGACTAGTTCAGTCCACTTCAATGTGTATGCCGTCATAATATTTGCTCTGCTGCTTCTAATTACTATATGCCGGGCCTTTTACGATGTGTATTATTTCCCAAGGGAAACAAAAATGTATTGTAAAAGCGACAGTTGTCTTGCCCAAGATATACGGAATCCAGGTAAACTAGCAAAGATAGACATCAAAGAGTGTTGCAAAGATCAAGATCTGGAAACAGGTATTTTAAGCAGAGCTCAAGGGAGGGATAAGATCATCATCCAAATAGCTTTTGTGATTATGGACGCAAAAAAGCAAATCCTTGTTTTGAGAAGGAGAAAACACTGGCACAGGACAGACTTTGAAAGCATCCTTGTTTCGTTTTCTCCGTTTCCGACCAAATACGAACAAAAACTTTGTATTTCGGAAATTTACCATCGTGAAATTCCGAAAAATAAAAATGGAGACGAACCTGAATTCAAACATCTTTGCAATGTTGCGCATGGAGCGTATTGTTTTTTTGTTTATATAGCAGAGTACAATAAGTTAAGCTTCACCGAGGGAGAGAGTTCCAAAATAAATAATGAGATCATGGAAAGACTCTTCAAAACAGCTTCAGGAAAATATTTTTTGAAAGATCACGATGAGATCAGTTGCGTAGTAACAGTTGATCAATTACGCGACACACCCAACAGAGCGGAGGAGGAGATGTTTATTGATGCGGAAGTAAGGCAGACTCTTTCGGTATAGTCATCATGTTGAAGAAAAAAGGTATCACTATCCACTAACTAACTAAACAACGCAAGTCATCGGTATTCCATAAAAAATTATTGAGGCAATGATTTTTGATGGTTGACCCAACTACACTCATAATGCGGCTTCGCAAAACAATAGTAGAGAACATTGAGAACCCACCGTCGTGGGAGGGGAGGAAGGTGGTGAGATTCCTGGGGATATCGGTGTATAAGCAGGAGATTGATAGATGGAGTGGCGCGATTCGAGAGACGCTGCTGGGAGGATTGTGGCACGAGAGGCGGCTGGGAAAGCATAAGAGGGTGTATGTGTGCGGGCTGCAGGTGTACTCCCGGAATCGGAGGAGGAAAAAGGTGCTTGGAATTACGCTGCAGAGGTATGATTATGAGAGGAAGTGGCTTGAGGAGCTGGCTCAGAAGGTTGGAGAGGAGTATGATGACGTGTATCTGCCGAGGCACAACATGGGGGAGACGTATGTGGAACTTGCTTGCATGGAGGAACGAGTGCGGGGACACGGGTCAAGGAAACCGCTCGTGGTAGCGCGTGAGGAGAAGGTTGAGCAGATGTGCCGGATGATGCTGCCGAAGGGGATCGAGGTGCGTCACATTCCGTTGGATCAGGGAGAGATTCACGAAATATTCTGCGAGCAGGGGAAAGAGTATCGAGAGATTATGCTTGAGGCTGAGGGACACCGCATTTTCTGCCTCACCCCACGCATAGCAGAACACATGGTTGAACTGCGAAGGAAAGACCCACACGTCAATTTTTACAGCTACATATGCGAGAGTGTGGGGGCAAAGGCAGGGGAAAGCATACCGCGGCTACAGACGCAAAAAGAGGTCAGGGAACAGGCAAGGATATTGATGCAGCGAGAGGGACTGGAGGAGGGGAAGTATGTCGTGCTGCTTCCGGAGGCGGTATCCACGCAGATGTTTCCGGAGAGCTTTTGGCGTGGGCTTGAGGAGGGATTAATCAAGAGAGGGTACGAGACATACATCAACCGGACTATTGAGAGTAACGCGAGAGTTTCTGTAGGGGTACTGGTGGAAGTGAGCCGTCATGCTGCCGGGGTCATCACAATGGGGAGCGGAGTTGCGATTGTGCTTGCGAGAGAGGTGCGCCACATGGATATCATATACACACCAATGAGAGGTCGTCGTCTTCGCGCACACGGAGCGGAGATGGTGATGCAACTATACTCGGTGCGTCATTTGCCGGGCGTGGATATGCAGTCCATCAATGAATACGACAGCGAGAAAATAAGCAGTAAAGCACTTGTGGAGCAAATTGTCGCAAACTATTGAACACCGTGAATAAGAATAATAAAAACTATCAACAAAAGAAAATTAAGGCACCCATACCGCAAGGCAAACGCATTAGAAAATGCGGTTGCCTATGTACGATTTACGGTTTGAAAGCTCGCGCTCTACGCGCGAGATTGCGAAACAAAAGCAAAGCAAAATTTTCGAAGACGATGGCGGTGGCGCCTATGTGTGAAGTACGATGGTTTCCCCGGAAGATAATGTGCTTGCCTTTTCGGGCAACGGAGTTACAATGCGTTTGGGTGCCGTTGTTCATAGTGTTTTGGTTTGTTGTAGAGAATTACTCTAGCATACTTTGAACTTCTTGGCACCCTTTTTTGTGCCGAGAACCTGTTGCATTGAATCTTGCAATCCACAATGTTTTTTTTCTTGCTCATGCGCGGAAATAGCAGTATAGTGCAGGCATGAAGACCTATCAGACAATTCTTGCGGCGGCGTGTGCGATGGTTGGCACATGCCTTTGCAGTGCTGCCGGCAAAAAGGAACACGCAAAAAAAGAGCTTCCTAATTTGGGTCGCGTGATGTTCATTGGCGATTCTATTACGCATGGATACGGCGCTCCCTCCTACCGCTGGGCTCTGCACAAGATTTGGGTAGACAACGACATTTCGTTTGAGGTGGTGGGTGTAGAAACGGGCAATAATAGTGGAGGTATTGATCCGGGTACCAAGTACATCGGCAAGGGGTTCAACAATGTGCACGCCGCCATGAGTTCTCAGCGAGCCTACGAGACGAGCGGCAGGCTGCATAATTCCAAACGACTTGATGGCACGGATATACTGGATTGGCTCGGGGTCGATAAGACGTACTCCGGTTCGCGCAAGGTGAGCGGTCCCGCCCCCGATACGTACTTTATTCTTCTTGGTACCAATGATACCCTGAGCGATTACATGAAAAAGGGCGGCATCGGTAAGGGGTCGAATATAGATGAGGCGCGGAGCGCTCTCTTGGATAAGAAAAAGGGGGATATATCGGTCATTGTGGATACGATACGTAAAGTAAACAAAAAGGCGCGCATTGTTGTCCTCACGATCCCCACGTGGGGCAACACATCTCGTGGCAACAATACGGAACCGGCTGATTATGCTGCAATTGTGTCTGATTACGATAAGAAGCTGGTTGCGTGGGCGAAGAGCAAGAGGGTGATCTTGGCAGATGTGAACAAGGGGCTTATTGATGTCGCGAATGAGGAAAAGCCGGGCAAGGGTGTGCCCTCATTTTATAATGTGCATGATGGCTTGCATCCCAACCCACAGGGGGATCTGCTTATGGCGGGGCGGGTGGCGCAGGCGTTGGGGTTGGCGGGACGCTCCGCGGGCTTGCCTCGCAAAGCTTCTGCCAAGTTTGATGTGACGGCGACCTCCATGCTTGAAACGGCCACAGCCAAGGATGGAGTTGAACTCAACGAGGATACTCTCACGCTGGGTGCGGGATCCGAGTTGGTGGTTCCATGGCCACAAAATACGGATTTGAAGAAGGGATTTGCCGTGAGTTTTGTGGCGGGTGTGGGCAATGGAGCCGAGGGAGGTTGGACAACGGATAAGGGACTTGTGGTGCAGGTGGGTAATGGAACTGTCAGCGGTGAACTTTCTGTTACGGAAAGCTATCTCACTTGGAATGGCAAGGTGATTCTCTATTCCGACGACATGTCGAAAAATAAGGAGGAAATCCGCGTCGCCTACTTGCCGGGAAATACCGAGGCCAATATACAGCCCGGCTTCTATGTGTGGCTCGGCGATATGCTCGTCGGAGAGGGGTTGGCGAGTGATGGCAAAAAGAAAAATGGTGTGACTTTCTCCAACACAGGTTCCGAGGGAATCACGGTGGATCATCCTGTTGCGGATGGCGCTCCCAGTGCTCCCGCTCCCAAGGGCTACGTCAGAGGGGAGAAGCTCGCCGAATAAATCGACCGCGCTTCAGCATACGGTCTCGCGAGTTTTCTTAGCCTCGGCAAGCCATTGCTGCAGCGCTTCGTGCTTCCCTTCTTTAAGTAGCTGAAGCACGTGTTGCTGGTCGGCTATGCTTTGCTCCAAATAAGGGCAGATTGCCTTGGCATTCTGCGAAAGTATGTTGGTCCAGAGCTCGGGCGACCCGCTGCATACCCGTGTGGTATCGCGAAATCCGGTGGAGGCCATCACGCGCAGGTCGTCAACGCTGAGCGTTTGATCGGCCAAAGCTGTGCGTGCTGCGAGGGCAGCCAGTATGTGCGGTACATGGGAGATTCCGGCCACAAGACTATCGTGATGAACCGCAGTTGTTGTGAAAACGGTTGCGCCCAGTTCAAGCCAAAAACGACTGAGGCGCACGAGGTCACTTTCACCGGCGCCATTCTCATTGGTCATGGCAACTACGGCGTTTTTGAAGAGATCGGCTTGAGCATGCTCAATTCCTTGCTTTTCGGATCCGGCCATGGGGTGCGACCCGATAAATACGTGTCCCTTTTCTTTCAAGAAAGAGCCGGCCCCGGCGTGAGCATCCCCTTTTGTAGAACCCACATCCGTGACCACAGCTCCTCTGCCAAGCCATGGTTCAAACTTTTTCGCCAGATCCAGAAACGTTCCCGTTGGTGTGCAGAGGATCACCAATTCGGCGCCGCTCACGGCCTTCAGCAGCTCCCGCGAACAGATATCTGCCAGCCCGTTTTCTTTCGCGTACGCCAGAGGTTCCTCTCTCCGCGCCCACAGACGAATCTCCACCCCGGGCATGTACCTGCGCATGGCCATGGCCAAGGAGCCGCCGATGAGTCCGGGTCCGAGGATGGCGACGGATGCAAACGGAATGGCTGGCGCAGAACTCACGGCACGTAAAATTGGAAATTAGTGCCGCGTACCTTCAGCTTCTTACCACTGGGGTAGGGCTGATTGGTCTTGGGATTGATGATGCGAATTTTTTTGCTGGGATCCAGCGGATTCCACACACGAGTAGGATCCCCTTCCACTCTGGCGGCAGTGGGAATAGGCCCGGTGTTGGTGATCTGTTTGAGCTCTGTGCCGGTCGCAGCTTCAGGTGCGGGCGCAGGGGCAGGAGAACTGCTGGCTGCCGGCGGTGTGTCCAAATTGATGACCGTTGGCTGTATTTCCGCCGGTTTGGTCTCTGCCGGTGCCGGAACCGGGCTTGGTGCCGGATTGGGCTCCGCTGCGGGTGCCGCCGCAGGCGCTGCTACGGGGGCAGGCGTCACCACGGGCGCTGCTGCCGCAGGAGCGGGTGCGGGCGCATGGGCTGTCTGCTTTGTTGCTGCCGGTGGGGTGATGAATGATGAGGCCGCAGGAGCATTCTCCCACGTAGTCGTTTGTACGGGCTCCTCCGCCGGAGCAGGTTGCTGGGGCGCCACAGGACGCGGACGATACGGCATTTCCGGTACAGGATCCGTATCGAGCACGCAGCCGGTGAGTCCGGCTGTCACCACCCCGGTGAAACAGATCGTCAGTTTGCGCGCAAAACTCATCATGGTAAAGGTCTTCTGTCTCCCCTCACTATAGGTATCCGAATTTACTTTGTCAATCCTAAATATCGCCATTCCTCGGCAAATTGTATTTAAAAACACACGTGTCCCAATAAAATCTTCTCCAAGCCCATGCAACTCGCTTTCCATGCAAAAAGGAAGGGGCAGCGAAATCGCTGCCCCTTTAAGTGCGCCTGCAACGCACCACGAGCTTGGTTCAATGACCAGCCCACATAGATTTAACGGTCCTATGGGACCTTGCAGGAGTCCCTTTTTAGCACATGTATGCTCGATAGTCAAGAGATAATTAAAAAAATGTTTGGCGTTTCACACACGTGTCCCAATAAAGTCTTCTCCAGGCTCATTCAACCCATTTCTTCGCGTGTGGAATGCGAGACACACCACCTGCTTCCTCGCGCCGTAGGCGCGCTAGCATTCAAATCGTACATCGTACCTTGACTCAGCGCCGCCCCATCGGCGCTTGCTTCGGAGTCGCCTCACGACTCCTTACCCCTTCGGGGCAAAAGCTATCGCTTTTGGCTAATCGACCTTACGGCCGTTGGTCGCTTTCGCCCTTCGGGCAAAAGCTGTGCTTTTGTCCAATCCCCCTCCGAGCCCTCGGGGGCTTTGACTCACTGGCACCACCCTGTCAGTGAGCCCCTGCGGGGCAGCGTCTTCGCGCTGTCCAACCGCCCTCACTGCCCGCTGACGCGAGCACCCTAAACGGGGCCGTCAAGGCAAACGCATTAGAAAATGCGTTTGCCTATGTACGAGGTACGATGTACGAGGTACGATTTGTTAATAATGTGCGCGTTGCGCGGATTTTTTCGGATCATTAATGTATGCTGAAATCCCTTTGGAGCCAACATCATGATGATCTCTTGTTGTCATGATTTTTGATGCGTATAAACAGTGAAATCAGTCAATAAGAGCATTTCCTCCGTCGATTGACTTCTCTCAAATGCGTTTGCCCTGACGGGGCCGTCGGGCGTCTTGACTCACTGGCACCACCCTGCCAGTGAGCCCCTGCGGGGCAGCGCCGTCGCGCTGTCCAACCGCCCTCACTGCCCGCTGACGCGAGCACCCTAAACGGGGCCGTCGGGCGTCTTGTACATAGGCGGCGTTTCGCTGCCCCCGCCCCCGCCGCTTCCTAACGATTCCCGCGCACCGTTTTCAAATTCCGCTCCGCCTCTGCTTTGCCTCCCCGCGAGCTTTTCTCGCCGAATTTTGCAAGTCGGAAATCGTAAATGAGCAGCCGCAAGACGGTTGCATGGGGCCGTGGGGCGGATGTGGGCAGCAAGTCATGTTTGCATTTTGAGCACCGCAAAAAAAGTTGCCATTCCGATGTGCAGGGCGTATGATACGCGCATGACCGATTGTTCGCTATACCGCGCATGGGCGGAGATTGATACGGATGCCATGAAACACAACTTGCGCGTGGTGCAGAAGGCGCTGCCGAATCATCGGCGTATGGCGATTGTCAAGGCAGAGGCCTATGGGCACGGCCTGGAGGGAGTCGTGCGCGCGCTGGATGGGGAAGACATCTCTTTCTTCGGTGTGGCCACTATTGCGGAAGCGCAGCGCGTGCAGGACACCGGGGCGCACATATGTCCGTTCATCCTGGGTCCGTGTTTTCCGGAAGAACGCGAGGCCATCGTGCAGAATGGGTGGCGTGCAGCCCTCTCTTCACCCGAGGAAGCCGAGCATTTCAATTCCTTGGGCGAATTGTACGGCAAAAAAGTGCACCTGCACATCAGTATCGATACCGGCATGGGGCGCGCAGGACTGCTGCCGCACAGCATCCACGGCCTTGCTGACAAATTGAAGCAGCTCCTGAACCTGCATATCGAGGGCATCTACTCCCATCTCTCCGCCGCCAGCGAGGACATTTCCTTTACCCATCGCCAAATTGCAGCCTTTGAGCAGGCAGTGAGCGAACTCTCACAAGACATAACCTTTGAGTACCGTCACTTGTGCAGCAGCTCCGGCGTGTTCAACTACCACGTGCCCTGCACAAATATGGTGCGCCTGGGGCGCATCCTGTACGGCTATTCGCCCATGCCATCGCCCTTCAACAAGGAGCTGCGCAACACCCTCACCCTCTTCAGCCGCGTCACCCTCGTGCGCACACTGCCGGACAACCATGGTGTGTCCTACAACCACACTTACATTACCACGGCGCCCACGCGCGTGGCCACCATCGGCATCGGCTTCGGAGACGGTTATCTGCATTACCTCTCCAACACAGGCGCACGCGTGTACCTCAACAACTCCTACTGCCCGGTACTGGGACGCGTGACGATGGATCAGGTGATGGTGGATGTGACCCACCTGCAGGATGTGAAGCCCGGCGATGTAGCCGAAATGATGGGACCGAACGTCCCTTGGCAGGAGCTTACTACCCGCGCTCATACGATCCCCTCCAACGTCATCACCTCCATCTCCGCCCGTGTTCCACGCGTCTATTGCCCCTCCGGACAGGCGGAAGGAACACGGTAGCCGCACACGTGTCCCAATAAAATTTCCCCCGTGTTCATTCAACCCATTTCTTCGCGTGTGGAATGCGAGACGCACTACTTTGCCGTCGGTAACGCGCGCATTATTCCCAAATCGTACATCGTAAATGGGCAGGCTTTTTCTTGGGACGGATGTGGTTTTGCTCACAAAACCACTTGACTTTTCTGAAAAGCTATGTTACATCCTTTGCTCCCCCCTGTAAAGGGTTGGCGGTCTCGTGGTGTAATGGTAGCACAAGGGATTTTGGTTCCCTTAGTCTTGGTTCGAACCCAGGCGAGACTATCGCTAAAAGAGCTGTAAAATTTCCCACGCGGCAGTGGCGGCAGAGCCTTTACTTTGAGCCAAGCAAGAGACCGCGTCGTGCATGTCGCGCAGGGTCTTTTCGCGCTCGGCGGGCTTCATGAGTCGCTCCAACTCGGCAATGCAATTGGTGACATTAAATTCGTGTTGGATCAGTTCGCGCGTGATGGCAGAATCTGCCAGGATATTAACCATGCCGATGAAGCGGATGGTGAGCAACAAGCGACCGAGCAGGTAGGTTCCCCAAGCCACCTTGTAAACCAAGGCAAAGGGGAGATTGTGCAGCGCAGCTTCCAAGGTGGCGGTTCCGGAGGTGACAAGTGCGGCTTGAGCGCGATCCATGAGGGAGTGGTAGTTACCCAGGCGGATGTTGAGGACATCCTCCGGCACTCCGGCACGGTTCGCCATGCGTTGCATTTTTTTCAGCAGCTCCGGGGAAGAGGCAGACGTCTCAATTTTCCACTCCGGATGCAAGGAACGCAAGCGTTCAGCCACCTGTAAAAAGACGGGGAAATGCCGTTCCACTTCGCGCATACGCGAGCCGGGGAAAAGACCGATAAGCTGCGCATCGCGGACGTCGCTACTGCGCGTGGCTATGATTTCATCGGCCAAAGGATGACCGACGAAACGGGTACGCAGACCGACCTTCTCGAAGAGGGGACGCTCGAAGGGAAAGGTGCAGAGCATGAGATCAAGCATGGCGGCAAGCTTGGGAATGCGGCTTTTGTGCCAGGCCCACACCATGGGAGCGATAAACCAGATGATCTTGATATCCGGACAGCGTGCGCGCACCCGTTTGGCAAGGCGCTGATTAAAGCCGGGATAATCGATGAGCAGCAGGGCATCCGGTTCATCGGTCACAATGCGCTCCTCCATCTCCTTGAGACGACGTAGAAAGTAGCGTGCGTGGCGCAGCACTTCCACCACACCGATAACGGCGGCTTGCTCCGCCCAGTCCTCGATCGAATCCGGAGCCAGAGCGTGCATGTGGCTGCCACCTAATCCGGCGAAGGAAATATCCGGTCTCAATTTTAGAAGCTCCTGCATAAGCAGGGCTCCTTGTTTGTCGCCGCTCTTCTCACCGGCCACCACGTAGAACTTCATGCGCGCATTTTAACATGAACCATGTGAGGTCGCAAGAAAAGTCTTTCCAAACCGGCTTATGGCAGGCATAATAAGCGCATGCACGAATGGTTGGTCATCTGGATGCAATGGGTCGCAGATCTCGGTTATGCGGGCGTGGTGTTGCTCATGGCGATGGAAAGCTCCATCTTGCCCGTGCCCAGTGAGGTGGTCGTGCCGCCGGCAGCGATTTTGGCTGCGCATCCGGACGGAACAATGAGTTTTTGGGGCGTGGTGGCGGCGGGTACAGTGGGCTCCTACATCGGTTCATGCATCATGTACGCCATGGCGCTGTGGGTGGGTCGCCCGTTCATCCTGCGCTTTGGTAAATGGTTTTTCATGCCTCAGCACAAGGTGGCTAAGGCAGAGCTTTTCATGAAGCGCTACTCGGCTCCGGGCATCTTTTTTTCACGCTTCCTGCCCGTGGTGCGTCACCTGATATCCATCCCCGCCGGATTGGCGCGCGTGGGATTTCTCACCTTCTCCCTGGCCACCATTTTCGGCTCCGCCATTTGGTGCGCTGTACTCGCGTGGTTCGGGGATAAAATCGGTCGAGATCACCCGGATATCCTGGGATCTCCTGAGAACCTGATTCGTGCCGTGAAGGACGAAACGGGGCTCATTGTGGGTGGTGCTCTCTTGCTGGCGGCGCTCTACGCGCTCATGCGCTGGATGATACGCGAGAAAAATGGCGACTCTCAGAGTCGCGAGAGGGCAGATTGAATGGCGGCAGGGTAGAGAATGTGCTCCTGCACCTGAATGCGCGCGTGGAGTGACTCCGGCGTGTCGTCGGACAATACGGGCACGTAAGCCTGCATGATAATTTCCCCTGTGTCCATGCCGGCATCCACATAGTGTACTGTGCAGCCGGTTTGGGAAGCGCCGGCCTCCAACGCCTGTTTCCAGGCCTCCACTCCCGGAAAATTCGGCAACAGAGCGGGGTGAATGTTCAAAATGCGACGGGGAAACACATCCAGCAAGGGTTGCTTCACCAAACGCATGAAACCCGCCAGGCAGATCAAATCCACCTGCATTTCCCGGAGTTGCTGGGCGAGGGCTGCTTGTTCTTCTTCCGGGAACTTGTTTTTAAAGCCGTGGCAGTTGAGAATGCCGGTAAGCACGCCACGCTGTGCCGCGCGTTTCAGAATGAATGCTTCCGGATTATCGGAAAGCACAATGACGACCTCGGCATCCAGTCGCCCATCATCTATCGCATTGAAAATCGATTGACAATTAGACCCGGAACCCGAGCCAAGCACAGCGAGACGCGTTTTCATACGCCACAAACTCTATCGCAATCCCCTCCGTTTGTCAATCTGTGTAAGAATTTTCCGCACCTTCGGCGCGCTAAAATCCAAATCGTGCATCGTGCATCCACATCCGTCCCAAGAAAAAGCACCTCCAATAGGCAGTTAACGGCACATTATGAGGCATAAGTTGTTGGTTATTTACGATGTACGATGTACGATGTACGATTTGAATGCTAGCACGCTTCGCGCGTTTCTGCGAAATAAAAGCAAAGCAGAATTTTCGAAGACGATGGCGGTGGCGCCTGGCGGCGCCTATGTACGAAGTACGGTGTACGACTGCAAAGCTAGCGAGTGTTGCGCGAAAGAAAGTGGTGTGTCTCGCATCCCACACGCGAAGAAATGGGTTGAATGAGCCCGGAGAAGATTTTATTGGGACACGCGTGTCGTGCATTGTATATGGTAACTGGTAGGGCAAACGCATTTGAGAGAAGTCAATCAACAGAGAAATTGCTCTTATTGACTGATATCACCGTTTATACGTATCAAAAACCGTGATAACCAGCGGTCATCATGATGATGGCTCTAAAGGAATCACAGCATACATTAATGATCCGAAAAAATCTGCGCAATGCGCACATTATTAATAAATCGTAAATCGTAAATCGTACATAGGCAAACGCATTTTCTAATGCGTTTGCCCTGTGGTAACTTGTTTCATTCTTTACATGGGTACAGAAAATGGCTAAAATACAGACATCATGAAGAGATACATTGTGATGCTTGCAGTTGTGGCCGGGACGCTCATGATGGAGCCTGCGCAGGCAGCCTTTTCGTTCACAAGCTTGTTTGAGGGAGAACAACAGTCGACGAGCGCCTCCGTTGAGAAGCGAGAGAAGAGCGTTCCTGCACTGCGGTACATTCCGAGGGAGACAGCCGGTGTGGTGGCAGCCAGCGGTGATAACGCGTCCATGGTAGCGGCGGCGTTGGCCAAGGAGTTGCAGGTAGAAATGCCGGACAGGAATGCCGCGCAGAGTGTGGGTAGTGTTGCTGTGAGCTTGGGGAAGGGGGGTGAACAGGCGTGCCGGGAACTTTTGTCCGCACAGCGCGCTGTGCAGCAGCTGGCGGTGATTTCTCGCATGGAGCAGTATTATGCGAATGGACGGGGCGGCGACGTTCAGAATGCGGCGCAGGTGAGTTTGCAAGCTTCATACAGGTCTCAGCTCGATGAGCTCAAGGAGCGGCTTTGCAAATTGAGCGTGGCGCCGATATACATCGTATTTACGGCAGCAAGTGGCAAGGAGGACTCTTTTCGGCAGTTTGTCGGGCAGATTGAGAAGCGTCTGGCCGCGCAAGCGTCCGTTGAGGGCTCATTTGCACAGAATCAGGTGCTGGAATTTTCATGGGATGCCATCATGGGACGTTTTGTCGACACGTTGCAGCTCTCGGCAGAAGAGCGCGGCGAACTGCTTTCTGAGCTTGCAAAGCACAAGCTATACGTGCTTGCTCAGCAACAACCCGGGGCGCTGCGCATTGTTCTGGTGGCGGATAAACCTGAGGCGCCGTGGCCGGCAGATAGCACACAATCCTTGTTGGCCGCGCCCGAGCTCAACGATATGGATGCCCACGGGGAAAATATCGAGTTGGCCGCGTGGATGTCGGCCGAGCTGCAGGCTTGTCTGCAAGAACCGAGCAATTTGTCAAGTATGCTCGAGCCGACGCAAAAGCTCTTTGCTGATCTGGCAACGACTCAGACCGGAGACGCCCAAGCTTTTCAGGCGGCAGCCAATGGGGTAAAAACGTTGCTCAACGTAATAGAAAAGGCGAAAGCTGTAAAGCCCCAAAGACCCACGACGCTCCAAATATGGCGGGATGGGGAAGAAACGCAGGCCAGGTTCTCTTCGGATGCCTGTGGCGCATCCTTCGAGCCGGGAGAACTCCGGTACACGAATCTTGCTGATTCTTGCGCCCTTTATGTGGAGAGTACGCGCTTATGCCGTTCGAGTGATGTGGATTGCAGCGGTGTCCCGGATGCTGTTCTCGACATCGTTTCCGGAGTGATTCTGACGCTGGATGAGGAGCTCAAGGACAGAGCGAGCATGGGAATGATGTTCATGCAGCAGTTTCGCCCCCAAATTCGTGGCATTTGCAACGCTCTTTCGCGGATCAGCGATGGCCTCTCCTCTCCCGTGGCGCTCATGCTCGGTCGCAGGAATCCCCAGACCTTCTACGGCGCCCTGCGCCTTTCCGTCACTGATCGCCCCGCTATAGTGGGAGGATGGCGCGACTTCGTTGACCAGCTCAAGGCTGTTGCCGGGGCTCTATCCGTAGCGCCGGAGTTGTGCGATAACTTGCCTGTTCTCTCGCAGCCCGAGCCGAATGGCGCCGTGCGTTACACGCTCGCGTTTCCCGTTGCCGGCGGATCTTACATACCGCAATTGGTGGTTGGCGACGGAAAGATGGTCTTGGCCACGGATCGCGCTGCCGCCGATGCTTTGAACACGGATTCGAATGCCGGTGAGGCCTTTTGCGGCGCTGTGTTCTCTTTGAAGATTGATGAGTTGCTCTGCATAAACGGTGAGAGCAATCACGCCCCGGAAACTGGTAAATTAGCCGGGAGAGTCCGCGGTCAAGTCACAGTGCAAGATGGTATGCTGCTCATTAGAATGAGCATCGACAACAGGTGATGCTCACCTTTACCACAGAGCCAACACCATGATGACCGCTGGTTGTCATGATTTTTGGTCTTCTGATTAGCATCTCTCATACGCGTTTGCCTTGTCAATGCTCGCGCACGGCTTTCAAAATCCCGCGTCGCTCCTGCTCCGCTCTCCCGCGCAACGTGCGCTCACTTTCCAAATCGTAAATCGTACATCGTAAATGAATAGGGCTGTTCTTGCTAGGAGGGCAGCAAGCGCACAATGCGGTCGGCTCGGGGCAGGGTGATAGTGACCGTTGTGCCCAACCCCTCTCGAGAGGTGATACTGAGCGTGCCGCCGTGTTCGCGGATGATGTGGCGTACAATGAGCAATCCGAGTCCGTGCCCTTTTTTCCTGGTGGTGCGGAAAGGTTCGTACATGCTTCCCATCACCTCGTGCGAGATGCCCGATCCGTTATCGCCGATAATCACGCCGACATCAGAATCGTTGTATGAGGTGCAGATCGAGATGCCTCCGCTAGTGCCGGACAGGGATTGGAGCGCGTTGCGGATGAGGTTGTAGAGCGCACGGAAAAGTTGGTCGGCATCTGCGCTGATTGCCGGCATGTCATCCGGCAACTCGCTCTGTACAGACACACCGCGCTCCGCTATTTCCGGCGCCAGCACACGCAGCACATGAGCAATCGTGTCGTTGATCTGCACTTTACTGCGCACGGGTGTGGAGGGTCGCACGGATTCCAAAAACTGGTGCAGCAGGGTGTCCAGACGCTGCGTTTCCTGGAGCGAGTCATCCAACAATTCGCTGAGAGCGCGTCTGTTCTTGGTATCCAGCTTCTCAAGTTTATCCAACTTTCTCTTCATGAGCTGCAGGGTGAGTCCAAGCGAGTTGAGGGGGTTGCCGATCTCATGCGCCACAGCAGAACTCAAAAAGGTGAGCAAGTTGAATTGTTCAGCCTCAGCATTCTCTTCCCGACGCTCCTGCGCTTCGGTATCATCCCGCACAAGCAGCAGATACTCTCGCTCTCCGGCAAGTGGTGAAATGAAAAAGTTGTAGTGCTTGCTGGTCGGGTAATTGACATGCACATCGCGCACAATAGCCGCCTTGCTCGCCTGCAACTCTTGCCAGCTGCATGTGCCGCTCACCAAACGCTCAAAGGGCTCGCGCAGCAGCTCGCGCATTGGGTGGTTGTAAATGCTGCATGCGGCCTTGTTTGCAAAACGCGCTTTACCATCTGAGGAGAAAAGGATGAGTCCGTCGCGCAGGGCGTCAAACACTTCTTGCAACAACCCTTTCTCTGTGGCAAGTCGTGTGAAAAGCCGTCGTACGTCGGCTGCTCCGAAATTGTCGAGTCGCGTGGCAATTTTTTCGATAGTATCGCGTTTCATAAGCTGAGCAAAACTTCACGAAAATCGACGGGGAGCTCCGCTTGCGCTACACGATCCGTCCACTCCAGCGGCCTGCTTTGACCATCTACCGTCAGTGTCGGACTTGCTCCCGTCGGCAAGGCGTGCAGACGCAGATGAAAGCAGAGGCGTTGTGGACGATATTGTCCCGTGCGGCGATGAGTGAGCAAGAGTTGGTTCTCCTCGGTGCGGCAAGTGAAGGTGTGCAGGAGATAGGCTCCATAGCGGTAAGCCAATCCATCCCCCTCATCCTCGTAGAGCATGCTCTGTTCCTCTGTGCCGGGTGCAAACCACAAATCCAAACTGCAGGGAGGAGTGGATAATTCGCCCACGTACTGCTGCACAGGCCAGCGCGGTATTACTTTGCCTCCGCACGCAAATACGGGTATGTGCTCATCCGGCGTGGGCACTTTAGCCTCGGCATTCACAGCCGGAGCCGGACTGTCATCCCACAGTGAAAACCATTTGCCCGGCGGCAAGTATAAGCTGCGCCCCGTCTGTCCGGGGTGGTGTACGGGAACCACGTACAGCGCATCTCCCAGGAAAAATTCGCTGCTGCGCCAGTAGGTGTCCGGATTCTCCGGGAACATGAGTGCAAGCGAGCGGATAATGGGCGTTCCTGCCGTTGAATAGCGGTAGAAACAGGTGTAGAGGTAGGGCAGCAGTTTGTATCTCTCCTCAATGGCACGTCTCACGATGTCTTCCGTCTTTTTGTCGAAGCACCATGGCTCCTGTCCCCCGAACTCTCCGTTATTATGATTGCGGAAAAAGACGTGGAAGGCGGCCATTTGCATCCACCGGCGGAAAAGTTCCGGTGTGGGACGTCCCAGGAAGCCCCCGGTATCAGCTCCGCAGAATGAGACTCCGCTGGTAGAGAGACGTTGAATCATGAGGTTGGCCATTTTCAGATTCTCCCAGTCTGAGTAGTTGTCTCCCGTCCACGTGGCGGCCCATCTCTGCAAGCCCGCAAAGCCCGAGCGCGTGAGCACGAACGGACGCCTCTCCGGTGCACTTTTCTCCATGCCAAGTCGCGTGGCCTGCGCCATGCACTGGCCGTAGATGTTGTGTGCTTTCAAGTGCGAACACGCAAACCCGTCGTACGCATGACGCGTGTCGTCCGGGAATGTTTTATCCGGAAAAATCACCGGTTCGTTCATATCTGTCCAGATCCCTCGTACGCCGTATTCTCCCACCTCCCGATGAAAAAGGTCGGCCCACCAGATCCGTGTAGTCGGGCTGGTAAAATCCGGAAAAGTGCACAGTCCCGGCCACACCTCTGCCTCTAGTAGCGCACCATCGTGACGTCGGCAAAAGACGTTCTTTTCGAACCCGCTGCGCCACACATAGTTGTCCGGGTTAATTTTGATGCCGGGATCCACAATGGTGACCACCTTAAAGCCCTCCTCGCCGAGGCGACGGATCATGCCGGGAGGATCCGGAAAACGCTCGCGATCCCATGTGAGGCTTTGGTAGCGTTTCATGTGGTGGATGTCCAAGTGGATGACATCGCAGGGTATGCGCCGCGAACGCAGCTCGCGCGCCACCTCGGTCACATTTGCCTCCGGGTAGTAACTCCACTTGCTCTGGTGGTAGCCTAGTGCCCAGAGCGGTGGTAGTGGCGCCAGTCCGGTGAGTTTTGTATACATCTGCACGGTCTCCAAGGCGTCTTTCCCGCAGATGAAATAGTAATCCATCACTCCGCCATCTGCGCCGAAGAGCAGGCGGTCTTTGCGCTCCTTGCCAAAATCAAAGTAGGAGCGCATGGTGTTGTCAAAAAAGATGCCATATTGCGTGCCCCGGTTCAAGCACATAAAAAAGGGGATGTTCTTGTACAGAGGATCGCTCTCCGGGGTAAACTTATAGTGGTCCGCTCCCCACATCTCGAAGCGCATTCCTCGCATGTTCAAAGAACATGGTTTGTCCCCCAGACCGAAGAAATGTGCCTCCTCCGGCATTTGCTTGAGCACCCATACCAGCTCATCGCCGGTTCGCCCTTGGGTTCGGTGCCCCATCCCCTCCGCATCCGCACAGAGCAGCCTGCCTTCCCCATTTTCATAAAATTCCAACCCGCCGTCACTCTTGCGAATCTTCAGTAACAGACGCTCCGTACGCAGAGCAAAAGCGTCTTCTTGCTCGCTCTCCTCAATGTCCACCCTGCTTGGACGATACTCGGAACTCACCCCGTAACTCGGTATGTTCTCGAATACCACGCCTGTCACATAGCGACACCGCACCATTCCCGGCTCCGGAAAGGAGAGCCGTAAACGCGCCGCCGGCAGCTCCAGCTCCAGCGTCCTCTCATCGATCCATTCGTATGACAACTTCATTCCCTGCTTTCCAATTCCCGCAAAAATGAGACCGCCTAGCCGGGAGGCCACTGCATACTGCGTCCACCGAGTATGTGAATGTGCAAATGAGGCACGGTTTGCCCGCCATCTGAACCCGTGTTGAGCACCGTGCGGAATCCTTTCTCCGCAATACCTTCCGCTTGCGCTATCTCGCGCACTTTGAGCATCAGGTGCGCCAACATTTCCGCGTCCTCCGCCTTAGCCTCTGCTATGCTCGGTATGGGTTTGCGCGGTACCAGCAACACATGCACCGGCGCTGCCGGCGATATGTCGCGAAAGGCCACGCACAGCTCATCCTCATAGACGATCTGCGCCGGTATCTCTCTGTCGGCGATCTTCTGAAAAAGAGTTTTTTCCATTGCGCTCCTGTTTTACCACGCTGGAAGCTTCCTTGCAACTTAATTTTGCAGGACAAGCACATTTGCATCAACTCAAAAACCACACGTGTCCCAATAAAATTTCTCCGATCTCATTCAATCCATTTCCCATGCGTTAATGATCCGAAAAAATCCGCGCAACACGCGCTCACTTTCCAAATCGTACCTCGTACATGGGCAGACCCCGTCTGCCTCCGTCGTGCATGAGAATGCTTTTCTTACATCTTGTCGAGGGCGTTTTTCATCTCGCGAACAGCCTGAGCAAGACCAATGAAAATGGAGCGGGCAATGAGAGTATGACCGATGTTGAGTTCGGCAAGATGAGGAAGGCGAGCAAGGAGCGGAAGGTGGGAGAGGCGAATGCCATGACCGGCGTGTACTTCCAGTCCCAGAGAATGGGCGAGGGAGGAGGCGTCGATGAGACGTTGCAACTCGCGCTCTTGCTCCTGACCGGCAGCGTTGGCGAGGCGCCCTGTGTGCAGCTCCACCATGGGGGCTCCGATATCGGCGGAGGCACGAACCTGCTCGGGTTCCGGGTCAATGAACATGCTCACGCGCGCGCCCTGTTCCGCGATGGCAGCTACAAGTTCGCTCAATTGCAGCCGACGGCTGACGACATCCAGCCCGCCTTCGGTAGTAAGTTCCTGTCGGCGTTCGGGCACAAGGCACACGAAGTTTGGACGCACACGGGAAGCCACGTCAAGCATGGCGCCGGTGGCACCCATCTCCAGGTTGAGAGGCAAAGGTATTTCGCGGCGCACGTTAAGCGCATCCTCTTCTTGCATGTGGCGACGATCCTCGCGCACGTGCAAAGTGATGGAATCCGCACCGCCTCGCATGGCCGCGCGGGCAGCCTCGAGCACGGAAGGCTCGGGGACGGCAGCGGTTGGTTCCCCGGCATAGCGTGCCTGGCGCAGCGTGGCCACATGGTCGATATTGACACCCAGGTGCACCATGGTATGGTATGCAAGAAAAAGTTAGTGGAGGAAGTGGCGGGCTCCGGTGAAGACCATGGCGATTCCAGCGGCATCTGCCGCATCGATCACCTCTTGATCACGAATGGAGCCTCCGGGTTGGATGCATGCTGTCGCACCGGCGTCGATGGCTGTTTGCAACCCATCGGCAAAGGGGAAGAGTCCATCGGAGGCGATGACGCTTCCCTTTAGGGAGAGCCCGGCCTGACCGGCTTTCCAGACGGCGATTTTCGCAGAATCTACACGGCTCATTTGTCCGGCGCCGATGCCCAGCGTACCATCCTTATCGCTGAAGACAATGGCGTTGGAATGCACTTGCTTGCATACGCGCCAAGCGAAACGCATGGCCTCCATCTCATCGGCGGTGGGCACACGCTTGGTAACGACCTTGCTCTCCAGATCGTCCAGTCCCATCACTTCAGTATCGCGCTTCATCGTCATGACCCCCCCGGGAGCAGAGCGGACAATGGGGGCTTTGCAATACTCCTTCCATGCGTCCATATCGATGCGCATGATGCGACAATTTTTCTTTTTCTGCAGCAGGGCGCGAGCCCCCGGCTCATAATCCGGCGCAATGATGACGTCCGTGAAGATGGCTGCCACGATGTGCGCAAGCGCCTCTGTCATTGGTCGGTTCATCACAATAACTCCGCCGAAAGGAGCCTGAGTGTCAGTCTGATAGGCACGCTTCCAGGCTGCGACCAGATCGTCGTTGTCCTGCCCTACGCCACAGGGATTGGTGTGCTTGAGGATGCCGACGGTGGGACGCCGGAAATTGGAGATGAGAGATGCCGCAGCATCCAGATCCAACACGTTCGTGTAGGAAAGTTCCTTTCCTTGCAGTTGGCTGAAAATTTTCTCAAAGTCGCCGTACAGCAGGCTGGGTTGGTGGGGGTTGTCTCCGTAACGCAGAGTCTGCGCAAAGGGAAGAGTGAGTGAGAACGTCATCTTGATATTGTCCTCACCTTGTCCGCCCAAGAAGTTGGAAATGGCCATGTCATACAAGGCGGTTCGCTTAAAAACTTTGACAGCCAAACTCTTCCGTGTTTTTCGCGTCGTCCAGCACAGGGGGGTGCCGTCCTCGGACGGACGCTCCATCTCCCCCAGCACATGGTCGTAGTCCTCCGGATCCGTTACCACCGTGACGGATTCGTAATTCTTGGCGGCAGAACGCAGCATGGACGGTCCTCCGATATCGATGTTTTCAATGGCTTCGGACAGAGAGACCCCTTTTTTGGCAATCGTCTGCTCGAAGGGGTAAAGGTTGACGCAAACAAGGTCGATGGTGGGGATGTTGTGCTCCTCGGCCTGTTTTTGATGCTCGGCCAGGTCACGGCGCCACAGCAGCCCGCCATGAACCTTTGGGTGCAGCGTTTTCACTCGACCATCGAAAAGCTCCGGCGCCCCGGTGTAGTCCGACACTTCAGTGACTTCCAAACCGAGTCCGCGGAGGTATTTGCAGGTGCCGCCTGTGGAGATGAGCTGCACGCCCATATCGGACAATCTTCTCGCAAAGGTTTCAAGTCCTGTCTTATCCGATACTGACAACAGGGCACGTTCAATACGTTCATTCTTCTGCGTAGCCATGTGATGAGTGGGGATGTTTTGCCTCGATCAGCGAAGCGCGCTCAGGTTACACCTCCACCCGGGGAAAGTCAAGTGTAAACGCATGAGGACACAGGGCAAACGCATTAGGAAATGCGTTTGCCTATGTACGAGGTACGATGTACGTTGACTCGTAGGCACCTCATTGCCTATTGCTTCGGAGTCGCCTCACGACTCCTCACCCCTCCGGGGCAAAAGCTGTGCTTTTGGCTAATCGACCTTACAGCCGTCGGTCGCTTTCGCCCCTGCGGGGCAAAAGCTGCGCTTTTGTCCAATCTGCCTTACACCGTCGGCAGTTTTGTACGATTTATTAATAATGTGCGCGTTGCGCAGATTTTTTCAGATCATGGATGTATGCTGAGATTCCTTTGGAGCCATCATCATGATGACCACTGGTTATCACGGTTTTTGATACGTATAAACAGTGATATCAGTCAATAAGAGTATTTTTCTGTTAATTGACTTCTCTCAAATGCGGTTGTCCTAGGGAGTTCACGAAGCCACGCACGGACAGCGTTACAAAGCGGCGGGAAGCGGAGCCAAATTTTCTTGGGACACGTGTGAAAGTCCCCTACTCGATTTTTTCTGAAAGCTTGACATAGCCCGGGTATGTGGTAGATTAGGGAGTATGAGGAGCACGAAAGAACACGCCGGATTCACGTTAGTTGAGCTCATAGTAGTCATAGCCATTCTAGCGGTGTTGCTGGGTATATCTTTTCCTCTTTTGTTCAGTTACCTGAACTCGGGAGATATCGTAAAGTGCCGGGCAAATGTCGACCAGCTCGCCAAGTTGGGCATCAAGTACGGGCAAGATATGTCCACGCGCAATCTGCTGCCGACAAGCGGAATGGCAGATGACGAGGATACCGAGGAGATGAATGAGGCGGACGGGTGGTGGCTCGCACTGGGACCCGAGCTGGATTCGACCGTATTGCCCCGTGACCGCAAGCACAAAATGAAGCTGGCAACCATCTTCCACTGCCCGGGGGATCACCGTATCACGGTCAATGAAGGCACACTGATGGAAGCGAGTGAGCGCAGCGTGTCGTACGTCTCGTGGACGGATGGATCAGAGGACGAGAAGAACCCGAATTCCCAGATTCGCACTCTCGGGAAAAAGCATTTGGATATGCTCCCTTGGCTCAGCGATGGAATTCCCAAAATCGGCAAAAGCGTGACGAGTCTGAAGGACTTCAAGAGCATGGTTTTACCGGCGCAGAACAGACATAGTAACGCCCTTGTCGTGGCGTATGCCAGCGGGGTGGTGCAGCAGTTTGAAATCAAGGATGAGGAACAGCTGGAAGCCGCCAAGCTTTTCCGCAAGATTAACCCGGAAAAGCTCATCCCCACCAAGAGAAAGAAGGAGCGCTGATTTGGGGAGCTATGTGGCCGGAGCCATTTGAGTGCCCACAAGAACCCGTAATTCTCGGCCTGAGTGGTGGACGGGATTCGGTGGCTCTGTTGCGTCTTCTCGCATTGCACGGAGTGCCGATGCAGGCGTGCCATGTGCACCATGGCATACGTGGACAAGAGGCCGATGAAGATGCGCGGTTTTGCCGTGATCTCTGCCGGCAGCTTGGTGTGACTTTCGCGGAGTACCGCGTCGACGTGCCCGCAAAGGCAGAACAGAGCGGTGAGTCACTGGAAACAACAGCGCGTCACGAACGCCGCCGTATCCTCATCGAGCACGCTCTCAGCGTGGGGTTTCGGGCCGTGGCGCTCGCGCACCATGCGGATGACCAGGCGGAAACCGTACTCTTCAACTTGGCGCGGGGCTCTGCGGGATTGCGAGGTATGCAGCTTCAGAGACAAGAGGGGGACATCATTTGGTTGCGACCCATGCTCGGCATACGGCGCGCGTCCATTACGGCGTGGCTCCATGAAATCGGCCAAAATTGGCGTGAAGACACTACCAATGCCGACCCCGCTGCGGCCGTCCGCAACAAGTTGCGTTTGCGAGTTTTACCGGCGCTCAACGAGGCAATGGGGCGAGATGCCGTACCGGCGTTGCTGCGAGGCGCCCGCCTGCAAGGGGATGTGTGCGCCGCGCTGGATGCTGCGCTGGATGCTCTGCCGCTCACCGATCCGCAGGGACGTCTCTATCTACCGTTTTTGACGGACAAACCGGCAGAATTATGTCGGGCGGTGGTGCTGCACTACATGAGGCGTTGCGGAGTGCCAAACCTTTCGGAGGCTTGCGTGAACGCAGTTTGCGCCATTTTGCCGACACAGGCGGCCAATAGCTGCTGCAATTTGCCGGGTGGCTTCCGCGCCCGACGAGCACACAAACGTCTATTCATTGAAAGCCCAGCCTCAAACCGCATTTGAGAGGAGTCAGATTTACGATTTACGATTTACGATTTATTAATAATGTGCGTGTTGCGCAGATTTTTTCAGATCATTAATGTATGCTGAGATCCCTTTGGAGCCATCATCATGATGATCTCTTGTTGTCATGATTTTTGATGCGTATAAAGAGAGATATCAGTCAATAAGGGCATTTTCTCTGTTGATGACCTTCTCTCAAATGCGTTTGCCCTGGGGAAGGGTCTTATGGCCCCCATCTGTCCCAAGAAAAAACGTGACCCATTTACGATTAGGTAATTCGGCGAGCGAAACTTGCGGGGAGGCGAGACGGGGGCGCCTGACGGCGTCCATGTACGATGTAGCAAAGCCGGAGACACGGCTCCGCAAAATTCGACACCTCTCTAACCAATAACCATCCATGATTTCACCCTCCCCCTTAGCTAAGGCTTTCGCATAGCCCGCGCCTTCGGCGCGCTATAATCCAAATCGTAAATCGTACATCGTAAATAACCAACAACTTATGCTTCATGGTGTGCCGTTAACTGCCTATTGGGGGTGCTTTTTCTTGGGACGGATGTGGCATTTGCCTTGGGTTCTGCTTGACAATGTGGGTGGCGGCTGTAAAATAAATGGCGAAATGCTGCTGGAAATTAAACAGTACGGCGACCATGTGCTCCGCGAGGCATGTGCCAGGGTAGAGAAAGTGGAGCTTGAGCACAATACACTGGCAGTGAATATGCTAGAAACCATGTACGCGGCACAGGGAATAGGTCTTGCTGCCCCACAGGTGGGATTAGGTATTCAGCTGGTGGTCATCGATATTCCGGAAGACGAAGATGAGCCTGCCGAAAAAATCATTGTAAACGGGGCGGAAGTGGACATGCGCAGCGTGATGCCTCTCGTTTTTGTGAATCCTGAATTGGAACCCTACGGCAAGGAAGAGCTATGCACCGAGGGATGCCTGAGCGTGAAAAATATACGCTCCCAAGTTTCTCGTCCCGGGCGCGTGCGCGCTAAGCTGTACAAGCTGGACGGCAGCGTACTGGAGATAGATTGCGGGGGATTGCTTGCCCGATGCCTGCAGCACGAGTGTGATCATCTGAAGGGTGTGCTTTTCACCGATCGAGTATCCAGTGCCGCCAAGGTGACGCTGGCAAAGCGCCTGAAGCGCATCCTCAGCAGGGAAAGCTGAGGCGGATAGAGCCAGACGAGGCAGCCACATTAGAAATGCGGTTGCTATTGTTTTTTTGGGGGGGAAAGCAAGGCGCACAGAACGCAGCTGTATACTGTTGCTCGCGATATTTTAACTCGCTTGCCCGGCTTGGCGCGACGAAGTTTTGCAAGCGTTTTAATCCCCAGTAAAGCCGGCAGCATAGAGGCCACTCGCACTCGCCATCCTCGCAGTCGGCGAGCGTAGTCCAACCCGTCTTGCATCGCTCTTTCGGCACGATCCATCCACACCTGTGCGTCGCTGCACAGATACTCTCGACCGCGTGTGCGAGCGTCTTCTTCGCGGTCGCGCAGGATATTGATCAGTTGCAGCCCGCAACCATAGCGCACCGCCGCTTCCTCCATCTCTTCAGCCTCCTCTGCGGCACAAAAATGATCGCCCAGTGTAACGCGTCCCAGGCGGGTCCAAAATCTGCCCACGCATCCCGCCACGCGGTACGTGTAGAGGCGCGTTTGTTCATCGGAAAGCACCCGAGTGTGCTCCTCGAAAAAGGAGAGATCCCAGAGCTGCCCTTGGAGGATGGAGGCGAGTACTTCGCGCACAAGCGTTGCTTGCTGAGGCGGAAGCTTGGCCAAAGCGTCCAAGACGTCGCCAAAGCGGGTGAGCAAGGCTGCTTCCGCCGGGGTGTCCGCCGCTTCGCAAATTGCCTCCGGGATAGGAGCTTCTTGTGCAGTGCCGGCGATACTTTGTCCCATGGCACGGAGGGTGGCAATTCTCTCGGCATGGGGAATACGGGACGCGTCCGCTACGCTGTCTGTCGCGCGTGCCAGCAGGTACCCCACAGCAACACCGGCACGCATTTTTGGCGGCAGGCGTTTGATGGATAAATAAAAGGTGCGTGAGACGGATTTGAGCAGGGGATCCATAGTCTTTTGACCGTTCAACGAGGGTTGCAAAGGCTTTTGAGTTGAAGAGGAAACAGGCAGTCCTGGCACGCACCGTTGCGGCAGAAATCGGTGCCGATTTGTAGCAGGGCCTGGCACGCGTATTCGTGGCGCATGATGCCGCGCAGATCCTCGCGTTGTCCAAAAAGAGCCCGAGCCAAGTGTGCAACGCGTGTAGGCAGTTTGGTGCGTGTCAGGCACGTGAAAGCTGTCCATGCTTCCCGCGTTTCGTCTCGCACATAGACATGGTTGCACAAAAAGTCCTTCGCTCTTTCGCGACCAACCAGTGCGCACGTTCGTTGAAGGACGGGGGAATCCAGCATGCTGTGCCGTTCCCAGAAAGGATGGTGCAACTCGCACAGTGCGCTCATGAGTTGTCTGGAGTGTGCGGCGGTGAGCAGGGGCATCATCTCCTGCCAATGGGTGGCGCTCACAGCTAAAGCCGCCACTCTGCGGTGAGGGTGGTTGAATGGGCGAATGCCGGTGAATTGCCATGTCGGGCTTCGCTGTCCCCCCAGCGCAAAGTCATCCTTGACCTTCCACCATGCATCCCATACGCGTCGGTGGTAGGCACGGGCTTCAGGCTCCGCGCGGCTTGGCAACACGGGTTTCAAAAATCCGGCCATACCCAGCAAAATGGCTTCTGCATCCACCCCGCGCATGCGATGGAGCGGCGCGCGCCGAGCCAGCATAATCATTGGCTCCTTGTTGGCACTGTAGCCCAGGCATTCAGCCCACGCTTCGTATGAAGCTTGGGCTTCCCCGAGCACGGCCACTTTGCGACGGTAACGGCGCCGCTTGCACTCTATCCGATGCGCTGCCGCCGACAGCAGAAGGGTCTCGATTTGCGCAGGATTCATGCCTTCGAGCGGTTTGGCGCAGAGTTCTGTGCGTCCATTCCAATCATTGCGTCCACAGATGGCGTCGATGGCAGGTTGCTGTATCTCCAGAGCTTCCCGCACTCTCTGTGCGCTCAGGTAGACCACCGGCACCTCCATGTGCATAGAATTTCGCGTGTACCAACCCTGCGGCGGCTTCGTGAGCACCACGTGGAGCACGACATTGTTGAAGCGAGGATTTGCGCCGTGTCCATGCTGCTCCCAAGCTTGCGCGTTTGGGTCGATTTCAATGTCTCCGCGCACCAGACGCCCATTCATTTTTATCTCCGCAAACAGGAAGTCCGGACCGGCAGAGCGGTTCCACTCACCAAAATCCAAAATGCTCACGTGCCCGTGTCGCTCGCTTTCCCATTCGTTGCCAAACATGCCGACAGCCCACAGGCTCTGCACCTCCATCTCGCTGAGTTCCGGATCTGCCGCAGGAAGCTCCTCCGCGGCAGTTGGATCACATGAATCCGCCACAGCTTGCAACAAAGCGCGGTACTGCTTCGCGTATCCCTCGGGCGTATCAGCCTTCATCCCCATAATCTTTTTCGTGGCGCATCAGATCCTCCTGCAAGGTTTCGCACACATAGCCGAAGGCGGCGTCATTTCGGCTGTTCATCGAGCGCAGGGTGTTGTGCGCTTCCAGGACATGTCGAGTGCGCTGCATTTCGTTGAGAGGCTCTTCATTCACCGCGCTCTGTGCCTCATCACGCGTCAGCACGGCTCGGCGCGCTTCTATATCCTCTTGCCAAGGAGCGTTGGGCGAGTCGATTTCAATGAGCATGTCCAGTCCAAGGCCTTCCATGGCTCCTCGCGTCCTCTCCGTGGCTCCTGCCACTTCTAAGCTTCCGCCCGCTCCCATGCAGCGCCGTGCCAGCCCCGCCAAGGTTCCCATGAAGGTGGAATCCACCCCGGAGCACAGTTCCAAATCCACCACAACGTGGGTTCCCCCGTGTTCCAAATACTTCTCGGCTATCCCCTTCAGCGCCGGGCTGTTCATAAAGCACCCTCGGCTGTTGCAGCGTATCCAGATTCCATCCTTGAATTCGTGATATTTTAAACTCGTGTCTGCCATATCTCCCGTCTCTCATGCTAACATATCCCGGCCCTTGTTGGCAAGCGAATTTTCCCCTTTTTGCTCATTTTGAGCGCACGCGTCCCAATATAATTTTCTCCGGGCTCATTCACCCCATTTCCCATGCGTTACCTATGGACGAAGGAAGTAAGCCGGCAAGACGGCAAACTTCGCCAACTCGCGCGCAAGCGCGGGAATTTTCTGAATCGCACATCGTCAATCGTAAATCGTAAATTATAAATGGTTTATCATTCTTCAGAGGCTATTTTCAGCGTCTGAAGAGTCGCGTTTTTCTTGGGACGGATGTGCTTTTGACTTGTCAAGGGCAAAAAAAGCTGTAAAATGCTGCTCGGTTCAAGGCATCGAGCTGTAGCGCAGTCTGGTAGCGCGCTTCGTTCGGGACGAAGAGGTCGCAGGTTCGAATCCTGTCAGCTCGACTTTGAGGAATGCTTGAACCATGCAATGAGGCTGCTCTCACGAGAGCGGCGGACGGGCGTGAGGACAACGCGCCACCCCACGCAATATGTTCCTGCTACCCTTCTGCTCTCCGCATCAGCGGTCTCTCACCTCAATCTCACAATTAAACGCTCCCAGTTATGTCCGGTCACAATAAATGGTCTAAAATCAAGTTCACGAAAGCTGCAGCCGATGCCAAAAAAGGCAAGATATTTGCACGCTATTCCCATGAGATTACCTTAGCAGCCAAGAGTGGCGGCGGGGATGTGGACACCAATCCTCGGCTGCGCGCAGCAATCGAGGGGGCCAAAGCTGTTTCCATGCCCAAGGAGAACATCGACCGAGCCGTGAAAAAAGGAACCGGCGAGCTGCAGGGCGCCACAATCCAAGAAGTCACGTACGAAGGTTATGGTCCGGCAGGCACCGCCATCATTGTGGAGGTAGCCACAGACAACACCAACCGCTGTTCCTCAGAAATCCGCACGATTTTCTCGCGCAATGGCGGCAACATGGGAACCCCGGGCTCGGTGGCATACCAGTTTGACCGCAAGGGCGAGGTCCGTATCGTGGATGAGGCTCTCAACGAGGATTCCGCTACCGAGCTGGCGCTGGATTGCGGGGCAGATGATGTGGAGGCCGGAGAAAATGACGGCGAATGGGTGTTCACCTGCGCTCCCACAGACCTGCAAACCGTGCAGGAGGCTCTGGGTTCCGCCGGCAAAAATGTCACGGGCATCAAGCTCATTTCTGTGGCTCAAAACACCACCGAGATTACCGATGTGGAAACGGCGCAAAAGGTCATGAAGCTCTACGATCTTCTGGATGATTATGATGATACAATGAACGTGTTTACCAACTTCGAGATCCCGGATGAAATTCTGGAGCAACTCTCGTAGCGTGAACGCGGGCATATCGTCGACAGGTTGAACAACTCATGTGATGATGAATACGGATAATCCCGTACCTCAAAAGAATGCAAGATCTTGGCGGCGCCGCCAGGGAGCTCATGATGAATCTGCAGCTGGTGCTGATTCCTCGAATCAGCAGTATCCCCGTCCGCGTTTTACCAACGACCGCCGCAATACCGAGAATCCGCGCAATAAGCGCATGGGGTTTCACCGCCAAAAAAATCGTTTTCAAAAGCCCCGCCGCTCTCCCCAATCCCCTGCCACTGACGGAGACAACACCTCCACACGAGCCTACGTCCCTGTGGGCGAGCCTACGGAGCTTGTCGGTCTTCTGGAGATCACCAGCAAAGGCTTTGGCTTCGTGCGTGTGCCGGACAATAACTGGGCGCCCTCAACGGAGGCCGTTTATGTGCCGGCGGACATCATCGAAGAGCACCATCTACGTCCCTTTGTGCAAATCAAGGGCATGGCACAAAAATATGAACGTGGGCACCAGCTCATCTCAGTCATAGAAGTGAATGGGCAGCCGCCGGAAGTCGCAGCCAACAATCCCCACTTCGACGACCTGAAGGCGACCAACCCCACGGAACGCATCTGTTTTGAAACAACGCCTGACCGTTACACGACACGTACGCTGGATCTGGTGGCGCCGGTAGCGCGTGGACAACGTGGACTCATTGTAGCCCCGCCGCGTACAGGTAAGACGACGCTGCTCATGCACATCTCGGAAGCTGTGCTGGAAAAGTACAACGACGAAATTACCTTGCTCGTCTTGCTCATCGATGAACGCCCGGAGGAGGTGACAGAGTTCCGCCGCGCTTTGCCCGGGGCCGAGATCTACGCCTCCAGCAACGACAGCGGAGTGCGCGAACATTGTCGCATGGCCGAAATGTGCATCACCCGCGCCAAGCGTCTCGTGGAAGCCGGTCGACATGTTCTCGTCGTCCTGGACTCTATCACCCGCCTCGCCCGTGCTTACAATAATTTGGATAAGGGGAGCGGTCGGACGATGAGCGGCGGCATTGATGCTCGCGCCTTGGAGATGCCGCGCCGCCTTTTCGCTGCAGCTCGCAACACGCGCCAGGCCGGCTCACTCACCATCCTTGCCACGGCCCTCATTGAGACCAACAGCCGCATGGATGAGCTTATTTTTCAGGAATTCAAGGGAACCGGCAACATGGAACTCGTCCTTAACCGTCGCATTGCAGAAATGTATATTTATCCGGCGGTAGATATCCTGAAGAGCGGTACCAGACGTGAAGAACTCATCCTTCCGGAGTGGATGCTCGAAAAGATACACCTCATACGCCGCGCCTTGGCCGGACACAAGCCGCCGGAGGCCATGGAGAGGCTGCTCTATTTCATGAAGCGCTGCCCCAATAACGCGCAGATGCTCATGAATCTCAAGACGCGCTAAATCCCGCTCGGCTAAGTTGGAGCAGGCGTCCCATTTCTGAGGGATCGATACAACGGCGAAGCTTATATTCAGCCTCCGTTGGGAAATCACGATAGCAGAAGGCGAGATATTTTTTCATGCGGTTGCAATGTCCGGAAGGCGTGTATCGCTCGAGGAAACGCCCTGTCTCTTCCAGTAAGGTGGCGTAGTATTCCTGCATTTCTCCCGGGGTGGCAGCTGAACCTCCGCGCAACTGGCGCAGCAGATACGGATTGCGCACCAAGCCGCGCCCAATCATCAGACCGGCAGGCTGAACTGTCTGCAACCATTCTCCGGCATCATCCATGCTTTGTATGTCCCCGTTGGCAAACACCGGACAACGCGCATGCTGCACCGCAAGTCGCACGGCAGCACGGCATGGTTCCCCTGCGTACCGCTGCTTTCTCGTGCGGGCATGCACTATGAGCATGTCCGGATGCGAATCGCACAGCGCATCAAGCACACGAGAAAACTCCTCCGCACGCTCCCACCCTATGCGGCACTTCACGCTCCACGCCCCGGGAGGAAGTTGTGCCCGCAAAGCCAGAGCAATCTCACGCAACAGGGGCAGCTTGCGCAGTAATCCCGCTCCTGCCCCATGCCGATTCACCAGCGGGGAAGGGCAGCCTACGTTCAAATTAATGCCCGCCACCGGCAGTTGCATCAGCGCTTCCGCATCTCTCAGCAGAGCTACGGCCGTACTTCCTGCCAGCTGCGCCCATACAGGAATCCCTGCAGGATTCTCCACGATGCATCGTAGCGGGCCCTCCGACATCGCACAAGTGGTGCGCGTGCTACGAAAATAGGGAGTCATCCAAAAATCCGGCAGGCAGTGGATGCGCGTCAGCGTACGCATGAATGCCAAATCCGTGACGTCCTGCATGGGCGCGAGAGCCAACATGGGCGGCACACTGCTGTCGGCCTGCCCGATCATAAGCTCACGAGCAGCCACGCCGCAAATACGGCCAGTATGAGCGCAAATACGGCATCCACCACCCGCGTATGCCTTAAATAAGCCCCACGAAGCGGCGCCCACTGCAGCATTCCGCTCCACAATGCCCAACCGCCTATGCTGGCCACAAACAGGCTGGCAATAAGTGCGGGCACATACCATCTTAACCCTGCATGATGGCGCAGAGCATCTGTGGTGAGAGACAGAATGAAGAGCATGCACTTAGGGTTGAGTATATTGCACAGGAAACCATTGCGGATAAGCACGGAGACGGATTCATGAGCGATGCCGTCGGTATCCAGCTGGATCTGCGATTCCGAGCCGAACTTGGGGCAGATTTTCCAAGCGAGGTAAAGCAGCCAGCACGCCGCACCAATGATGAGCCAATTACTCCAGCTCTGTTCCAGCACCCAGGCTCCCAGTGTACATGCCACAATGCTCTGAACCAGAAACCCCATATTGATACCGAACGCCACCGCCATTCCTCTGCGGAACCCCTGCGCCAGCGAGGTCCGAAATACATAGAACACATCCGGTCCTGGACTAAGCTGAGAGAGTACCAGTGTTCCGCTTATCACCAACAGGCTCACGATACTCTCGGCCATATCACGCGTCCTCCTCTTCAGCTCTGCTCACCCTCGGCAGGGAATCCACCACATTGCCGGGCAAGGGCATCTTGCGTTGGCGTATATGCTCGGAAAGCTGCGGCGATTCTGCGTATGCGCCGCGTAGCATCTCCATCTTCGCATCCAAATCGTCCGCATGGTGCAACACAAAAGCCTCCGGCGTTTTCGGAACCACCGGCGAACCAAACTCCATGGTTCCGTGGTGCGATGCAACGAGGTGCAGCAAATGCAGCCGAACTTGTTCCGTCGGCGGTCTGAGTTTTTCCCACTCTTTACGGCGCTCCTCTGTACATACGCCAGCCCATAGCTTGTTGATGACCTCTATCCCCAGAGAAATATGCCCGAGCAACTCTCCGGCATCGGTGTAAGGCATGGTCAGCCCGCGTTCGCCATAGCCATTCTCCCACATCTTTCCGCAATCGTGGAAAAGCGCTCCCGTGAGCACCAAATCCCTGTTGACATGCGGGTACGCATCACACAGCGCGTTTGCCGTTCGCATCACCCCGGCCGTGTGCTCTACAAGCCCACCTCGGCGGGCGTGGTGAAACCCTCTCGCGGCAGCCGCGCGTCGAAACCTTTTTTCGTGCACGCTCAACAGAGCGTTGCACAACGCAACCATGCGCGGGTCGCGAATGCTACCTGCCAGCTCGAGTATCTGTTTCCAGTCCGCATTCTGTCGCTCCCGCAATTCTGAACTACCTATGAGCAAAATCTCCTCCTCTTCCGGACGCAGCGGTCGTACCGTAGCCCCCGACACCTCAATACCGAACTGCGTGTTGCACCACATGCCATCCATAGCTATTCCCGCTTCCGGCTCCGCACCCTGCAGTGCTGCATACCAGGGCATATTCTCCCACACCTTCAACATCAGGCTCGACTCCGAATCTGCCAGCTGCACCTCCATATACGGCTTCCCATTCCTCGTCGTGCGTATCAGCTTCTGGGCAACCCGCGCTCTCAATGTCCCCTGCGCCGGCTGACCATTCGCCAGCACCGCTGTCATTTGTGTGATACTCTCCCACGTCATACCGCCAGTTTACACCCCCCGGACATACACGTCAAGTGAGGAACAAGGCAAACACATTAGAAAATGCGTTTGCCTATGTACGATGTACGAGGTACGATGACTCACTGGCACCACCCTGCCAGCGAGCCCTGTGGACAAAAGCTGCGCTTTTGTCCAAACAGCCGTCGGCAGTTTTGTACGATTTAGAAAGTGAGCGCGCGTACGCGCGAATTTGGCGGGGCAAATGCGAGGCGCCGCCTATGTACGATTGCAAAGCTTGCGCGCGTTGCGCGGAGGCAAGTGGAGTGTCTCGCATTCCTCATGCGATTCCAACAGACAAAACTGTCGACGGCAAAAAAAGACGCGCACCGAAGCACGCGTCTGAATAAAAAACCGAGAAGAAGGAGCATCAGCGGGCAGCCTTCACGGTGACAGCTTCCTTACCGACGCGGTCGCGCAGGTAGTTGAGCTTGGCCCGGCGAACCTTGCCACGGGACGCCACCTCAATCTTGGCGATGCGCGGCGAATGCAGGGGGAACGAACGCTCCACTCCTTCACCATAAGAAATCTTGCGGACGGTAAAAGCCTCATTGACACCGGAGCCCCGCTTGCCAATCACGATCCCCTGGAACACTTGCACACGCTCCTTACCGCCTTCTATCACGCGGCAATGCACTTTCACGGTGTCGCCCACATTGAAGGGCGTTACATCGCTTTTAAGCTGCTCCTGACCGATTTTATCGAGAATGTTCATCTTGGGTACTAGTTAAGAAATTCGCGCCTGGAAATGAAGGATCACTTCCACAGAAGGCGAGGTATTCTACACGATTTTTTATGACTTGGCAATGCAAATTCTTTACATCAAACAAATTTTTTCAAGAACTGACGGAAAAAGCCAAACATTTACGATTTGAATGCTAGCGCGCCGGACGATGTACGATTGCGATGTTCGCGTGCGATGCGCGGGGCGGAGAGGCATTTTCGAAGACGAGATGCGATGATCGAGAGAAAGCATACGGAGTGATGCCATGCCGGGTTGACTCAGCGCCGCCCCATCGGCGCTTGCTTCGGAGTCGCCACAAGACTCCTTACCCCTGCGGAGCAAAAGCTGCGCTTTTGGCTGATCGACCTTACGGCCGTCGGTCGCTTTCGCCTCCCCGCGCCTCTGGCGCGCCGCATTGCCTCAAAAATAAAGTCACCGAAGGGACGTAAAAAACGGGAAAAAAGAAATTTCTGAAAGCTTGATGCCT
>CANPYO010000016.1 GCA_947588645.1 uncultured Akkermansia sp. | reverse complement strand
CTTCCGCAACTGCGCTTATTCTATCGCAGTCCCCCGTATTTTAACACCTCAAATTAACCGTTTACGATTTGCAAAGTGAGCGCGCCTGCGGCGCGGGGGAGCGGAGCAAATGCGGACGGGGTGTGATGAAGCCGTGATCGGACGTGGTTACAAAGGAGCGGTGGCGGCTGCCGCGACCTATGTACGATATACATTGATCCACCGGCACCACCTTGCCTATTGCTTCGGAGTCGCCTCACAACTCCTCACCCCTGCGGGGCAGCGCATGCGCGCTGTCTTAATTGCCTTACGCCGTCGGCAGTTTTGTCCATTAGAAACGCATGAGGAATGGGTTGAATGAGGTCGGCGACAAAATTGCACAGGCTTCTCTTTACTTTCATCCTGTCGAACAAGCATCCCACGCAAAAAGGCGCCCCATAGCGGGGCGCCCTTTGCAAGATATCGCGTGTGGCGACAGCCTTACGGATTCACCAAGCCATCCTCAGGGAAAAGACCAGGCGCCGCGGCATCACCCGCAGGAGACTCCTCCGCGCTGCGGTTACGCACCGGTTTACCAGCGGCATCTATGATATCCGCTGTCACAAACACCGTAAGATTCTTCCGCGTATGGGACTCCACATTGCTACGGAAAAAGCGTCCTACAAGCGGCAGGTCACCAAAGACAGGAACCTTATCCTCTACTTTCTGCACCTTGTCTTCAATCATGCCTCCAATAGCCACTGTGTGACCATCAAAGAGAGAAAGACGCGTGTTGACCATCTTGCGAGCGAAGACCGGCATATCAATGCGGTTGTCAGTAAGCACAATCTGCTCCACTATATTGTTGGTTGCCACACCGGAAACGATCGGAGAGCCGTAGTTCACAAAGCCCTCAAAGTCCACGATTCGAACAATGAAGCGGGAGAACTTGATGATGTTGTTGCGGGGAGCTTCCTCCACCTTCACGACCATCACAAGACCAACCTCCTCGGTACCCCAGTCATCCGGGTTGGCAGGAGCTGCCACAGGCACGGACATGGTCACGTTTGTCGAGCTGCCAATGGAACCACCGCTATTGTCCGGGATATCCGGCTCCGTGAAACCTGTCGGGTAGATGAAACGGCGAATCACCTCAATACGCGCGCCACCGTCGTCGGCAATCGGAGAAAGGACACCGGGATCCTCCGGCGGCTCATTCACATCCTCAGCAGGAGTCAGCACGAGGGACGGGGCGTTCATCATGTCCACACCCTGTTTCTGCGAAAGCCCGCGCATGATCATCTGGAAGGAGCCGGAATCGTAGATGCCGGAAAGCGAGAGAATGCCGGGAGCAACGTGCGAATTGTCGTTACTCGTAGCTGCCGGAGAGCCGCCGGCCAGCAGGCTATCCATGTTGGACGAGGTAATGGCGCCAGAGCCCGAACGCAGCCCCCCTGTGACGAGACCTTGCGTAATCGGATCCGAATTGGAGCCCAAATTGCTATTATTCGTGACAGGCCACGATCCGTTGTTGAAGTGGTTGTTACCATAACCGGCTCCGGGCTGCGTTACGAAATCCTGGTAGGTACGAGAGGGAGATGAATTAGCCCCCGTCACGCCACCCAGAAAGGTGGTGCCATTGTTGGAGACAGAGAAGGGATTAACAACCCAGTCGAAGGAAAGCTCCTCGTCATTCGTCTGGGTCACCTCCACAAACTTGGTAGTCACCTTGATCATTTGAGGCTGCGCATCTTGGAACTCCAGCAGAGCATCCTCCACTGCGTCAAGATCCTCCGGAGTACTGCAAACGGTGAGCTGCTGAAGCTTGCGGCTGTAGCGGGCATACGATCCCTTTGTGCCAAACCTGGCGCCGGCCTGCTTGAGTACCCTCTCGGGATCCACTTTGGTTCCACGACTCTTGCCGCCGGACGCAAAGGCGTCGTCTTCCTCATCCCCACTGCCCTCTTCCTCTCCGTCATCTTGGAAGAAGGAGAGTGGCACATTGCGCCACACACGGGTCTCGAGCACGTTGGAAGCAGGATCGTTGGCCATGTAGATGTCAACGCCAAGATCACTCACGTTAAACACACAGTTAGCATTCGCGCACACCCTCTGCAAAAGTTCGCGCAGTGTCACATCCGTAAGCGACAAGGTCACCTCGGGCTCAGGCACCGGACCAGCCGCAACAGGAGCGGGTGCAGGAGCGGGAGCCTCCCCTTCCTCCTCTCCTCCCTCTTCTTCCTCATCTTCTTCGTCATCTTCATCGGAAGAAGCCGCGGGAGTCGCCGCCGCCGCCACTGGCAAAGCTGATGGAGCGTTATAGTTCATATTCAGCGTTTTGCCACCCTTTCGCGCTTCACCAACCATAAAGTCCACCACATCTCTGATGGGTGTTTTGTCAAAGTTCGCACGGGCTATTCTCACCTCATCCAACACTTCATTCACCTTGATCTGCTTCTCCGTCTGTTCCCGTCTGTCTCTGGGACCAGCCGAATAGGTAGCACTGGCACTTTCAATTTCAGGCACATCTTCCTGCCAAAGAGCATCCACATCCGCCAGAGCCTTTGCCCTGTAAGAATTGTATGCGCTTTGGAAATAATGGGTCCGACGCTTGGAAACGGCCTCCTGACCCCTACGAGCCGCCTCGTTATACGGATCAATCCGCAGCACCGCATTGAAAGTGTCGTACGCCTGATTAAACTGTCCAAGATCGTAGTAGCCATAACCGAGCTGAAGAAGGCGGCTCACCTCATCCACATTCTTCACGTGCTCGGGGGTAAGTGCGGGGTTGTTGCGAACCGGGTCACGCAACAGGGAAAGCTCCTTGCGGGCACGAGCATTGTTTGGCTCACGGGACAATACATCCAGCAACAGCTGCTCCGCATCGTCGTAGCGTCCGACCTTGGCATACTCCATAGCAACCGCTATGGACGCATCGGATATGCACGCGCGGATGTACTCCTGCAATTTGCGTGTAGCCGGCGCATGCGGGAGTCTATCCCACGACTGCCGATACTTCTCGAGCGCTACAGAATACTTACCCTCGCCGTACGCCTGACGACCTTCCTCCAACAGTTGTAATGCCGCGTCGCGCTCAGCCGTTCGGCGTGCCGCTTCTCGTGCATTGATGTCGCTCTGTAAGCCAGCTTGCCCGGCATAGGCAGCTGTGGGGCCTACTTCGCTTGATCCCGCGGCCGTAGAGGTAGTGAGATACCCCTCTGTACCGGCATACACGAACGAACATGCGAACGAAAATCCGATCGCAAGCATCTTGTGGGTAGAGGTGATGAGAGATGCGTTCTTCATAGTGGTGTTCTATTTATGTCAGAATTTTTAGTTTTTGTAAAGCCTACAATTGAAAAAAATGAATATTTTGTTCTCAAAGATCTATTTGCCCGTCTTTTCCTGGGGGACAGAAGCGCCGGAGGAGACGCTCACGTCTGCCCCGCCGTTAACACTTACCTTCGCCTGAGTCTTCTTCTTGCCCGCATCTGTAACTACGCAATGTGTATCTTTGAAACCGGGAACGTCAAACTGTTGTCCAAGCTGCACAGTCAACTCTTTTCCTTTTTCCGGTCCCGCAGTAACGCGGAACTTAAGCGTCACATCACGCACGCTACGTCGGTTTCTGCTGCCCGCTACCAGGTCAAACTCTTTGGCAGACGCAAGTTCGGTGTACGCATCCTTCACATGGATCAGGTTGGCAGTATTGCCGGATTCATCTGTCTTCTTATCAATTTTCTCGATGGTAAAGCGATTTTTGGCCATGGGCCCCTTCTCCGCGTCGCCCAGGCCGAACGTCTCACCGGGCTTCTTCTCTTTATGCTGCAAAATGCGCTGTCCATTGTCGGAAAAAATATTAATATTGACCGTGTTTTCGTCAAAGTAGGAGGCGGAACTCAGCTCAATGAGATGCGTGGATACAGCCTTATCCCCCACGGTGACTAGTTTGACTGTATCACCGGTTACGAAAGGCGGCATGCTAGCGGCATCTGACGGATCGGAGCCGGCAATGAATTCCTCTCCATTGGAAAAGCCATCACCATCCGGATCCTGCTGCAAGGCGTCGGCCATGCACAGCGAGTCTTCCAAGCCGTACTTATAAAACCAAGCATTGGGCACCGCCGTGAGTTTCGTCTCTGCACCGGAAGCTGCAATGCTGTGCAAGGGGTGAGAACCATCCGCAAGCAGATCAACTGCCAAGTTTTTCTTCTGTCCTGCATCCGGCACCTGCCATATCGTAGGCGCAAAGAATAGCGGCGTGTACCGCGGCACTTTCTTGCCCTCCACCTTATCGCGCGGAATAAAGGCCTCCTCAAGGGGAGGAGCCACATCGACCAGTCGTCGTGGGGTAAGAGCATCCTCCTTCATCTGGAGCGGCTCTTGGGTAAGCTTAGCGCCCTTTGAACGATTGCTTCCCTCGTTTGCGGTCGGTGAGTTCGACTCCGAAGAGTTGAATTCCTGCTTGTTCTCGTCAGTGAGTTGATCAATGTCCTCGGTCAATGAACTCGGCGCCGGAGAGCTGAGCACGGAAACACCGGCTGCAACAGCCCCCACGCACAGCACAAGACCGCCCAAGAGAAAATTCCTACCTGTGGTGGATGAGTTTGCCATAATGCTGTATAGTCTAAAGGTTGGAGAGTAATTAGAGCTTATCGGTGTCGAAATAGAGCACTTGAAGCGTTAAACTGACATCCACTTCACTGGTGGAAGCGCCGGTGATCAACTTAGCTACGGGCTCGGCAGCCGGCGCCGCGTCCCCACTTCCTCCCATAGGATCCTCCGCAGCCGCTACCGGCGCTTTGTAAGGCGTCAGCATAGGGAGGTTTCCCTCCGTCCTCACCGAAACGCCTGTGATGATAAAGAAGTAATTTTTGTCGGCTATGAGTGAGTTGATCACGCGCGGCAGCACGCTGAGCGTTTCGTCTTTTCCCGTGTCGATGTCCTGCGCACTGCGGCGCGCCACAAAAGAAATTTCCATCTCTAACGGGAAAAAACTGGGTTTCTTGCGAGCTCCTACCTTGTCCTCCGGCAAAGGAGCGCAATATAAACGCTTGATGGACGGAGAACCGGCATCCACAACGTGGCGCACCAGTGTATCAGCCGAGTGCAAAATGAAATTAAGATACGGAGCATCGCGCTCCGTCGCAGAGGCTGTCTTATACTCATTCAAACCAAGCGCCGCTGCATCCGCAGACAGCTTGGCGTTCTTCTGCGCCGCATACGCTGTCACTTTTGCCGTCATGTCATTCACCTCCTTCTGGAACACATCCGGTCGGATAAGATTCCCTTTGGCATCCTTACCCAGTGCAGCACATGCCTTGGCATAAGTCACCAAGTTGCCGCGCAGATCTTTGGCGAGCTCCTCCACGGTGCCAGAAGCTTGCTTGAGCACGCGATTGTTTTCGGGAGTCGGTGGAAACTCCTCGTTCGCGTAATCAGTCAGTTTGGAATGTTCCTGCTCAATTTTCGAGCGAGCCTCCTGGAGTGCCTGGTAGCGACCGTAGGCGTAATGGCATATTCCGCCGAAGGCTACCGCCATGAGCAAAGCTATGGCCGTCACTCGCTTGTTTTCCATAATATTCATATTGCGTGATGAAAGGTGTGGGGTTGCTCTTATTTCTTTTCAGGTTCTGCACCGGGCACCGGCAATGGCGTCTTGAGGGGCATCACCATGTAGAATTTGTCCACGTACTCCGGGATAAGGTTATGACCCTTTGACTTTTCCGCATCCTGCACGACGAAGAAATGCCCACCGTTAGCCCGCACGGCCTTTGAATCGAACTGGAAGAGTGAATCGGCGCTATTCTCATCAAACTTGGAAGCCACCAATCCATTGAGCTTCTGCAGCTGTTTACCCTGATCATCCTTGCTCTTTTTGTAGAAATAGCCGCTTACCAGCAGAGCCGTGACTTGCGGGGCCTTGTTGCGCTCCGCCATCTCAAAGGTGCGAACCATCGACCCCGCACGAGCCTCACGTGTGTCAAGCAGAACATATCGGTCTGTCCCATCCGGGCCAACACTGAGGGGCGTGTTCACGGCATCGTACGCTACCAGAGGATCCAAATCTGTAATCCAGAATGTCGTGGATGATGTTTTCTGAGCGATTTGAATGAGCAAATCCGGGTACGCATTGCGCGCAGCATACAAAGCAGAATACTGCGTGAGAGCCTTCAGGCTGCGTTGATAATCCTCCTGTTTTCTCTCCATGTCGGCATGGATACGATCTACCTGCTCAATACTCGCCGCAGCATGCCGCAACTGACCCTCGGCGAGCTTTGCCTCCTTATCGACAGAATACGCGCAAAATCCCGCTCCCGCCAGTGCAATGACCCCGGCCAACAGCACCTTGGGAATAAGCTTCTTCTCCGCGCGCTCCTTGCCTACGCTGGTGGGCACCAAATCAATCTGAAACGCGCCGACTTTCGCACCCGTGATAGCCGCCCCCACCACAGGACCCAAACAAAGGGCATCCATCGCAAGCTGTTCGCTGTTGACTTTGGAACCCACGCTCACAGATTGGATCGGATTGAAAATCTCCACCGGCAAATCCAGCGAACTCTGCAGAAAATCCGTGGTAAAGGCCAAGCGTGCACCTCCGCCGCATACGTAGACCTTTGCGGGAGGCGTTCCCTTGTACTGAGCTCGGTAATGATTAATGGTGCGCTGCACCTCCGAACTCAGGCGAGTCATAGCATTGCGAATGACAGATGCGAGATTGGCCTGTTCCTCCGGCATGGTGTCAGTGTGCCCATTGCCGAGCGATATAACGCCCTGCTCAATCTTGACTTGCTCGGCCTCGCGGAAGCTCAGGTTGAGCTCTCGGGCAATGGAATTTGTAATGAATGAGCCCGCGGCCGTCACCGAGCGCGTGAAAAAGCGCCCCTCTTCGATGAACAGGATATCCGTCGTCTTGGCTCCTATATCCAACAGCATCACCGGCTCTGTCTCGTCCGGATAAGCCGCTTTAAACGCATTGTAGAGAGAGGTGATTGAACAGTCCACACTACGCGTCCGCAGAGAGTTGGCCTCCACCTGCCCATTCAAATCATCCAGTTCATCCTTTTTGATAGCTACCAAAAGCACCTCCTGCTCACCGTCTTCTGTACCCAAAAGCTGGTAGTCGAATACGATATCCTCCAACGGGAAGGGGATGTGTTGCTGCGCCTCATAGCCCACCTGCTCCGCCATGTCATCCACCGTATCGAGCGCGGGCAGTTTGATAAATCGCATGAAAACTTTCTGCCCCGACACCACGTCGCGGACGTCCTTTCCACGAACCCTGAGTTCTTTTACGAGTTCCCCTACAGCGTGGCTCACATAGTCGATGCGCATGCCCTCTTCGACCGGGTCGAGCAAAATGTCTCTGCGCGCATAGCGGGAGAGAACAAATCCCTTGGACGCCGGGGTGAAGACAGCCATTGTCACACTCTGCGCACCAATTTCTAATGCTACCGTTGTCTTGTACTCAGCCATAGATAGAAGTAAGGAAGGAGTGAAGAGAAGATAAATACCTGTCAGAGGGACGAATCGTAGCTTTCCGTTGTCGAGGAGGGAGAAGTGTCCGTAGAGTCCGATGTGGTTGTCGAGGATCTCCTCTTGCTCGGAGAAGAAGATGAGGAGGAACTTCCGGTACTGCCCTCTTCCGAATCCGCAGAGGAAGGAGTCTCTTGGGGAACCGAGCCGAATGCCGGTTTCACACGTGGATAATATCTGCCGCTGTAAAAAAGGGCGTATGGTGTCTCCGCTATGGAGCAAATGTCCACATCCGGCTCATCAAATTTGGTTCGTCCGGTCGTTTTCCACCAGGAAGAAGAAGAAACACGGCTCGCAAGCTCCTTGTCAAAAATTTTGGAGTTACGCGTCTCACCCTGGGCAAGTTTGGTCGAGCCGGAGGGAGTAAAATCACTGCACGGCTCACCGTTGACCGAGGCCACCACAGCGTAGCCGACGAGAAGTTTGTCGATGGGAGGATCCGTCGCTATACTGTAACTGTCAGTCAACATACTGGCCGTGGAACGAGGAATAAACAACGCCACGTTGAATGTCGCCTCACCCCTCTCGCGATCTCCCTTGTGCGTCACCGGGTTCATTGGAATATCCGCATAGGTGATCTCTTTCTTGAGCATGTAGTACCCCGAGGGCTCTCGTTGCGAATTCGCTTTCTCTTTATCCAGGACCGACTTTGGCTTTTTGAAGAGCAGATATGCCGTCACGTTCAGTTCCCGGATGAAGCGCGCAGGCGCAAGCTTCTTGTTCAAATTACGCCCCATTGCATACACGTGTACGGGTATGTTGAGCATGTACCACGTGGGCGTCTTATCCTTGTCCGCCTTCATGCCGGATTGCTGGAGCCTGCTCATCTTAGCGTCCTTGAATATATCCTCCACTCCGGGCAACCCCTCCACCCCACGCAGCGGTGAGATATTCAGTGAGGTCGCACTTTTCAGGTCTAAAGAAAAAGCTACTTGATTCGCTGTCGTTGCCCAGTCCGACTCGGCATACGCCCCCGGGGCGGCCGCCAGGAGAACGGCTCCAAGAAGTAGCAAGAGAGATTTTATTTTCATGGCCACAAAGAGAGTGTTCGCTTTATCTATATACACCCAGGCAAGCCGCTTGGCGAGAAAAATCTTACATAACTTTGCTTTTTTTTCCACACCCGTCCACACATGTCCCAATAAAATTTTCTTCGACCTCGTTCAACCCATTTCCCATGCGTTTGTTTTGGCTACCATTCCGGGCTTGTATCCACGCCTGTTTTGTGCTATAAAACGCCTCATCTATGACCCCTCTGCTCGCGATCTATATCCACCATCTCGACCCCATCATTGTTAACCTGCCGATCGAGCATTTGGCACTCAGGTGGTATGGCTTAGCCTACGTGGCGGGTTTTGTGCTGGGCTACTGGGTGCTGCTGCAACTTTCCAAGAGTAACCTGTACTGTGTGGAACCGCAAAAACTTGGCGACTTCATCACGCTGGAGTGCCTGGTTGGGGTCATCGTGGGTGGGCGGCTCGGCGAATTCTTTTTCTACTGGCTTCCGGAGCGTGGATTGCAAGGGTTGTGCGCAGATCCCCTCTGGGTCCTGCGCGTGTGGGAAGGAGGCATGGCCTCTCACGGCGGGATTGCTGCCGTTCTGCTGGTAGCCATCATCTACGCGTGGCGACGTCGCCTCTCGATTCCCGGCGTTTGCGATGGGTTAGCCATCGTATGCCCAATCGGTCTCTTCTTCGGACGTGTGGCAAACTTCATCAACGGAGAACTTTACGGCCGCGCTTGCTCGCCGGACAACCCGCTGGCGATGAAATTCCCTCTGGAGTACTTGGAACTTCCTGAACCTCTCCGACGTTCCGCGGATGCCGCCATGAGTGAAGCTGCCGGCATTCCGGTGGACGGCTGGGCCAACTTTAATTTCATTGCTGAGCTGTGCCGCCAGAATGATGCCGCTCGCGAAGCTCTCGGTCGCTTTCTCACGCCTCGTTTTCCTTCCCAGCTCTTCGAGGCTTTCGGCGAGGGTCTCGTCATTTTTGTCGTCCTCATCACGCTTCGCCTTGTCTGGAAAAAGGCACCGGATGGCATTTTCAGCGCCCTTTTTTGCTTTCTGTACGCTGCTGCCCGTATTTCCGCGGAGTGTTTTAAGGAACCGGATGCACCCATGTGGGGCAATATCACTCGTGGGCAGTACCTTTCCTTTGCTGTGATCGCTCTGGGTGCAGCATTCCTCTTCATTGCGCTCCGTTCCAAAAACGGCAAGCCTTCCTGCGCTTAATTCTTTTCCCGCACATCCGGTCCAAGAAAAAGCGACTCATTTGCGATTATGGAGATCGTGCGCACCGAGACAAATATCTTTTCCGTAGTGACTCAGCTGCTTTGCTTCCCGCTGCTTTGTAACTGCGTCCGGAGGTCGATTTCACGGTTCAGTCTTCGCGCCTGCTTTGCCAAACCCGTGCCGCAGGCGCGCATTCTTCCGAAATCGTAAATGGCAAACGCATTTTCTAATGCAATTGCCGTGGGGGCGGATGTGCTTTCCTCCTGTTCTCTCGAAAAAATTTACTCCCTGCGCAACATTTTGTCTTGTCAAATCGCTTCTTTGCGTGTATCATGCCGCAGCGGTTACTTTCCCTTTCGGAGTATTCCTACGGCTCGGTAGCTCAGTTGGCAGAGCAGGGGACTGAAAATCCCCGTGTCGGCGGTTCGATTCCGTCCCGAGCCATTTTTCTGTGCCCGTAGGGGCAACGGGGCGTAGCTCAGCCTGGTAGAGCGCCAGCTTTGGGAGCTGGATGTCGTAGGTTCGAATCCTGTCGCCCCGACTTGATGGGACGCCCCTGTCCACTCCCACATCCGTCCCAAGAAAAAGCACCTCCAATAGGAAGTTAACGGCACATTATGAGGCATAAGTTGTTGGTTATTTACGATGTACGATTTACGATTTGAATGCCAGCACGCTTCGCGCGTTTCTGCGAAATAAAAGCAAAGCAGAATTTTCGAAGACGATGGCGGTGGCGCCTAGCGGCGCCTATGTATGAAGTACGGTGTACGACTGCAAAGCTAGCGAGTGTTGCGCGAAAGAAAGTGGTGTGTCTCGCATCCCACACGCGAAGAAATGGGTTGAATGAGCTTGGAGAAGATTTTATTGGGACACGCATGCTTCTTGACACGGACGCTGCCCGCGTGGTATCATGCAGGCATGAATGAGCAAGAAGTCATCCAAATCAAGCCTGCTGAGGTAAAATCGCGCTTCAGCAATGAGTTTGCCCGCGCATACATGAATAAAGTATACGGCTGGATGGCGTTCTCACTGTTAATTGCGACAGGAATCGCGATATTTTGCACGCGCAGTCAAGAACTTTACCTCTTTGCTGTTTCACACTGGTGTTTGCTGAGTCTCGTCGGCTTAGGCATTGTGGTCGTCATGAGTTTCGGTCGCGAAAAATTGAGTGCACGCACCTTGGGTGTGCTGCTCATTGCCTTCTCCGTTCTGGAGGGGCTGACGCTCGGGCCCATACTCTCATGCTACACGCAGCAATCCTTGACACTCACATTCGCCTGCGCAGGGGGAACCTTTGGGGTCATGGCCCTCTACGGCGCTTGCACGAAACGAGACCTCAGCCCGATTGGGACGGCTCTCCTCATGATTCTCATCGGTTTGGTCATTTGCTTGATCGCCAACCTATTTTGGAAGAACGACACTTTTGATATCATCATCAGCATCGTAGGAGTTCTGACGTTCTCCATTCTGACGGCCTATGACACCCAGATGCTGCTGCGACAAGGAGCAGCCATGCGCGACGAAGAGGGACGTGCCAAGGGAGCCGTGCTCGGTGCCTTGTCCCTGTACTTAGATTTCATCAACCTTTTCCTTTACCTCCTGCGTTTTATGGGAGATCGCCGATAATCCTCACCCCCATCACACCCTATGGATAAAACACCTGAGCAAATCAACGAAATCGTCACGGAATTCGCCGACAGTATTCTCCGCTCTCTGGGATTTGAGCACGAGCTCTCCACCGAAAAGTGCGATGCAGAGGAAATCTCGCTCATGATTGCCGGGCCGGACTCTCGCTTCATCATCGGTGACGGCGGCTCCCGATTGGATGATTTACAGTACCTGCTAAACCGCATCGCGGTGCTGCACGCACAGAACGCCCCTCGCATTCGTGTGGATTGCGATCACTACCGTGAGCAACTGGAGCATCGCGTGATTTCTACTGCCCGCCAGAAAGCTGAACAGGTACTCGCTTCCGGACGCCCCCAAACTCTTAAACCCCTCAATGCCTATTTTCGCCGTCTGGTGCACTCTTCCTTGGCTGATATGCCCGGCATTGTTACCAAATCCGAGGAAGGTGAGGCACGTTACAAGCGCATCACCATCTCACGCGAAGCATGACGCGCTTCCTGTTTGCTCTTCTCTGCATGGTCGTTTCCGGCTCCCGTGCCGGGGAGAGCTGGGTTCTCTACCACGCACAGGGGGCAGATGTGAGTGCGATCCGGCAAATTGCAGCCAAAGTTGCTCCTCCCGACACAGAAGTCACACTGCAAGCCCTGCCCAATGTATGTAAGTCAGCAGAGGATTTAAAGGTTCAGCATGCTGCTCTCAGCGCTGGAGTGCGCACCATTCCTTGCCTGGTTCTGCAGGATGCGCAAGGCTGCTATGCAACACTTCCTTTGAGAGGACTTTCTCAGCAAGGTGTTCGTGAGGCTCGCAACCATGCCCACGCCCCCCAACGTACCCAACTAACGGCACAGCGCCTCTTGGTTGCCGATCTATATTACGATACCGCGCGTGTATACATGCCTTTCATTTCTGCGCAGGAAAAGGCTTGTGCCGCAGAACACCTGCGTCTCCTTACAGCGTTAGAAAATATCCCTGTGAATACCCGCCAATTCATCGCTCTGCGCTGCCTGTATCCTGCCCTTATGTGCCTGTATGCTGCCGAGTACAATAAAGCGCACACGGCCATCTCTGAACACTTTTTCATGCAGGCCATCGCCGCTCTCGAGCTCGCTCGTGACTTGGACGCCTCCTCTCAACTCGGACGCCTAGCGTACGAAGAGCGTGAAAAGCTCCGTGCCGCGCGTCTCCAAGCAAAAAAATTAGACTGAAACCCGAGGCAAACGCATTAGAAAATGCGTTTGCCTATGTACGACGTACGATTTACGATTTATTAATAATGTGCGCGTTGCGCAGATTTTTTCGGGTTATTAACGTATGCAGAGATCCCTTTAGAGCAGTCATCATGATGACCGCTGGTTATCACGATTTTTGATACGTATAAACATTGATATCAGCTAATAAGAGTATTTCCTCTGTCGATTAACTTCTCTCAAATGCGTTTGCCGTGCCGAGCCCTCGGGGACTTTGGACTCACTGGCACCACTCTGCCGGTAAGCCCTGCGGGGCAAAAGCTGCGCTTTTGGCTAAACTGACTTACGCCGTCGGCAGTTTTGTACGATTTGGGAGAATTCTTGACACCGTCCGGAGTACGGCATAGAATGCGGTATGATTTTGATGCGTATCAGCTTTTGCGTGCGCTGCGTACTCACAACGATGGGAGCGTTTGCATTGCTGTACGCATTGTCATATCCGGACACCCTTCTCCCGCCTACGCCGGATATAGAGTACGTGCAAGGGTTCACCGTATATGACATCAAGCCGGTCGTTTGGCTCATTCCCCTACTGTTCATGGAACTGGCGAGCGGCTTGGGTTCGCATCGCAACAAAGTGTGGTTTATCGCTATGGGCACGGTGCTCCTAGGGGGAATCATTGCCTTCCCGGTACTGCACGCGTGGGCACCGGAACTCGTCACCCGCACCCTGCCCTTTGAAGACGGCAAACTTGAATGGGGACTCTTCTATTTTGCTCTCATCACCGCTGCCAGTTTCCTGCTGCGCTGCGGACTTTTCGTGTACCTTTTCCGCGAACCTCATCAAGGAGAGCAGGATGAAAATGCTTTGGATGCCGACATCCTGGATCCGTCCCATGCGCTCACTGTGCGAGAAATCGCGGCTAATCCCGCACGTGCTAAGGTGCGTTTTCTCTTCGGTTCCCCCGATCAAACCGTAATCGAGCGTTTTTTGGCACTCATGCGCAGGTTGATCTTTGTGCGCCGCCGCCGGAACGTCTTGTACTTGCTGTTCGGAGTGCTGCTTGTGTTGTGGTTTTTCCTGTACCCGCAACCCACGCCAAACGAAGCTCTGCAACGCGATTTGCGGGTCATGTATGAGCACACACGGTTGGACAATGGGACCTGTCGAGCAACTCCGCGCGCCGTGCACGCAGCTCTGCGCGTGTTACGCCACGTATCAGACAAAGAAATATTTTCCGGCAAAACCCTGTCACAAGCTCGCAAATGGTTGCAAGTGCAGCGTGCTCCAGCCGATTATCGGGCACAGTTGCTGGATGACTCTGATATCCGCCTTGCCTCCGTTGATGATGTCTTCGACAGCCGCACACGCTTCTTCACCGTATCGGATGGCAAGCGTACGGCAGCTCTCTTCATCTTCACCAGCAAGGATGGGAACCTGATTAACGTGAGCGAAACCGTAGATGCCGGATGGAACGCCATTGCTGATGACCGACGTCGCAAGTTTGGCACTGATGTGAGCGCACGTTTCTTTTCCCGCTGATTCTCAGGGTTCATAGGCCACAGCTCCGACGAAATCTGGAGCGGGGTCAAAAATCTCAACCAGCGGGGCGCCAGGAAAACACGGTTCAATGCGCTCATCCAAGTAGAGAAAAGGTCTTTCCCTGGCCGACAGCACACTGCCGCCACACCATTTTGCCAAGGCCTCAGCTGCGCACCAACACACGTAAAACTCCCGAACGACACCTCCTCGGTCTTGCCAGGCCCTCCATTGCTCCGGGCTCATGATGCGCCGTGCAACCTCATGCATGTGGCAACGCGGGCGGATCCTCTCGATATCCACCCCTACTCTCCTGTGGTGAAAAGCGATGCAGAGCAAATCCCCACTATGACTCAGATTAAAAGGCTGCTGCTCGCACTCTGGCTTGCCGTGCTCAGAATAGCGCAGGCATATCTGCGGTATCGGAAGACCCGTGAGTCGCGACAGCTCGCGCTTCAAGATACTACGTTCCCTCAAAAACTTCTCACCGCGCACAGCATAAGCCTCCTGCTCCATGGGATCCAGCTCCTCCGGGCTCAGCAGTTGCACCTTTCCTTCACTTAAATGGTGGATGAGGTAATGCATGATGTGGACAAGGTGGAATCGAGCGGTACCATGGTCACGCTGTTGGTCTCAGTGTCATATACAGCAAATGATGGTGCCGCAAACCGCCCCTGCAAATCACCGGGATTCGCCACCACAGCGCAACCGATTTTTGCACAGGTGGGACGATGCGTGTGGCCGAAAAAAACGGCGTCATACTTCCCGGATTCCGCCGCCAGCTGAAGCGCGTAACCCGGCACATGCGTCATCAGGATTCGCCGTGTCTCCACTGTCAAGCGAGCTGTATCAGCGTGGAATCGTGTGTTCTGCCACTCGCGCACACATTCCTCGAACATCACGCGCGGATAGTCATTGTTTCCCGGAACCAAATCGAGTTCGAGAGGCCATGCTTGCCGCAACACCCGCAACGTCTCGACCGTACATAAGTCCCCAAGGTAAAGCAGATGGCGGCATTCGGCCTCCTTAGCCAGACGTACTGCTTTCAATAAATTCTCTTGCTCATCATGAGCATCTGACATGAGTGCTACCAACATTGTTCAATCGACAAACAGAGGTGAAAATGGGCTGGGTGTACGCAGGGGCTCCCCGACGGGGGAAGCAATCAAGTGACCGGATGAAATGTAGTAAATTTTTTTGCCCAGAGCGGGAGACGGTGTCTCTTTGTAGCGAGGTTGCGAATGCTCATCCACATACCCCACGTAATGAGGACGATCCGAGACAATCGCGCGGAGATTTCTACTCATCTCGCGATCATAATGTCGATCTTCATGTTCTCGGAACCACTTCGTGAAAGCCTCCTCCGCACGCGCGTGGTTAGCCACGGGTTCCAGCCACATGTTCATGCGCAATTCCAACCCGAGTGACGCCTTCAATTTGCGAAAAGAGCGCATATCGGCTTGCAATGTTGGAGAAAACCTCAGTCCAAGGATCGGCTGATTTTCTTGTCCTTCAATAAGCTGCAACAAAGTGTCATACATATAAGCTTTCGCCAATGCAGGACATGCCGCGGTGTGTACCCGCGTTATTCGTCCCAGCATGTCCGGTATATTTGCTCGCAGAAAGAACGTGGAGCGCTGAATGCCGGTGGCTTTCATCAAGTCAGTCACATCAATCAAACGCATCCTCACAGCTTGGGCATAGAGCCATGTTTTCCACTCATCGTCCAGTTTATAGCGAGGGTCAAACTCCGACACTCGAAAACGCAGCTTGTCCCCCTCAATGACCTCTGGCTTTTCCTCCGTATAATGAACCTGCCCATCCGTGGAGATAAGCTCATAGAGTTTCGTACGCATGGTTCGGCTGGTGAAAAGATCCTCCATGAGCTCAAGTTGCCTCATATTGGCTGGGAACTCAGGTCCGAAAGTTGGTCCGTTTTCCGTGATGGCCTTCATCATGTAGTCCGGATACGGCGTGGGGATCGCCGACGGCACGCGGTACTTCATGCTACGTATCTCTGCGTACAACATCTCCTCCTGCTGACCTAAAATGCGCATAATATCGGCCGCACGCACAGCAACCGGATAATTCACGGGCTTAAATTCCTCCAATGCCCGGCGGTGCTCAGCGTAATTGCGAGCCGTACTCAGCAGGCTCGTAGCCCGAGAGAGCATGTTGATATCGTCGATCAAGCTGCGCACGCGAGCAAAGGCGTCGCGGTGCCGGGCAATGACGGATTGATCCAGTCCAAAGGCATCCTGAGCATCACGAAAATCATTTTGCAGGCGAGTAAGCTGCCTCTCCGTTTCCTGCAGCACCTGCTCATCTTTCGCCGGGTTTCCCGTCAGCTCCGGCAGGGGAAGAGGCTGTCCAAAGCGGGCAATTGCCTCCTGCTTCTGCTTTTCCAGTATTTGGCGCACTGGACGACACAGTTCCTCCCACTTCTCCAACAAACGCGTAGAAAACGGCGCGGGCAAAGCTCGTATCTGCCGAAGGAATGAGCCTCTTTCCTCCAAACTCAGTGATGATACGGCTTCAAGATTTTCGTAAACGAGCATTTGACGTGTCAGCTCCTTACTGGCAGCTTGTACGCGCTGCTGCCAATTTCGTGCATCAGTCACTGCCGATATCACCTCGCGGTGCATCAGACGGTTAATTCCGGTATCCGTGGCACGAAGCAATTCTGTCGTTTTATTCCAATCCGCGGCATTTTGCGCGTCCCTGAGTTGATGCGCCAAGCTACCCGCGCGACCGTGCAATACCAGAACAACCGTCACCAGTAGTAAAACAACGACCGCAGCTATAATCAACTTCACCAAACGCGAATGAGTATTCTTTTTCTTGCGCTTTTTTAGCTCCTTTTTCAACATGCGAGCAAATACGCGCGTACCCTGCGGCGCAGGCTTTCGCCCACTCTTCAGCGTACGAATATGGGCGTGTAGTTGCTGCTGCATGACCTGCAAATCCGATGTGTGCGAACATGAAAGAGCATGAACACTGCCACAGAGCTCCATCATGGAGATGATTTCCTGCTGAGCCTCCTCTTCCAGACGCTCAATTCGCTGTTTTTTCGATTCGACGACGCGTAGGGATTCACCTATTTCCAAGCGGTTCATTTCCGCCTCTACCTCAGGATCATTCGGATAATTCTGCCGCATCTGCAGAAGCATGCTGCGTACCTCATCCTTTTGTCCGGAGATGGCAATCCGCCGCAACGCTCTCCATTCACTCTGGGTAGGGTGTTTTCCCATGGCTAGTTTCCGATTCTCAGGGTGAAGCTCCAGATCAACTTATTTTGCGAGCTGAGTTTCACTTCTGACAGGCTCAGCGTGAATATCGGCATGTGTCTCAAATATTGATTACGCTGCATACTGTATGCTCTGCGCACTTGCGCATCCACACACTGCAGGAGCGATTGGCGAATCTTCCGAATATTCTCGGGACGGAGCAACATCCTCCGCAGTTCACCGCTCAACGCTCTGCCTGCCGGCGTTAATTGCAGGCAGTCACGCATCCAATGCTCGCGCGCATACTGCGCAAAAGCCTCATCGCGGAACATCTCGAAATACTGGTCGAGCTTATCATCGCGGCGGTTCGCATTTTTCTCTTCCGAGAGCTGACTCACCAACCCGTACAGGTCGTTGAAGCAATATCGACTCTTCTCCCGGTCAGACTTCGGCGGCTCAAAGGCGAACTTACGGAAGTAAAGCGCCACGTACTTGCGAAAATCAAATTTGCGAGTAATGGTCCACGAGAAGTCCGTCATGCCAGGTGCTGCCGACTCTGCGGGGCGTACGCGCACACTGCAACTCGCATCGGCGGACGCGATACGCACCTCATTCTGCAAACCGAAATCCGGCAACCGGAGTGAACCTGCCGGAGTGAGCTCACTGCGCTGCGTGCTCAGTAACTTGATCTCCGAGAGGTTGACGACGCGCGCCTCGTTATGAGGGTCATAGAGTTGGCTCAGATTGTGCAAATCCAAGCCATCTGCGGCAACCGGCGGGGTGCAATAGCCAGCGGGTCTTACCCGCACGCGCAATTCCGGCAACAGGACAGCGTGGCTCACGCCACCTTGCTCATCGAAGTAGGGAAGCTGCACGGCTGCCGCTTTACCATGCGCTGTGATACGTTCCAGCCTATTGTTCTTTTCCGTAATGGTAAATACCGGCAAATCATCCATCGGCTTGCCGCCGCGAAGCACTGAAACACTCACGCTATGGTCTGACATGCGTCGAACTTCCAATACTGTATCGCCCGGTTGCAGCGGGATAACCCGGCGCTCTTTCTGATCCTCTGAAGTTTTGAAGTGCAAAATACATTCCCCTCGATCCGCCACACTCACCTCCTCCGGCAGCAATTCTTTCGGCAGCGTACGACCGGCAACGATCACTTTGCGCGATCCTTCCATCGCCTCCTCCGCGCTATTTGTTGCTTCCTGATCCTCTGCTCCGATCTCCAACCCCATGGTCCTCGCAGATTCAGAAACCGAGGACAGATGCGGTTGTTCAACAACCCCAGGCTTGTAATCTTCTGCATCGGCTTTCTTCGGTCGTGCTTCATCCGTTTGCTCAGACATCGCATATCCCCCTCCCGAAATCTCAGTTTGCCTCTCCTCCTTATTCCGGGATGGTGGGTCAGAGGGAGACTCGGGCACTCGCAGCGCATGTTCTTCCGACTGCGGAGGATCTTTTTTTTGCAACAGACCGGGCAACAGCGCCGCAGCAAGCAGCACTCCCACGCTCACCCCCACTATTGCCGCTACTCTCCACCTTCCTCTCTCTCTTCTCTCTTCCACAGGTTTTTCAAAAAATCCCTCTGGAGCACTTTCCGCATAATGACAAGGCAGCATCAGAGGGATTCTGCTAAGCGGAGAATCCGATGGGACAATCGGCGTCTGAGGCGTCTTTTCCGCCAATTTTACAGACATGCTCACTCCGGCAGGCACAGGGGACCTGGACGATATTTCCCCGCCGATCCGCGCCTCAGAAGGTTCATCCATGAGGCCGGGGCGCACACACAGTACGGGCATCTGCTGCTGCTGCGCCTGCTGCACCAATGGACTCTGCGCCACACACACCACGCGCTGGAATAGCCCAAGCAACCGCTCTTCTCCTGCATTCACACACAGTCCAGCTCCCCAGCCTCGCGCCTCACTGAGCATATCACTCTCATGTAGCAAACGCAGCGCATCCCGCGCCTTCGTTCCAACCGGCACACTCAGCAGGCATTGAGCGTTGTACGGCGGCTTCAGCAACAAGCGCGCATTTTCCCTATCACCAGTGAGCACCTGCCACGTGGCACAGGATTCTGCAGCCGGACATTCCCCTGCCAGCCGAGCCTCCTGTTCCTCCAATTGCACAGGCTCCTCCTCCCAACTAATGACCCAAAATCTCTGCAGCTCCAACAGAAGCAGTATTCCTGCCGGAGTGGCGTGGGCATCCTCCTGCGCCATACGCCTGCATTCATCCTCTCGGAGCAACAGATAATGCACCGTCGTTACGCCCTGCTGCCTGTTCTCCCGTACAGATCCCAACAAGTGGTATTTTTCCCCGCCATACTCAACCGCGCTGTATAAAAAAAGCGCATCTCCCGCGTCTGCCGGACGTAGCAATGCGCCTCTGTCGACAAGCGTTTGAACCATCTGCGCCGGCATCGTCTGCGTGCGCGCCACCACCCGAGTCACTGAGTCCGCAGCATTCGCTACTTTCCCATGCGTGGTGTAGATAAGCTGATAGGACATGACCGGACCACTATTCAAAGGCTCATTTTGCGCAGCAGATTCGGTTCCTTGCAATGCAACGCCCAGAGCACAGGATCTATCACACGATTGGGGTGCACGACACCATCCGGCGGCACCAAATGAGCTTGTCCACGGTCATCCGTGAAGGTTTCCGGATCTCCACCGAATGAACTCACGGCAAAATAGCGCACATTGGTCGATATGGCCTCTGCGTTCATGCAAATATTTGGGGATATACTGAAAAGCAGCTCGCGCAGCCTCTTCGAATTGACATCGACAAATTTCGGCTGAAACTGCCCACTGCGCACGCTCGGCAACAGCGGCTCCGATCCAAGCAGCTCCTGCCATGCATCACTCTTACCGATTATCACCGCCAACGGTACATCCAGCTTCTTTTCCGGCGGAAGATGCAGCGCCGCCCGCAAGCGCATCTCCATCTCGGAAAGCATAAGCGCCTGGCGTTCCTGTCTTGGCTGACCGCCAAGCTTCTTGGTGTCCTTCGTGTTTTTGATCACTTTGCTGAATGCAATATCCACCGTGGGATCGAAGAGAAACAGAATGGCCGATGCCGCCTCTAAATGTCCGGTTGCAAGCTCATTCGTACTGTCGTCCGGGTCATAACTGGCGCCAGCAGTGTCATACACGACCATGGTATACGTCTTTTTCTCACGGCTGAGGCTATATACGAGGGGACGAGGCGCACGAACGTACTGCCCCTTCTTCCACACATCATGGTACAAGTCACTCTCCACCGCCGTTGGTTCTAGGTAAGCATCCTGAAGTCCAACAGCATTGAACAACTTAACGCGCATCATATTGAGCGGAGCATTGCCTGATGAATCAGCATCACGGAATGTTATTCCGAACTCTCGCGGCAACGCATATTCCAGCTCATGCAGCATCGTGGTCAAGTAATATGTCTTACCGGCGTTTGCCATGCCCACCAAGGAGAATATCATCTGGCGTATACGCTCGAAATAGGGCGGCAACTTGTGATGACACCACGGGCAGGCGTACTCCCGGACACTCACCCCCATAGCATCTACCGGGATCCCTTGTTGATCCACATTGACGGGTGTAAATCGCTGAGGAGCGTTCTTACCCAATATGCTATCGCCCGTGAGTTTGGGGTGGGATGAAACCGCCAAGGCATGCGAAAGGGGAAATCTCTGCCAGCAGTGAGGGCAGCATATTTCTTTGTCTTCCTTCCCTTCCATCCACGATGCAGTTGCAGGTACGGCTGCTGCCTGAGAGCTCTTGGGCACCTCCCCTCGCTCTTCCATCACAAACCGCACCACATCCAAAATATCTCTCAGTTCAAATGCACAAGAGGAGAGTCCTTTGAAGAGCACCAGCGTCTTGTCCACCCAATTCGCAGGTATCCCGGCAAGGTCACGGAGCCGCATCGCCGCACTCCATTGACCCGTCGTCTTGTTGTAGGCGTACCATTCTTCGGAATCAAAGCCGCTGAAATCAGGAAGCTGATTTTCCTCCCCATTCCACACAACAAAACATCCACCCGCCAAAACTAATAAATTAAGCACACCAGGTTGCACCTCAGATTCCTGCTGCAGACTCTGCCCATTCAAAGAATAACTGCTAATCGTAGAATGCGGGAAAAAACGGCACACGCCCCCCCGCATGGCAAAAGAGCCGCCGGACTCAGCCCTCATCATGCAACGAAACACGTTTCCCTGCCCTCGCCCTATCGTCATGAACGATGCGTCAGCCATCCTCAATTTCTTGCTCAGGCAGTCAAAGATGTACAATCTATTACTCATGCGTGCGGCATATGTTATATCATGCCCCCCGTGCTCAGTCAAGCCGCTTCTACATCAGACCCGGGCAAACGCACCACATCCGTCCCAAGAAGAAGCCTGTCCATTTACGATTTACGATTTGCAAAGTTCGGCGAGCAGGGCTCGCGGGGGGCGAAAGCGGCCGACGGCTGGAAGGCCGATTAGCCAGCCCGCAGGGCTGCCCCGCAGGGGCGAAAGCTGTGCTTTTGTCCAATCCCACTCCGAACCCTCGGGGGCGTTCACGGCTTTGCTCAATCACCAATGGTTTGACATCTTGTCGGGCTTACCTTCTTCATCCATGGGAAACGCATGAGGAATGGGTTGAATGAGCCCGGAGAAGATTTTATTGGGACACGTGTGGAGCAAACGCATTAGAAAATGCGGTTGCCGATGTACGATTTAACGCGTGCGTTGCTCAGACTTTTTTGATACGTATCAACGGTGGCATCAGTCCATAGGAGCCTTCCCTCAACCGATCAACTTCTCCCAAATGTGTTTGCTCTGGCTAAGCCGGGGGGAGAGGGGTAACACCCTTCTTGAGGATGATGTTGCCGTATTTTGCCGTTTCTCCGGAGATGACAACGGCGTATGCTGCCTTGGCCCGTTCATAAAAGGCGTAGCGCTCCACGCGCTCTACGTCGCCGCAGTATCCTAATGCGGCGCGGTATTTGGTTTCCACAGACGGATCCAGTTCATCCCCCGGAACAGCCGCCATCATGATGACGGGCGTGGCGTAGGCATCCAGTTCAAAAAGCGGAGCAATGCCCGCCAGCAACTGATCTGCTCCTACACCGTCCGCCCGAAGTACACGCGCATTGTATGTGTGTCCCGGAAAGTGCGCATCCGAAATGACTATCTCATCCCCGTGCCCCATTTCGGCAAGCGTTTTGAGCAATTCCGGCGATATGACAGGTGATATTCCCTTCAGCATAGCGCCGCTATTTTATCACACGTGCATCAAATGACAATTCTCAAATTCCGAGACGATCGAAAGCACATCCGTCCCAAGAAAAAGCAATTCAAACACGCAAACCATTTACGAAGGTGGCAGACGAAGTCTACCTATGTACGATGTACGAGGTACGATGTACGATTTGTTAATAATGTGCGCGTTGCGCAGATTTTTTCGGATCATTAATGTATGCTGAAATCCCTTTGGAGCCAACATCATAATGATCGCTTGTTGTCATGATATTTTTGATACGTATAAACGGTGATATCAGTCAATAAGAGCAATTTCTCTGTTGATTGACTTCTCTCAAATGCGTTTGCCCTGTCTCCAGATCGTAAATGCTTGACTCATGTGAGGGAGCTATGGTACACTCCGCGGTCATGAAGAAGACCTCGCCGGTTATTTTTTTCAATCGCTACACACAACAAGCAGAGGAAGAAAAAATTCTCGGTGAGTGCTCACTACGCTGGGTGTATGGGACAGGCTGCGGGCGAGTGGCTCTGCATCTGTTGATTAAGCGTAGTATCTTCTCGCGACTCTTGGGGTTTTGGCAGAGCACGCGCCGCAGCGCGCGCAGAATCCCTGCCTTTATCCACGACTACAACATTAATGTCGATGAAGTGCTGCGCCCCCTCGAAAGTTTTTCCTCTTTCAACGACTTTTTCATCCGTGAACTCAAAGCCGAATCGCGGCCCATCTGCCCCGAACCATACCTTGCCCTGCCGGCTGACGGCCGTCACCGTGGCTGGCAAGACGCCTCTGCCATCCACGGCGTGTACGTCAAGGGACAGAGTTTCGATTTACCGGCTCTGCTGGGCAGTGAAAAGTTGGCGAAACGCTTCGCGCACGGTCCCCTTTTGCTCTCGCGGCTTTGCCCGGTGGATTACCACCGCTTCCATTTTCCGGCGGGTGGTGTAGCAGATGCGGCCGTGCGTCTGTCAGGGGCTCTGGCAAGTGTTGCGCCGTTTTGTCTGCGAGAGAGGCTTGATTGGCTCTGGAGGAATCAACGACAGCTCACTATGCTTCACACGGAAGATATCGGAGATGTGGCCATTGTCGCTGTTGGCGCCACCGGTGTGGGGTCTATCCATCAAACATACGTCCCGGGACAACCCGTACACCAGGGAGATCAGCAGGGCTACTTCTGTTTCGGTGGCTCCACAGTCATTTGCCTTTTCGAGCCGGGGAGCTTACAAATGGATGAGGATCTGCTGGAACAGACTGAACGCGGCTACGAACTTTATGCCCATGTCGGTGACCATTTTGCACGCCGTTCATGAGTAGTGCGTCAACTCCATGGCAAACGCATTAGAAAATGCGTTTGCCATGTACGATTTACGATTTATTAATAATGTGCGCGTTGCGCAGATTTTTTGAGTCATTAACGTATGCAGAGATTCCTTTAGAGCGGTCATCATGATGACCGCTGGTTATCACGGTTTTTGATGCGTATAAACTTGGATATCAGTTAATAAGATTGTTGCCTCCATTGATCACCTTCTCTCAAATGCGTTTGCCCTGCATCCTCCGCTGATTGACTTGACTCAAATGCGTGTGCCCTGCTCGGCTACTGCCGTCAGTTCTCCCTCAGACAGGCTGATGCGCAATCTTGTACCGGCCGGTGCGTCTTGTGCACGGCGCAGTAATTTACCGTTTTCGGCACGTACCAGAGCAAAGCCTCGCTTGAGGGCATGAGCCGGACTAGCGGCGGCAAGTCGCTCCTCGTTCACATGTAAATTGGCCTTCCATTGATCCGTTCGTGCTCGTGCTCCCACCCGTAGCGCATGCAGAGCGTTTTGCAAGCGCTCATTGGCACGCTCCAAAGCAGAATGCAAGCGTCCGACTTGCAACCGAGCGCTGTGTAACGCCAGCTGGTGCGCTGCATCCTGTATGCGTGCACCGCAGCAGCTGCTCATCTCTTCGTGTAGCACATCCAAGCGTTGCACGAAAGGCATAAGCAATTCCTGGGGACGCCGCAGTTTACTGCGCTCCACCGCCAACAGACGCAAATGCGCCGTTTCCAAAGCGCGCGCCATTTGCTTGCGCAAGGTAAGAGCCCTGCTGTCCAATGTCTCCATCAATGCAGCCGCATCAGGTGTAGTCAATTCAATAGCTGCTGTGGGGGTGGGCGCTCGCAAGTCGGCAACAAAATCAGCAATGGTAAAGTCCGTCTCATGTCCTACGGCAGATACCACAGGTACGCGACTGGCCACTATGGCTCGTGCCAGCACCTCCTCATTAAAGCACCACAAATCCTCCAGTGAACCGCCACCGCGCGCCAAAATCACAAAATCCACCGGTGGCAAACCAAAGCGATCCGGCTCGCTCCACATCCGCACCGCACGCGCCAACCCATGCTCTGCTCCCTTCCCTTGCACCTGCACCGGCAACAAATAAACCTGCACCCAAGGCGCACGCTGCTCCAGACGATGTCGCATATCCTGGATGACAGCTCCGGAAGCAGAAGTAATAAGCCCAATGCGCTCTGGATAACGTGGCAAGGGACGCTTGCGGTCGGCAGAGAAAAGGCCCTCAGCCTCCAACCTGCGTTTCATCTCCTCGAACTGTTGCTGCAAGGAGCCGACCCCAGCCTCGCGCACGCGGCTCACTACGAATTGCAAGGCTCCCCGCCCCTCCCATACCGTTGCACGACCGGCCAGCTCCACACGCAGTCCCTCGCGCAAGGATATGCGGCAAGAGGCAGCCTGGTAGCGGTAAAATACACAAGCTAACTGCGCGCTGGCGTCCTTGAGCGTGAAGTACACATGTCCGCTACTGGCCACTTTGCACGAGCCTATCTCACCCACCACGTTCGCCTCGCCTACATCGTTCTCCACGGCATACTTGAGGCGCGAGAGTAACTGTGTCACGCTACATGGCTCACTCTCACTCATGATCAGGGTAAAGGATGGCGTTGGGATCCTGCCAATCGGGATCGTACCCCTTTGCATAGCAAAACAGGTCCCGATGAAGATAAATGTACGGCTCCACAGTGGACGACGCAACTCGCTGCTCAATTGCGGCATTCAGAGCACTGGCTATCTTCTGCATCATTTTTAGAGTCAGACGACGTCCTTGGCGCGCGCGCTGCACCTGCTTGTGCGTGAGCTGAGCCTCCAGCCCCGCCGCCAGCACTAAATCATGATTCTCCAGTCCCCAGCAACGCAGCAATACATCCAACCGCTGCTCACCGTACTCGCGTTCCTGGCTCATGTCTTCTCTCATAGCTAAAAGCCCGGAATATGCCGCACCTTAAACCCTGTGCAACGACGGGAAGTAGTGTACCACCGCGGACCGACCCCTCGTCCGCTCCCTGTCGTATCAAAACGCGCCCCCGCTATCAGAAGAAACACGTGTCCGGGCTTCGTGTACACAGTGAGCCACTTTCCATACCCCGGTCTGCCCCAACGCAAAAAATCACTGGAGGTTGGGTGTGCCCCCTTTTTGAGCATACCAGCCTCGCGCAGCACAAAGGCGACCGACCCTGAGCAATCATACGCGTTGTCGTGATGTCGCCCGTGTCCGCCTCCTCGACGGTAGGGTTTGCCAACTATCTTGTTGGCGGCTGCAATAGCACGCTTTATCCGCTTAGGAGCTTGTTTGGGAGCCACAGCCTGACCTCTCACCAACCGCACGCTGTAGCCCTTGTGGTACACGTAATTCGGGGTGTACACATCCACCTCACTCGTCTGACAACTCGTCAGCACGAGCACGATGACTACGAGCGCTGCCAATACCTTTTTCATCACAGCTAACCGTTCGCATTCTACCACATGATCCCCTATTCCGCAAGATCAATGACAAGGGCAATCGCATTGGAAAATGCGGTTGCCATTTACGATTTACGATTTACGATTTGAGAAATTCGCGCGCCTGTGGCGCGGGGAGGCGGTGGCAGGCAGAGTCTGCCACCGTCGTACCTCGTACACAGCAACAGCATTTCCTAACGCGGTTGCTTGGTCTACTCATGGCTTCTTCTTGATTTTTCTGCCCTTTTTGTTCTTTTTCGTCCTGTCTGATTTGCCTTCCATCACGATGACTTCACCGGGGTTCATCGTAATTTCTAATTGAGCATCCACGTCCAGTAACTCATCCATGAGGCCGGGAAGCCTGCGTTGGTCTGCAAAGGAGCTGGTCAACCTGATTTTTCCATGATTTTCTTTGGGGATTTCGAAGAGCTGGCGCAACGTGGTGTGCAAGGATTTGGACGACGCCGAAGAATTACGCAGAGTGAGGGTGCATTTAGAGGAATTCCAAGCAGCCCAGCCATAAATGGTTCCATCGTTGCCATCCCATGGGTTTCCGCCCACCCAGTGCACGTCCTCCAGCACATCGGCATTGCGGCGGATCCACGCGATGCAGGAGGCAAGCTCGTCCCACAGCATACCGTTTTGCTGATTGAGCAGCTCTGCATCGGCATACACCTCTTGCAGACCTGATCCGGAACCAAAGGCGGCGCGCATTTCTTTCACACAATTGGCGGGATCTTTGCTCATCACATTCGGCGGACCGTTGCGGGTGATGATAGTGCCGTGCGTCATGAGGCAGTTAATGGGGAAGAGCGGGGCTCCCTGCACAAAGACTTCGTACACGAGCCTGTCGCGGTAGGTAATCCAGCGGTCACGTTCATCGCCGGCGTTGCCCACTTGACCGAAGTCATTTTCCTGTCGCCAGACGGAATCCACGAAGTGGAACCAGAAGGGGCTTGCCCAAGTGCCCACGGTGGTGTTGATAAAGATGTCCGGTTTTTTCTTTCGCAGCTCAGTTGCCACGCTGATGATGCCCTCTGCATCTTCCAAGTCTGCCGGACCGTTAGCATGAAACTTTGTCGAGATGCCATCGAACTTGAAATATCGCATGTCGTATTTTTTGATCATCTCGGAACAGCGTTGTACGAAGGCGTCGAAATACTCTCGATTGGAGAGCTTGAAATTGTTGATCTGATTGTGCGGGTGTTTTTTGTTCCAGAAAGAGAGGCGAAGTCCTTTGGAACGTCCGTATCCGCCTACGGGGCCGAGCCATGTGCCGATGCCGGCGTTCATTTTGGCTGCGGCACGGTCGATGTTGGCAAAGCCATTTGGAAACCCCGCATGAAAATCCCACAGGCTGTTAAACTCATCCCAGCCGTCGTCTATGACAAAGGCATCGATGCTGGTCTTTCTCTTGTCGAAGAGTTCGCGTTTCCACTGAGCCAGAATGCCCTTCCAAATGGCGTCCGTCGTGCGCTGGTGTGGGTCATTATTGTCATGCACACGTATGCCGACTTCGTACCAATCATTGTAATGCACGAGCACGCGGTAGGGTACGGCGCGTTCACGCTCACTGTAATGCAGGAAGGAACGGCGTGGCTGTTCGGGATCTAGCAGCCCCACTACCGTGGAAACTGACCAGCTGTGGTTGCGTGGCAATACTGCTTTTCGCACCCATTCCCCGCGCACCAGGTCATCCTTTAGGAGATCATCATGATTTTCCTCGGTTTGCTCACGCAGCGGGAGAGAGATGTGTAGCGATCCGTGTGCGGTAATGGATTCCGTTTTGGTTTCTGCCCAGCATTGCAGGGTGTAAACTCCGGGGGCGGGGACTTGCAAGGTGTAACTAGAATCAGCTTTTTGCTCGCCGGTGCTGCCGCGGTGCGCATCGCAGCTCACGACTTTGCCGGTAGCGTCTGCGAGGCTTATGGCAATGACGTTCAGTTTATGAGAACCACCCTCGTAAACAGGTTCTACCTGGCATTCTCCACCCTGAGCAAAATGCACCTTGCCGCCACTTACCTTCACATAACGCACGGTGGGACCGTCCATTTCTGCACAGAGTTCTTCTTGGGCAGATCGCAAGGCTTGTGGAATATCGTTTGCAAAAACATCCTGAAAGGACTCCGGTGACCATACAGTTGGATTTCTCTGGGCAACAACGCTTTGACCGTTGACACTCATCACGGACATGGGCGTTTCAAGCCCGGCGAAGAGACGCTCGCTGAGTACCAAATTCCCGTGAGTTGTATTGCCGGAGACAGTTGGTTGTCCCGCCTCATCGGAAAAGGCATATTGGAGCGGAGTAAAGGAGGTGAAGGGTGTATCGCGCAGAGCTGAGATGGTAAACTCTTGGCGCAGGTAGCGGGAGTTCTTTCGCAGTACCGCTCTCCAATCGACTCGATACGCGCCGTCCTTTGACTCCAGCACCGCATGTATTCCACATCCCTCCTCTTTTTCGGATGCTCGCGTGGCAGAGGGATTCGCGGGGAGAGGCAGAGCCTCCCACGATAGAATCTTCATATCTTTCGAGGTGACGGCATCACCTCGGGCAGTCTGCACGCTGATGACATCTGTGCCGGATTTCAGTAGCTGTTTTCCGCTTTTTTTTTCGGTGAGACCACGGAAGATAATTCCTCCATCCTTCCCTACCTCAAATTGAACCGAAATCCAATCATTATCAAGAACCGCCCAATCTTTGCTGCAACTCGCCTTGTCCTTTACAACCACAGCGCTCTTTTCTCCGTTACTTGCCTGCGTACTGACGTTTGCCACAGCAGGATGCAGATGGAACAACAGCAGACCTCCCCATAGAATTGCGAATGAGGTGTGTTTATTCATGCGACGTCATTCTACCCGTCATCGAGAGAGTTGTCAACCGCATTAGAATGCTGTTCAGGGCAAACGCATTTGAGAGAAGTCAATCAACAGAGAAATTGCTCTTATTGACTGATATCACCATTTATACGTATCAAAAATCATGACAAAAAGAGATCATCATGATGTTGGCTCCAAAGGGATTTCAGCATACATTAATGATCCGAAAAAATCTGCGCAACGCGCACATTATTAACAAATCGTACATAGGTAAACACATTTCCTAATGCGGTTGCCCTAGAATGCTGTTGCCCTTTACATTACGATATTGGGCGTTCTTTGTAGTGTGTGGGCTTTGTTTTCTTTTTGCCCGGAAGGAAGAACTCCGGGTGCGCAGCCGCCCATTTTTCATAGAGATCCGGTCTGTTGGCACGGGTACGCTCCACAGCTCGTTCCTGTTTCCACTCTTCCATCGCCTTGTGATTGCCGGAGAGCAACACCTCAGGCACTCTCATCCCGCGAAATTCAATGGGTTTCGTGTAAGCAGGAGCCTCCAGCAATCCATCGCAGAAAGATTCCTCCTCCCCACTGCGTTCATCACCGAGGGCACCCGGAGTCAGTCGTGAAATCGCATCAATAAGCACAACAGCGGCTATCGCACCATTCGTCAATATGTAATCCCCGATTGACAGCTCCAAATCCACCAAATCGTCCACCACACGCTGGTCCACCCCTTCGTAGTGCCCGCAGATAATGATGTAATGCGCACCGCCCAGCGTCTCCATGCAAGGAGCCGCCAGTTCGCGCACGAGTTGCTGGGTAAGCACACGCCCCTGGGGAGTCATGAGTATCACGCGCGTGTTCTCGCGGCGCAACTCTTCCACGGCCTCAAAGATGGGCTCGCACTTCATGAGCATCCCTTGACCTCCACCGCACAAATAATCATCCGTGCGATGATGTTTATCGTGGGTCCAATCTCGGATATTGTGGGAGCGAACGCGGAGCAAGCCATTCCCCGCTGCTCGCCCAATGATGCTTTGCGAAAGCGGGGCGCTCACAATCTCCGGAAACAGGGAGAGCACGTCAAATTCAAGCATCGCAAAGTGGGGTTAGCTATTTAGGAGTTAGCGTTGTGGCGCAGCATGGCCTCAATGTACGCATCCAAATTGCCGTCCATCACATCTTGGATATTGCCACTCTCTACCCCAGTGCGCAGATCCTTCACCATTTGGTAGGGCTGAAAAACATACGAGCGTATCTGATTTCCCCACGCAATATCACCCTTCTCGGAGTACTGCCGATCAGCTTCTGCACGCTTGCGATCCTCTTCCAGCTGAATGAGGCGCGCCTTGAGCATACGCATGGCCTCCTCGCGGTTGCGTAACTGCGAACGCTGAGTCTGGCACGCCACGATAATACCCGTCGGTAAATGAGTGAGACGCACTGCCGTCTCCACCTTGTTGACATTCTGCCCGCCTTTGCCGCCGGAACGGTAGGTGTCCATTTTCACATCTGCATCTTTCACCTCTATCTCCACATCGTCGGAGATATCCGGCGTGGCATCCAGCGAGCAGAATGAGGTATGGCGCTTCCCTGCGGCATCAAAGGGGCTCATACGCACCAGGCGATGAATGCCCCGCTCATTTTTCAAGTACCCGTACGCGTACTCTCCTGTGATCTTCACCGTCACCGATCGTAGCCCGGCCTCATCGCCATCCGTGCTTTCCATGATTTCTGTAGCAAAGCTGTGACGCTCGCAATAGCGCAGATACATGCGCAGCAGCATACTCGCCCAGTCGCATGCCTCCGTTCCTCCCGCCCCCGAGTGAATCGTGATATAACAACCAGATGCGTCGTGCGGTCCATTCAGCAACGTAATCAGCTCAAACTCCTCCAGCTTCTTCTGCCACGCATCGTACTCCGCAGCTGCTTCTACCGCTAAATCCGACTCCTCCCGAGCCAGCTCCAGGGCAGCCTCCACATCCTCCAGGCCGCTCTCCAGCGCGCGGTACTGCTCCAGCCGACGTTTAAGCGGATTCACTTCAGCCATAAGCGTTCGCGCGGCCTGCGGATCATCCCAAAAATCCGGAGCGCTCATGCGCTGCCCCATGTGGCTCACCTGTTCCTCCAAATGAGCGAGGTCAAAGATAGCTCCCGAGCTCGGAAAGACGACTACGCATTGCAGCCGTGTCGAGCACCGAGAGATCTACGGGCGATGTCTCCTTGTCCGTCATAGCGCGCGCAGTGTAGCAACCTGCCCCCGCGGTGTCAAGGCAAATCAGCCTCAGCCGTCCCAAGAAAAAGCAATATAAACACGTAAGGGATTTACGATTTACGATGTACGATGTACGATTTGGATTTTAGCGCGCCTGCGGCGCGAGTTGGCAAAGCAGGTGCGAGCGGGATGTGATGAAGCCGTGATCGGACGTGGTTAGAAATTGATGCGATAGCCTGCGGAGGCGTTGGCGCTGGTCCAGCCGCTGCGCGTCTCGACGGATGCATCCATGAAGATGCTGCCGGAGTTGCCACTGAGCGGGATCGTCAGACCGACACCCACCTCGATGCTGAACGCGCCCACCTTGGCGCTTTCCACCTCTGCCATCGTTCCCGAGCCGACGATGCCATTGTTCACCTTGCCGGAGCGGTCTCCCGCATCAACCTTCAACAAGCAGCGCGCTTCGAGCACGGAACTGCGGTTAAAGGCATTTTCTCCCAGCACGCACTGCATGCGCGCGCCGGCGCCAAAGGTGACGACATCCTGTTGCATATCATCCGTCCTGAGAGCCGCGTCGCTTCCGCTCTCCGTGTAGCCCTTCACCTGAGCGTGGCGCAGCTCCACATTGAAGACCGGTTGCAGTCCCACCGTGCCTTCCTTATTGAGCTGCGTGGTGTAGCCCACCTCATAGAGGGCTCCGAACGCGTAGCCATCCGTGCTGCCATTGGTGCGGTAGCTGCCCGAGCCGTAACTGACCGTGCGATCCATGTCGATATTGGCCACCCCTCCGCTCAGCACGAAGGTATGCGTCCACGGACCGCTTCCCGCACGCATGAACGCGCTCAGGTAGGTCGTATCCAGGTGCCCCGTAGCCGTATCCGCCGCATCCGCCTTCAGGTCGCCGTACATCGCCGACACCGCCAGCCCCATCGTGGTCTGCTGCCCCACATCCAGCGCGACACCCACGGCGCCTCCCCAGCTGTTGAGCGTGTAGCCGGGCAGGTAGCCATCGGCATCCACCTTGTGGTATCCTCCCTCGCCATTGATCCAGGCGTGCCAGACAGAGCGCGCCGCGCTCGCATCGGCGGGCTGCTCGGCATTCATGGACGTAGTACGGTTGCGCACTGACGCCAACTGGCGGTGTATATCCTGCATCAACGCCGGGGCAATCGTCGCCACGGAGGCTCCCGCCACCGCGCTGAGCGTGCGTTCCAGACCCTCGCCGTCCTTCCCGTCCATCATGTTGACCACAGCCATACCCAGCTTCGCGTAGTCCGAGTTCGGCTTGCTGAACACATCCATCAGCGCATCCCCCTGCGACTTGTTCTTCAGCGACTCCCACATCATCGTCGCTCCGGCCAACCCGTTCTTACCCGCATGGGGCATGGTGCGCTCAAACTTATTGTCCTTCGCCTCCTCGGTCGTCACGATAATGGTTCCGTTCTCATCCACCGTCACACTCAGCAGGTCAGACAAGGCGAAGGAGCTGCCGCTCAGCGTCACTCGACTCTCCAGTCGGCCGGCGTCCTGCTCCGTCGTCGTAAAGCCCAGGCTGAACGATGAGCTCACGCTGACGCCATTTCCGTGCACCTCCAGGCTCCCGTCGTCTCCCAGAATGAGATTCCCGGACACCGGGGCGCCCGTCACCGCTTCCCCGGACTCCGTCATCGCCGTACTCACCTCCATGCGCATCCGTCCATCCAGCTGCACATTCCCGAATTGCGGCGCATCCTTCTCAGCCGTATCGACCAGATCCAACGTGAGATTGCCTCCCTTCTCCACGGTGATGTTCCAGGCGGCTCCCCCGTTGCCCGCATCTGTCTTCACATGGTTGAGCGTGAAGTCTGCTCCGTTCACCACCACGAGCGAGCCGGCGCCCTGCGCTCCCGACGCGCTCTCCAGCGTCCCGGAGAAGCTCCCGCCGCCTACCTTCAATGAGCCGCCCCTCGTGTTCTTCAACGAGCCTTGACCATTCAGCGCTACCACCGAGTTCTCCCCGGCGCCCACATCCAGCATCGTCTTCTCGCCGAGATTCACGCGCAAGCCCTTCAGCTGACCCTCCCCGGCAAGCGTGAGTTGCGCCCCCTGCGCGTCTCCGCTCCGCTGCGCCAGGGTCAGCGTCCCGCTCGCATCGCCGCTCATGATGTCCGTGGACGCCAGGCTGCTCTCTCCGAAGAGCACGAGCTGCGCACCCTTGCTGAGTTCAATGGCATTGTCCTCCGGCTCGCTGCCCTCTCTCTCCACGATGCTTCCCTGCACCGTCGTCCTTCCTCCCTCCAGCTTCAGGCCACGCTCTTCCCCATTGTCTGCATCCCTCTGCAGCTCATACGCGAATTCGAGGTTTTGCATGCTGTTCCCCGCGCCGCGCAGCACGAGCGCTCCCTGCTCGATGCTCGTCGTGCCATCGGCCAAGGTGTAGTTGTCGCCCACGATCAGCGTCCCCTTGCCCGTCTTCGTGATATCCACTCCCGCTCCTCCGACGATCTGCCCCTTAAACGAGGTGTCTTGTCCGTGCACCGTCGTGGCATCCGGTTTCGGCAGGTCGCCCTCATCATACCTCGAGTCGTGGATGTCCTGCACGGCTGTGTTGTCCAGCATCACGTTCAGGCGCGATGCCGCCTCCTTCGAGCTGTTCTGTATCGCGAGCGTCGTCCCTTCCGTGCCCAGCAGGTTGTGCACGACCGGCTCCGGCAAACCGGACATCCCGCCGCCTTCTCCGGACCAGTTCAGCGTGAGCGTCTGCCCGTCCAGCAGCACGGTCGCCTTCTTCACCCCCAGATCCGCCGGCGTATTCGATTCGTGCTTGTCCCCTCCACTCTTCATCACCATGTACAACTCATCCGTGCTGCCCGTCAGCACCGCGTAGTTGCTCCCTCCCTCATTTGTGTACTCCACGGTCTTAATCACTCCGTACAGCCACTCGTTCCACACGTTCACTCCCAGATTCTCCGCATTCGCATCCCACGTCGCGTTGTCCGCCACTCGCACGTAGAGTTTCTCAGACGCTCCCGCGTAGAGTTTCTCAGACGCTCCCGCGTAGAATTGCTTGAATATCTCGCTGTCAAACTCAAACTTCACTCCTTCTCCGTTGCCTGTCTTCAGCTGCAGCTGCTCCCCTTCGATGAGCGCCGCGCCCGCCTCCTGCGCACTCCTGCCCCAGTTGTCCGCCGTGAAGTGCAATTCCAGCTTCTTCTGCGCGCTCACTTTGTAGGTTCCGCTGAGTCCCGTAAGCAAGCCGTGCTCGTTCACGGTGATGC
>CANPYO010000015.1 GCA_947588645.1 uncultured Akkermansia sp. | reverse complement strand
CCACAAGCTCCGCTTTGCTCTGATGGATTGAGCAAAAATAAAAATTTACCCCGCCTCAAAATTATAGTTGACTTCGTCCATCGTACATAGGCAAACGCATTTCCTAATGCGTTTGCCCTGGTCGTGGGCAAATGGGCTTGACCTAAGAGGGATGTGTATTATAATAGGTAACGTGCCTATGAAGACTCTCCTTGATCAACTCAAGCAGTACACGACAGTGGTGGCAGATACTGGTGATTTCCATCAAATGGAAGAGTTTACCCCACAGGATGCAACGACGAACCCATCGCTTATCTTATCCGCTGCCAAAGTTCCCGAATATCGCCCGATTTTGGAGAAGGTTGTGCGGGACATGAAGGATACTCTCTTGAGTGGTTCTGTCCTGGCTGAGGAGCTCATGAATCGCGTAATTGTCGCCTTCGGTCTCGAAATCCTCAAGCGTATACCTGGTCGCGTCTCAAGTGAAGTGGATGCCCGTCTCTCCTTTGACACGCAGGCCACCATCAGCAAAGCTCATGAGATCATCCGCCTCTACGAGCAAGCCGGGGTAGATCGTGAGCGCGTTCTCATCAAAATTGCTTCCACTTGGGAGGGCATCCGCGCTGCGCGTGAACTGGAGAGGGAAGGGATACATTGTAATCTCACGCTGCTTTTCAGCTTGGTGCAGGCAGTGGCATGCGCGGAGGCGGGGGTGCGGCTGATTTCCCCTTTTGTAGGTCGAATTTTGGACTGGTACAGCAAGAACACGGGCGAAAGCTACACCTCCCAGACAGATCCCGGCGTGCTTTCCGTGCGCTCCATTTACCACTATTACAAAAAGTACGGCTACCCGGTGCAAATCATGGGTGCGTCCTTCCGCAACACTGGGGAGATATTAGCGTTGGCGGGCTGTGATTTATTGACGATTTCGCCGACTCTCCTCGGGGAGTTGTCCACCGGGCAAGGGACAGTGAATTGCGAGCTTACACCTACGGTCTCGGCGACTATGGATATCCCACGTGTCCCGGCGGATGAGAAAAACTTCCGTTTCCTGATGAATGAGGATGCCATGGCCACAGAAAAGACCGCCGAGGGCATACGCCGATTCTCGGCAGACATCCGCAAGCTGGAAGATATGCTGCTGGAGATGTATGCGGGAGCATAAACAGATTTCATACAAACTAACCTCAACAACAATGAAAGTATTAGTGACCGGCGGAGCCGGATATATTGGATCTCATACCGTGCGCCAACTTGTGCGATCCGGAGCGGATGTAACTGTACTCGATAGCATGATTTACGGCCACCCGGCTGCTTTGGTGGATCCGAGTGTGAAGCTTGTGAAAGGGGATTTGGGCGATGCGTCAGTGGTGTATCCGCTGTTGGCCGAGGGGCATTTTGACGCTGTGGTGCACTTCGCGGCCTTCATTCAGGTGGGGGAGTCCGTAAAGAACCCGCTCAAGTATTACGAGAACAATATTGCCAAACCGCTCACCCTGCTGCGCGCCATGATCCAGGCGGGCACCAAACGCTTTGTATTTTCCTCCACTGCGGCTGTGTTCGGAGTACCGGAGGAGATGCCCATTCCCGAGACCGCAGCCAAAGCACCCATCAATCCTTACGGCGCTTCCAAGCTCATGTTGGAGCGCGTGTGCCGCGATTGCGAGCAGGCGTATGGACTCAAAGCGGTGTTTCTGCGCTATTTTAACGCATCCGGCGCCTCCGAAGATGCCGCAATCGGAGAAGATCACGAGCCTGAAACGCATCTTATCCCACGCATCCTCATGGCCATAAAGGGCGAGTGTGATGGCATCACCGTATTCGGTACGGATTACGACACGCCGGATGGCACCTGCGTACGCGATTATGTGCATGTGGATGACTTGGCGGATGCCCATCTGCGTGCACTGGATTACCTGATGAAAGGCGGAGATACAAACAGCTTTAATCTAGGCACCGGCAAGGGGCTCTCGGTGAAGGAAATCATCGATGCCGCAGAAAAGGTGACCGGCAAGAAAGCCCCGGTGACCTATGGCGCTCGCCGCGAAGGTGACCCGCCCTACCTCATTGCCGACTCCCGCAAGGCTCAGGAAGTGCTCGGATGGAAACCGCGCTACACAAATGCCGAGCAGATTGTGGAAACGGCCTGGCGCTGGACCAATGGCCCTCGCGGTGGTCATTATTAATGTTGAACGCGGATCATGAAACGTATCCTTCTCGTCCTGTGCATGGCGCTGCTGTGTTTGCCTGTACGGGCAGATTCCGATGGTAAGCGGATACTCAATAACCTTTTCCGCGCCGGGGTGCAGGCGGTGCAGACAACGCTGCAACAGGGACGAGAAGATTCTGAGGCTCCCGATGCAAATGCTGCTCCTGCCGCTCCTGCTGATCCCGCCGGAGCCCTCAGTCGCGTACTCATTGATTCGCTGGAGAAAAGTGTCAGGGGCATCAAAGAACAGTACAAAGAGGAAGGCCGCGCCTATGCACGAGAACTTGGCGATATGCTCGCCGAACGCATCGTGCGCAGCCCGCGAGTGCAGTCCGCCATCACGACGCTGCAGGCATTTTGCTGGGTAATCATTGCCTATTTGGTGCTGGTCACCCTCTTGCTGCTCGTGAGCATGCAACGGCTGCGCGCAAACGATCGTCGCATCCTCGAATTGCTGCATGAACTCAAGCGGAAGGAAAGCGATACTCCGTGAAAAATAGAAGCGACTTCTCAGTTTTCTTCTTTAGCTGACTGCGGTGTGTACCAGGGTAAACGCATTAGGTGATGCGACTGCTATTTACGATCTGCAATTCACTGCCATAGCAAATTCCGCTTGCTCGGTGGCACAAAATGGTGTACCCTGCGTGGGTTATGTGGACAGGCAGATTTTCCCAAGCAACAGCAGATCTTGTGCTCAAATACAGCGAGTCCGTGTCGTACGATTGGCGGCTGTACCGGTATGACATAGCAGGATCGATTGCGCATGCGCGTGCCCAGGTGGAGGCCGGGTTGCTCACGACAGATGAGTTTGCGGCTATCGAGACCGGGTTGAAAGAGATTTTGGCAGATATTGAGGCGGGAAAGTTCCACTGGGACATGAAGCTGGAAGATGTGCACATGAATATCGAGAGCGAACTGACGCGGCGTATTGGCCCCGCCGGTGCCAAGCTGCACACCGCTCGGTCTCGTAATGATCAGGTAGCCACTGACTCGCGCCTTTACTGCCGCAGTATGATAGACGATGCCCTGCGCGCCCTCGCAGATCTGCAGCGTGTGCTGGTGCAAAAGGCTGAGCAGTATGCCGCCGTTCGTATTCCCGGATACACGCATCTGCAACGCGCGCAACCGGTGACCGTGGCGCACCATTTGCTGGCCTACGTGGAGATGTTGCAGCGGGACGTGGAGCGGCTGTCGGATTGCCGGGGGCGGGTGAACGTGTGCCCGCTGGGTTCCGGGGCGATCGCAGGATCCACCATCAACTTGGATCGTTCGGCAATTGCAGCCGAGTTAGGTTTTGACGGGGTGACGCAAAACTCCATGGACGCCATCGCCGACCGCGATTATATGGCCGAGTCTCTTTTCTGTCTCGCGCTCATCGGCGCACACCTCAGCCGTCTGAGCGAAGATTTGGTGCTGTGGAGCAGCGCTGAATTCGGCTTCTGTACGTTGTCGGATGCGCATACCACGGGCTCCAGCCTGATGCCCCAGAAAAAGAACCCGGATGTGTGCGAACTCACGCGAGGGAAAACGGGACGGTTGTACGGCAACCTGACGGCCATGCTGGTAGCGCTCAAGGGGCTGCCGCTTACTTACAATCGCGATTTGCAGGAGGACAAGGAGCCGCTCTTCGATTCTTTCGATACGGTGTTGCACGCTCTCGCTGTGAATGCAGAAATGATTGCAGCGATGCGCATCAATGAGGCACGCTGTGCGGCAGCTGTGGCAGATCCGCTGCTGCTTGCCACAGATCTGGCCGATGACCTGGTACGCCGCGGTGTGCCGTTCCGTCACGCTCACGAATTGGTGGGCAAGGCTGTGGCGTTGGCGGAAAAAGAGGGTGTGCCTCTCTCGCAGCTCAGCGTCGAGCAATTCCACGGCATTTCTCCGGACTTTGGAGATGATCCATGTGCCGTATTCAACCTTGACCGAGCCTTCACCTTGCGGACCAACCCCGGCTCCCCCAATGTGCAACGCACTGTTGAGCGCATTGCCTTTTGGCGCGACAAACTTGGCGCTTAAATAACGAGGCCGCGCAGCAGAAGCTCTGCGTTGTTCTGCGTTTTACGGATGTTGGCTAGCAGGAGCTCCAAGGCTTCCCACCCCGGGTGGGTTGCAAGCTGACGGCGCAACTGCAACACGCGGGCAAGCTCATCCGGATGGTAGAGCCGGTCATCATTACGCGTGCCGCTTTGGGGCAGGGAGATAGCGGGGAAGATGCGGCGCTCTGCGAGCTCACGATCCAGCCGGATCTCCATGTTGCCGGTTCCTTTGAATTCTTCGAAGATGATTTCATCCATCCGGGATTCCGTGTCCACTAGGCAAGTGGCGATGATGGTGAGGCTACCCCCTTCTTCTACATTGCGCGCGGCGCCGAAAAACTTACGCGGTTTTTCCAAGGCGTGGGAGTCCAGTCCGCCGGACATGGTGCGCCCACCGGTGGCATGCGCATTGTAGCCTCGGGCGAGACGTGTGAGCGAGTCCAGCAGGATAATCACATCCTTTCCCTGTTCCACAAGGCGGCGCGCGCGCTCCAGCACCATATCACTCAGTTGTTCGTGGCGGTATGAGCTTTCATCAAAGGTGGAAGCATACACCGGTGCATCCACCGTCTCTTCAAAGTCTGTCACCTCTTCCGGACGTTCATCAAGCAGCAAAATCAACAGCTCAGCTTCCGGATAATTTGCCCGCAATGACCGCGCCATCGACTTAAGCAGAATCGTCTTCCCTCCGCGCGGCGGAGCCACCACCAATGCGCGCTGCCCCATGCCAAGCGGCGCCACCAAATCCAGCAGACGCATGGCGGGCGAGGGGTTGTCGATGTTCTCTAAAATGAGTCTGCGTGTGGGGATGAGTGCGGTGAGTTGCTCAAAGTCAGGTCGCTGCACGTAATCCGCCGTCGGCACGCCTTCAATTTCCACGATTTCTGTGGCCTGGAGCGGGTGCTCCCAGCGCTGCTGACCGCGTAGCTTTACCTTGACCTGGTTACCGTAGCGTAGATCATAACGCGCCATGAGCTCCGGGGAAATGAGGACATCATCCTCCCCCGGGCGGAAACTGCATGAGGGGTAGCGCAACATGCCCTGTTTGGGGAAACGACCACGGTCGATAATCCCTGTGGCGTACACTTGGTTGCCTTCCGTAGAGTACGTGCGCCCTAGCCCTGAAACGAGTTGGCGTCGGGTGTGATCCCCTGTGAGCCAGCGGGCGGAAAGCCCTTCGGCTTTTTTTTGCAACTCCGGGAAACTAAGCGCTTGTAGCTCATTAAGATTCACTTCCACCATGGCAGCGATGCAGGCTTTGGCCTCTTTTTCGATCTCCTGGCGGTAAAAGAGACGCACCTGTTCGTGGAGTTGGTCGATGGAACCCTCATTCCAGAACACGCAATCCGCACCGGCAATTTTTTCCTCAGTGGATAATTGAGCATTCACCATGCCTTGAGCGACCTCGCGCGAAAAGCCATTGCGCTCCATAAGTCGTCTCATCTGGGTTTCCGGGGTGAGCGCTACCGTGCATACCTTGTCCGCCATCACATTCACCCCGCTCCTGCTCTCGAAGTAGAGAGGAATATCCGCAACAAATGTGTGTACCTTCCCGCTCTGTCTCGCATCGGCTTGCGCTTGAGTACATATTTGCGCCAGCTTAGGGTGTACCAGTTCCTCCAGTTTTGCCCGTCCCTGCGGATCAGACGTGACGATATTGCGCAGGAAATCCCTATTGACAGCTCCTTGCTCATCCAGCGCCTCCGAACCGAAAGCAGAAACCAGATCGCGCGCCAACTTTCCGCTCTCGTACAGCTCTGTCACTGCGCGGTCGCAATCAAACAACACCATCCCCTGCCCGCACATTTCCTGCAGCATCTTCACCACGGTACTCTTCCCGGACGCAATTCCTCCGGTGATAACAATAACCTTCACGCCGCTCATCCTAGCATACTGCCCCCTCATTCGCAAGCCCAAATGCTCAAAACCCACAGCAGACGCATCAGAAAATGCGTCTGCCATTTACGATTTTTGATTTACGGTTTACGATCTGAAAAAATCGTGCGCCTGCGGCGCGGGAAAACAGAGCAAATTTTGTCAGGAAGAAATGGGAAGTACGCGTACGGAATGCATGCCGGCGGCGGAAGCGGCGCAAAGCCCGGGATCTGCATCTTCGAAAACAACACAGTCGCTCGGGGAGACTCGCATGAGCTGAGCCGCTCGCAGAAATATGTCCGGGGCGGGTTTGCCATGTTCCACATCTTCCGGAGTGACGATGAGAGGGAAGAGCTGTTGCAGACCGGCGGCGTGGAGCGTCTGAAGGGCTCCGGCGATGGCGCTGCCCGTGCCGATAGCGTATGGGATGCCGCGGCGGCGTAACTCGTGCACCAGCCCGACAGTCTCCGGGATAGGGGGTACCTTCTCTCGCGCGACGTAGTCGGCATAGAGGGAACGCTTGGCGTGCGCCACCTGTTCCGGAGGCATGGAAAGCCCGTGCTTGCAGTTCAGATCCTTCACGATGTCCACGGCGGCCATCCCCCCGTGAGCCAGAAAATCATCCCAATCAAAGACGGAGGTATTGGCTCCGGCATCGTGCAACGCTTGGCGCCAGGCCCGGAAGTGCAGGGGCATGCTGTCCACCAGTGTGCCGTCCAGATCGAAGATATAGCCGGCAAACCAACGAGTCGGGAGAATCACGCGAGGCATATAGGGAGCAATGTCAGGAGTTAGAGTTAGAGACGTTAATCAGCAGAAAAATTTTCCAAATCGTACGTGGGCAGCCCCGTCTGCCACCGACCCGCGAGCTCCTCTCGCCGAATTTCTCAAATCGTACATCGTACATAGGCAAACGCATTTTCTAATGCGGCTGCCCTGTATCAGGCGTCGGGGCAAACGCATTTGTATGAAATGGAAAAGCAGAGAAAACTCTCCAAACGTTTGATCACGTGTCTGTTTTCGAATATGAAAACCGCAATGGCAGTGCACTCTGCGATGCAAATGAAGTTGTTCCTTTCTTGTTTTTGAGTACATCTGCCGTTCAGAATATATCTGCGCAACGCGCACGTTATCAATAAATCGTACATCGTACATCGTACATAGGCAAACGCATTTTCTAATGCGTTTGCCCTGTGTCAGTCGTTGATATCCTTGACAAAGTCATCCAAGTCACTCTGTTTGCCAAAGAGGACGAGCACGTCTTCCTGTTGGAACACCATGGCGGGATCCGGGGTGCCAACGACAGGCTGTCCAATCAGGGCTTCATCCGGAGTCGTTTCACTGGGTGTGCCGCGACGTACGGTGATGAGGTTGAGGTTGTACTTTGAACGCAGACCGGATTCCACGAGGGATTTGCCGATCCATTCGTCCGGCAGCGTCACTTCGGCGAGAGAGTGCGTGGAGTCAATCGATGTGAGACTCTTGAAACTGGGGTTGACAAAGCGTAGCGCCAGCTGGCGAGCAGCCACATCCTCCACGCGGAAAAGCTCATTGATGCCGAGCAATTTGAGCATCTCCGCCTGAAGTTCGTTCACCGAGCGCACGTAGAGATGCTCCACCTTTTTGGTGATTTTGAGATGAGCCGCGATGAGCAGGTTGCGTTCAAAGCGTTCGCCTACAGCAACAATCACGTGCGTATTGCTGTCCAAGTTCAACTTGTCGAGGAGGTGGTCGCTGGTCGCGTCGCCGATGATGGGCTGAGTGACTTTGTCCTTGATGTCATTGATGGCGGATTCGCGCTCATCGATGGCGGTCACCTCGTAACCTTCATCATGCAGGTGCAAAGCAAGAGCGCGGCCGAACTGTCCGATGCCGATGATAACGAATTTTCTGGAATGAGCCATGGTTGTGCGTTAGTGTGAGGGTTAGTTGAGCGGAAGACGCGTTTCTGGGAAGCGGAAAGGCTGCGGTGGTTTGGGAGTGATGAAAATAAGCATGAACGTGAACATGCCCATACGACCAAAAAGCATATTGATCGTAATAATGAGCTTGGAGATGGGGGAAAGGTTGGCGGGATCTATGAGCGAGTAGCCGGTGGTGGTGTAGGCGCTCACCTCCAGGAAAAGCATATTGAGCAGATGGGTAAGCCCTGAGTGACTTCTGTCTGCCCCGTTGCTCCACTCTTCCACAAGCAACAGTAGCATGGTGGTGACAATAATCCAGAAAATGGAAAGAACGACCGTCGCCATCGCGCGTTCCACTGTGGAGCGGGCAATGCGACGCTCGTGGATTTGGACATCCTGTTGGCCGCGCAGCACGCGAAATACCTCTAGCACGCAGATGGCTACCACAGGGGCGAAGACGCCGCCGCCGGTGCCTGCCGGGTTACCGCCCACGAACATGAGGATGCACAGAAAAAGTTTATACACAGGACCGTACTCCGTGATGTCGGTGAAATTGAAGCCGGCCGAGCGTCCAACCGTATTCCACAAGCTTTCCCAGAGCGAGTGCCCCGTCACGGCGTGGGCGGAGGAGGGTTCCAAAAAACTCAGAAAGGTTAACCCGAGGAAACCTCCCACCAGCACGATGGCGGTGACGCGCATGACCAACCAGGAATGCGTGCTCCAACGTCGCGTGTTCTTCTTGTGGTGCAATCGACGTCCCAGTCTCGCCAAGGCTTCTCTGTAGATGCCGAAGCCCAAGGTGCCGGCGATGATGAGCAGCAGTATCACCACTTGCGCCGAGTAACAGGCGCTCACGCCGCTTTGCGCCATGTTGTTCGGGAAAAGAGTGATGCCGGCGTTGCAGAAGGCGGAAACCGAGTGGAAAATGGCGTAGAACAAAAGATGAGCTTGGTCCACCCCCTGCACGCCTTCCCACATGTTGTACAGGAGCAGAGCGCCTACAGCCTCAATGCTCAGCGTCACGCCCACCACCGTGCTGAGCAAGGCAGGGATGGTGCGCAGGTTTTCCTGGTCTAACATCGAAGAAACGGCGCTGCTCCCGCCTACGCTGAGGCGATTGCCTATCATCATCATCACAAAATAGGTGAAAGTCATGACGCCCATGGCGCCAATTTGAAAATCCAGCAGCACGATGAATTGCCCAAATTGGGAGAGATCAGCTCCAACGTCAATGCAGGTTAACCCGGTGATGGATGTGGCGCTCGCGCAGGTGAAAAGGGCGTCGATAAAGGAAAGTGTGCTGCCGCTGGTGTGGGCGTTGGGGGTCATGAGCAGGAGCGTACTCCCCAGCACCCAACCGGCCAAGCCCAAGAAGAAGACGATGACAGGCGACCAGCGATCCGTTCTGGTGAGTCTTTGCACCCCGCCGGATCGCACGTCGAGCACAAGTTGTAGCATGCGCGCTGAGGAGGAAATGCCTTGCACGATGCTTAGCAGCATTGCCGTAAACAAAACCCAGTACAAACTGTCACGCGGCACGGATAGTGTGACAGCTCCCCCCAGTAGCAGCGAGTTGAGCGTGACCACAAACAACAGCCAACAATCCGGGCGCGAGGGAAGGCGTTTCCCGGAGCGTCGCAGAAGCGGGCGCAAGATGCGGATGCACACGCATGCCGCATTGATCCATACCAACACGCCAAGCAGGATATGCCAACCCTGCGTGATCATTTGCCTCTGCACAAAGCCCATAACCCATAGCACCACGAGCAAAGCAGATACCCCGGAGAGTCCATCCGGTAGCTCGCGAGCCAGTCGTTTCTTTTGGACCTGGTTCATTGCACCAAGTAATTCCGGGTTCGGAGTTTAGCACAACCTCCTCCATAAAGCAAGACTCTCATGGGGCAACCCGGGGCAAACGCATTAGAAAATGCGTTTGCCTATGTACGATTTACGATTTACGTTGACTCGTAGGCACCCCATTGCCTACTCGCCCTTCGGGCAAAAGCTACGCTTTTGTCCGAACTGCCTTACGCCGTCGGCAGTTTTGTACGATTTATTAATAATGTGCGCGTTGCGAAGATTTTTTTTGATGTGTATAAACGGTAATATCAGTCAATAAAAGCACACGTGTCCCAAGAAAATCTTCTCCGGGCTCATTTAACCCATTGCTTCGCGTGTGGAATGCGAGACACACCACTTGCTTCCTCGCGCCTCTGGCGCGCTATAATCCATCGTAAATCGTAAATCGTAAATGGATCGGCTTTTTTCTTGAGACGGATGTGGGATAAAAGTATTCGAAATTTTTTTCTTCACAAGCAGGCAAATCGTTCTATAATGGGTGGCGTAACCCCAATACATGACATGAAAATTTGGTTTGACGGAAAGTTGGTAGATGAAAAGGAGGCGAAGACCTCGGTGTTTGACCACGCGACGCTCTACGGCGATGGCTGCTTTGAAGGAATTCGCTTCTACTCCGGTAAGATTTTTCGCCTGGAGGAGCACATCGTACGTCTGTTCAACAGTATGCGCTATTTGTTGATTGACAGCCCATGGAGCTTTGAGGAGGTGTGCGCTGCGACGCAGGAGACAGTGGATGCCAGCGGGATGCAGGACGGGTACATTCGCTTAGTGGTGACGCGTGGCGTGGGCGATTTGGGTCTCAATCCGCGCAATTGCCCCAAGCCGAGCATGTTTATCATCGCGCAAAATATCGCCCTTTACCCGAAGGAGATGTACGAGAATGGTCTGAGCCTCATCACCAGTTCGTACCGCCGTCCCAACCCGGATGTCCTTTGTCAGCAGGTGAAAAGCCTCAACTACCTCAACAGCATCTCTGCCAAAATTGAAGCGGTGCAGCAGGGCGCGGGCGAGGCTCTCATGCTCAATCAGCGCGGGAATGTGGCGGAGTGTACGGGCGACAACATTTTCATCGTGAAAGACGGCGTGGTGATCACCCCGCCACTCACCGAAGGAGCGCTCGGCGGCATCACGCGCCATGCAGTGCAGGATATCTGCGCCGAGCTCGGTATACCCTGCGAGGAGAAAGTGCTCAACCGCTTTGACATCATCTGCGCGGATGAGTGCTTCCTGACCGGCACAGCGGCGGAGGTGATCGCTGCCACCAGCTTGGATGGTCGCACTATCGGTACCGGTCGTGCGGGGGCTATCACAAAACGTATTCTGGATCGCTTCCAGAAACTCGTGCGCGAGTGATCTTACCCCATGGAGATGCTTTACAGCGGGCGCTTCGTGAATCTCGTGCGCGATGGGCGCTGGGAGTACTGTGAGCGTGTCAACAAGACGGCGGCAGCCATGATTTTTGCGCGCACTCGTGACCGGAAGATCCTGCTGGTCGAGGAGTATCGCCCGCCCATTCGGCAACAGAGCATATGCTTCCCGGCTGGCCTTATTGGCGATGCCGGGGAAGAACGGGCGGAGGATGCTGCGCGCCGCGAATTACTCGAGGAAACCGGCTATGAGGCGGGACAGATTCGCTTCCTCTATGCCGGCCCCTCTTCGCCGGGCATTACGTCCGAGTTCATCTCCTTTTTTCTGGCAACAGATTTGGTGCGACGCGGTCCAGGCGGGGGCGTGCAGGGTGAGCGTATCATTGTGCACGAGGTGCCCCAGGAGGAAATCGGCTCATGGTTGGAAGCTCAGCGCGCCGCCGGCAAGGCCGTGGATCCCCGCATTTACGCCGGGCTGTATGCCCTGCAGCAGGAAAATCAGTGACATGAGACACAGCAACCGTGTTTCCTAGTGCGGTTGCCCTGGTAGAAGAATCCCTTCCATCGGTTGATCTCGCTCATTGCCGGACACAAACCGAATCGTAAATCGTACAAAGCTGCCTTCCAGCCGTCGTCAGTTTTCACCTCCCCGCGCCTCCGGCGCGCTATAATCCAAATCGTACATCGTACATCGTACCTCGTAAATGAGCAGCCGCTCTGCGGCTGCTCGGGGCCGTCGGCCGCTTTCGCCAAATTCGCGCGTAGGCGCGGGAATTTTCCAAATCGTAATCGTAAATGGACGGGCTTTTTCTTGGGACGGATGTGATGCGGTTCCTCGGGGAGAAAAAAGTGAAAGAATTTTGTCGGGAAAGGCGTATCCATAGAGAAACGAATTTTTTTAATGAAAATCTTGCGATATATTGCCATGAGTATGCTGGCCGCTTCAGTATTGTCTGCACAAAGCCTCCAAGAGATAGCAGATGCACTTCCTGCGCCCACATTGGATGCAGAGAAGCAGCAGCTGGTATTGCCCCAAGCGCCGGGGGTGCAAGTGGAGCTTGGTGGGGTGGACTACGAGCAATTGCTGGATAGGCAGGGAAAGGTTGCTCGAGGGATCATCGCCGATACGCCGGTGAAGGTGTTTTTGCGTGTGAGCAAGGATGGGCAGGCAGTTGATTCTCCTGATTACGAGATTACCTTGCCCGCCAATGTGCAGACGGATAAGCCGGCCGGGTCGAATGCAAAACCGGCAGTGGTGCCTGCCATCCTGCAGTGGAAGGGAGGAGAGGGGCAGTGGAAGCCGCAAGGAAGCGAGCTGCGGGTTGGAGGCGCAGCGGGGATTGAGTTCGCAAAAGAGGCGCTGAGCGCTGCCACAGGTCTGCCTGTTCGTGATGTTGACGCCAATTCGGATAATCAGGATATAAAAATTGAACTGGGCGAAGCTGGACTGGATAATGAAGGTTACCACATGATTATCAACTCGCAACGGATATTAATCCGTTCAGAGAGCCGGGATGGTGTCGTGTGGGCGATTCGTACGCTGCAACAAATCCTGCGCACGCACGATGGAGCCGTTCCCTGTGGTGAAATCATAGATATGCCGCGTTACGCGGTGCGCGGGTTTGTGCTGGACGCCGGCCGTGCTCCTTATACCATTTCGGAGCTGCGGGATGTCATCAACACCATGTCCTGGTACAAAATGAACGACCTGCACTTGGTCATCAACAACAACTTTATCTTCCACGAGCGATATGTGGATGCCGGGCGCGATCCCTTTAAGGAGAGCTATGCGGCGTTCCGCTTGGAGTCATCGCATAAGGGGGTGGATGGAACTCCGCTCACGGCGTCCGATGTGTTTTACAGCAAAAAAGAGTTCGCGGAGCTTGTGGATTACGCGCGGCAGCGTGGGGTGCGTATTGTGCCGGAGTTTGATACGCCGGGACATGCGTTGGCATTCACTCACCTGCGGCCGGATCTCATCTACAAAGGTGCCATGAATCACCATGAGAAGCGTCGCTGTGAGATGCTGGATGCTGCTAATCCTGAGACCCTTGCCTTTGTGGAGGGCGTGCTGGATGAGTATTTGCTCCCTCAGGAGGATGGCAAGGAAGCGGTGTTGGATAAATGTGACGTCATTCATGTGGGAGCAGATGAATTTTTTGGTGATGCTGAGGACTACCGCAAATACGCGGATGGTCTGGTGCAGTACGTCAAGAGCCGGCACCACACCCCGCGCATTTGGGGGAGTCTGAGCTCCAAACGCGGACAAACCCCCGTTACATCTCAGGGAGTGCAGCTCAACCTTTGGAACTCGACATGGATGAGTGCTCGTGAGGCGATTCAGCTCGGTTTCGATGTCATCAACACGAACGATGCCTTTCTCTACATAGTGCCATATGCCAAATATTACCGGGCAGATCGTAATATGGGTTGGCTGTACGAGCATTGGCAGCCGCATATGATGTATGCAGAGAAACTGCCCGCGGGGCATCCGCAGCTGCTCGGCGCTGCCTGTGCCGTGTGGAATGATACCACCGACCTTTTGCACAACGGCTACGGCATGATCGACATTTGGCCCATTATCTCAGGCTCCCTGAGCACCCTGTGTCAAAAGATGTGGGGTCTTGCTCAACCACCGGATACCTACCAGCAACATTGCGAACTTGTCCGGCAAATAGGACCGGCGCCTGACAGCAATCCCATGCACCATCCCGGTGGGATGAACGCCATTACCCTCCACCCGGAGCAGTTGCCCATGCAGCTGAATATGCCGGATCTTGGACCCGCCTACCATCTGACCGTAGAGTTGGAGCTGTCGGATGCCCCGGCAGGGAAGGAGCAGGTGTTACTTTCCTCGCCCATAGGTCAGCTGATAGCCGTCATGAAAGATGGTTGCATTGGCTTCCGGCGAGCAGATGGGGTGGAGTTTGCTTATGAGGCGAAGTTGCCCGTGGGAAAGAGGGTAAAGCTGGAGCTCATAGCTACATCCGGTAACACCAAACTCTTGCTGGACGGTCAGCCGATCACTCGCATGCGTCTCAACACTTTCCTCTCCGTGGAAGAAAATTTCCATCCGCGCACCAAGGGGCTTGTTTCTACCTTTGTGTTGCCCCTTCAGACGCTCGCGCCTACTCTGAATGGAAAAGTTTACTCCTTGGATCTACGCCCTTTGGAGCAATAGATCCATTGCGCACGGCTTTCAGAATTCCGCTCAGCATTTGCTTTGCAGCTTCTCGAGCTCCGCTCGCCGAATTTTGCACATCGTAAAAATGATCTGAAAAAATCTGCGCAACGCGCGCTCACTTTCCAAATCGTACATCGTACATCGTACCTCGTACATAGGCAAACGCATTTTCTAATGCGTTTGCCCTAGGATGTGGGTGGAATGTTTTGACATTAACGGATTCGTAGGGCATAATGGGAACACACGAGGGGGAAGCCCATGACATTTCAAATACAGAACATCGAGATAGGCGGCAGCAAGCCATTCTATATATTAGGTCCGTGCTCGCTGGAGAAAGAAGATTTTGCTTGGCAAATGGCGCGCAGCATTAAAGAAATATGCGCGCAGTTGGATGTGAACTTTATCTTCAAATCATCTTACGACAAGGCGAACCGCACAAGCGCAAAAAGTTTCCGTGGTCCCGGTTTGAAAGAGGGGTGCCGCATTCTTTCTGACATCGGGAAAGAATTGAAGATACCCGTGGTAACAGATGTGCACACCGAGGAACAGGCTGAGTACGCGGCTCAGTACGTGGATTTGCTGCAGGTGCCGGCGTTTCTCTGTCGCCAGAGCGATTTGCTGGAGGCTTGCGCGAAGAGCGGGCGTCCCGTCAACGTGAAAAAAGGGCAGTTTCTTGCCCCGTGGGATTGTCGCAACATCTGCGAGAAAATGCTTTCCTTCGGTTGTGAGAAGTTCATGCTTTGTGAGCGTGGCACGAGCTTCGGCTACAACAATCTTGTTGTGGACATGCGAGGGTTGAAGTGGATGAGAGATTTTGGATGCCCCGTCGTGTTCGATGCCACACACTCCGTGCAGAGACCTGGTGGGTTAGGTGGGGCAACGGGTGGAGATCGTGAGCTCGCGCCCGTGTTGGCAAATGCGGCCATGGCAGTGGGGATAGATGGCGTGTTTATGGAGGTACACAGCGACCCGGAACACGCGCTCAGCGACGGGCCGAATCAGATACGCCTTTCCGATTTGAAGTGCGTGCTGCGGCACCTGCAGTTGGTGCGTGGAGCGTGGGATGCTATGCAGAAGGAAGAATGATGATCACCATGGTGCGCCGACTTATTGCCGCTTTGTTACTCTGTGTTTTGCTGCCGACGGCACGTGGGCAAGTGGCGGAGCGCACGGCTGGCAGGGGGGAGTTCCCTGCGCTGCAGCTGTTGCCACCGGGCAGTGTGGTGCATGGTATATCGTTGCCGCGCTACGAGAATCACCGGGTATCGGCTCTGCTCATGGCGGAAAAGCTTGAGATCCTTTCTCGTTACGAGGCTCGTATAGACAAGATTCACATCATGCTCTACCACGAGAACGGAGAAATCACCAGCTTGAAGATGCCCGGTGCGCGCTATAATTTTCGTTCAGACCTCTTCAACGCCCCGGCGGGACCGGTGCTTATGCAACATCCGCGATATGATGCGCAAGCTGCCGGTTTGCTTTTTTACAGTGCCACCCATCGGGGCGTACTCACCGGCCCTGTAAAAACGGTGATACGCCATGTCGCTGCGCCATGACTTTCCGCTGCACCATTGGACTGCTGCTTCTCGTGGCGGTGGCGCACGCTGCCGAACCAGGGCAGGGGGCATTTGCCGCCGGACAGGCGGAGATGTGGAGATTCAACAGTCAGGTTCAGAGCAAGGTGAAGGAGCTTTCTGCTTTGGGCGCTCTGCCGCGTGTCAATTTTAACCCGCGGGCTCCATTCCCGCTGGCCAAACCGGGAGAGACGGCGGTTGTGTCGGACGCGGGCATGTATTTTGACAATCAGAGCTCATGCCTTCTCTACGTGGGTAACGTGCGGCTGAATAATGAGCGGGTGCGTGTGCGCACGGCGCAGCGGCTCTATGTGCTGCTCCCGGAAAAGGATAAGAAGAACGCGGCTCGGGAAGCCGCAAATCCCCAAAAAACGGCAGCGCCCCAGGCAAAACCTGCAGCAGGGAGCGTTCCGAAACCTCCTAACCCTCCCAAACAGGAGACTCATCAAGATGTCGTGGAAATTACCTCGGAAAATGCCGCGGTGGATGTGCCGGGCAATAAGGCCCTGCTGGAGGGGCGCCGCGGTGCGCCTTCCATCACCATGGAGCGGCAGACGGATTCGCTGGTGATGCAGGTGCAGAAGAATGGAGCGCCGGCTTGGGCGTACGCGAACCAGGGGGGGGATGTGGTTCTCATCGGCACGCGTATTGTGGGGGTATCCACTCAGGAGGCGGATCGTCGGGAACTTACTGCGCAGCAAGGTCCCGTGTTTTATGAAGCTGCCACGCGTACGCTCACTGTTTACGGCCCGTCCTCACTTGTCACAGCGCAGGGCACACTGCGCAGCAGCGAACAGATGCGCATCACCTTTGCTCCGGGCGAGGCTCCCGTCCGGCCGAGCAAAGAACCATTTGCTCAATTCGCCAATATGCGGTTGAACGGCGTAGAATGCGCCGAGGCGCGGGGTGGTGTGGTATGCACCATGCCTGAACAGCAGGGACGTCCCGCTGCACGAGCCACGGGGGACAAGTTCATCTACAATGCCGCCACGGGTGCATGTTGCATGATCGGTAAAAATTGCACGCTCTCGTATGGGGGACAAAGCATGGTTACGTCCGGGCAAATCGATTTGTTGCCCAATGGAGACGTTACCATCACCGGGGAAAAAATTACGGGTTCCTACGAGCGCCCCATGGCGTCCGACCAGGCCGGCAGCAAACCGATCATTGGCTCTTATACCGCGCGGGGCGTCATCCGGTACAACGCATCGGAGAATAGCGTAATCTTCCCCGCCGGTTTGAGCGCGAAAGATACCACAGCTCAATTTCATTGCACTGGGTCCGTCAAGGTATACCTGCTGCGGGAGGATACGTCCCTTCCTCCTCATCAACTCGGCGCACTCAATCTCAGCATTGCCCGCCAGAAAGGCGTTTCGCATTTCCTCGCGGAGGGGGCAGTCCGAGTGCACGCACGGGCAGAGGGTGAGCAACCGGAAATGGACATGAGCTGCGATGTCATGGAAGGCGATCTTCAACGCGGCACGGCTCACCTGTCTGGTTCTGCCGGCCGTGTGGCTCATTTGCGCTACGGCGGACATACGCTCACCGCGAAGAGTCCAAAAACAGGCAAAGCCGACCTGTGGGTGAAGGAAAACGGCGACCTGCACGCCGCCGGTGACCTGGTGCACGCGATTCTGCCCGGGGAAAAAGGTGTCACTTCCGTTGATTGCACCAGGGAATTGTTCTTGAAACGTGCCGAGAACACGCTTACCATCGGACCTCTCTCTACCATTCTCTCTCCGGATGGAATCCTGACCGCGCGCGCAACGCTGCAGGCTGTGTTGCAGGAGGGCGAGCAACCTCGGCTTCAGTTGCCGAAATATCCGCACTTGAACTACAATTACACCGGACTGCGCAGTGCGAGCACTCTGAAGGGCGGAACCCTGCAATCCGCCAAATTGAGCATGCAGTACGAAGGAGCGTTGCACTTGGAGATGCTGCCGGGCAAAACGGGAGATAATCCGCGCGATCTGATACAAACAGCCTCGGCCCAGGAGCGCGTGCGGCTCGCCGGTAAAGATGCCAAAGGCCGGCTTATCCGCGCCGATGGCGATCGGGTGGACTTCGACCACGACAGCGGCAATATCTACCTGCGCGGCAGCAAAGTCTTGCTTCAGGACGCATACAATACCCACACGGCTTCGGGAGCCGGAGCTTGTGTCACCATCGACCCGGACAACAATGTGCACATATCCGGTGAGCGCCAGACCACCACGGCCAATCAGATCCACCACCAAATCGACTCGCAAAAAAAGAAATGAGCGCCACAGAAACACCCGTTCCGTTGCTGCTTGCCAACGGACTCTGCAAAACTTATAAGGATCGCTGCGTGGTCGACCACGTGAGCATGGAGGTTCACAGCGGTGAAATCGTAGGATTGCTTGGGCCGAACGGCGCCGGCAAGACCACTTCCTTCTATATGGTCGCCGGCTTGGTGCGACCGGATGAGGGTACCGTGGACTTTTGCGGGAGGAATGTAACTGGCCTCCCCATGCACCTGCGCGCTCGCCTCGGCATGGGCTACCTCCCGCAGGAGGAATCCATCTTCCGCAAACTCAGCGTGCAGGATAACCTCATGGCCATCCTCGAAACGCGCGCGGATCTTACCCGTCGCCAGCAAAAGGAAAAAGCGGAAGAACTTATGGAGCGCTTCAGCATCTCGCGCCTGCGTAAAAATCAAGCCCTCCAACTCTCCGGCGGAGAAAAACGACGCCTCACCATCGCCCGCGCTCTCGCTTCCAATCCCAAGCTCCTCATGCTCGATGAACCCTTTGCCGGGGTGGATCCCATTGCGGTGCAGGATATTCAACACATCGTTGCATCGCTGAGGGAAGCGGATGGCCTGTCTATCCTCATCACCGACCACAATGTGCGCGAAACCCTCGGTATCGTTGACCGTGCCTACATCCTCTTTGAGGGCCGTGTCATCAAACATGGAAATGCACAAGAAATAGCCAACGATCCCAAAACGCGAAAAATCTATCTTGGAGAGCATTTCAAAATGTGAGGAATTTGTGCGTTGCAAAATTCAATGCAACACACATGTCCGGCAGAGCAGGGTGTCACATCCGTCCCAATAAAACCTTCTTCGGGCTCATTCAGCCCATTTCCCATGCGTTTCCAACAGACGAAGGAAGTAAACCAGCAAGAAGCTCAAACCATTGATGATTGAGCAGGGGGCATAGCGTAACAGCAGATGCTTTCCTCCTATCAACGCATCATCATTTCAAAATTCCGCTTTGCTTTAAAGCTTGCCTCACGAGCTTTCGCCCCTGCGGGGCAAAAGCCATGCTTTTGGCCAAACTGCCTAATTAATTATTTTTTGTCAGTTTATCAGAGAATGTTGAGAGTTCAAGGATGTCATCAACTTTTTCCCGTCTTATTCTTCAGCTTTTGAAAGCCGACAACGGAGCAGCAGACGGTGGAACAGCGCTTTTTTGTCCGCCCGGATAGCGGATACGAGCGCGGTATCCAGCAACCGCAGGGCTTCCGAGAAGATGATGGCAAGCGCTAGGTTGATAGCGAACATGATGGGCAGTTTGATGCCCCACTCCAGGCGGATATACGGGGAAATGAGAAAGAGGAGGGAGGAGGAAACTCCCTGACCGGCGTAGTAGAAAATGGCGTTGCGACCGACATGTTCGAAGAATCGGTTGCGCAGGGCGTCACTGGCGAAGAAAATGATGCCCGCCATGGAGAGGCAGGAAGCGGCTATGTACGGAAGTTTGACGGGGAATTTATTAATTTGCAGATTGTAGACACCACTACCCTCACTCAGATAACAGAGGCAAAAAACAATGAAAGCCACGAATGCCAGAAGCAGGACAAATTTTCTGCGCTTGTGGATCTCCGCTTGGATGATGTGCTGCTGGCACCAGTAGCCAAACAGGTAACTCGCTACCGGGAAGAGCAACATCTCCAGTCTGCTCCCGAGGAAGCTGTACCCTGCAAAGTTCAGTAATCCTCCGAACGCGAGGACGTAGGTAAGTACGATGAGGGAAATAACCCCCATAATATACCCCCCCCCGGTATGTTTAATAATCACGCCGCCCAAGATGATGGTGCAGGCATAGATCGGCACGAACCAGTAGGAACTCGGCACAACCTTAAACAAAGGAGAAACGTTAATGCCCATGAGAAACAGCGGTCGGAAAATCGATGCCCACGTGACTTCTCCATCAACCAGATTGCACAGGAGCCCCAGAAGTACAAAAACCATCGAAAGCTTGATGAGCTGGGTCAGAATAGTGTCTTTCTGAATGTACGCCCTGGTCATGCCTGCGATGAAGAAAAATGCCGGCACATCCAACAGCAACGAAATGGACTTTATCGGTATGGGAACGTATCCCCCACCTGACCAAAAACATGTGTGAATAAACACGATGCTCAAGGCACAGATGCCTCGTACCAGATCAATGTAGTGCGCGCGCGGCCTTTTTACGGATGCATTTTCGACTGTGGTTGCGAGGTTCGCTTCTTCTTCGGTGATTGTTGTATCGGCTTGTTTCATGACGTGAAATCTTTACTGTAAGTTAAAATGATGACCCCTAGGCAAATGACCGCTATCCCGATGCACTTCTGAAGAGTCAGTGGCTCGTTGAGGAAGAAATAGGCCAAGACAGCGGTGATGATGAATCCGACACAGGAAAAGGGATAAGCCAGCGACACATTGACCTTCGAAAGCACTACCATCCAGAGAACTAGGGATACGGCGTAGCACAACATCCCGCCCCATAAGTACAGATTCGTAAAAAAGCTCAAAACCATGTTCCACAGCTGCCCGATCTCGAGGGAAACGGAGCCGATTTTGAGCATCCCCTGCCGGACGAACAACTGCGCCAGCGCATTCAATGCCACACTGGACAAGATCAGTAGGATGGTTTTCATGTGTTTCTGACCTCCCTATTATGCGACGTTGAGAAAGAGCAACAGCACGTAGCCGACAAAGGCGCAGCACGTCAACAGCAAGGCCTTATCCTTGTACAAGTTTTCGGTCGGGTCCTCCGAACCGTTATACTTGTCCAAAATGTACACGTACCAAAACATTCCGAACACGACAAACACGATGCTGTAAATCATGCGGTGCGTGCCCAGATTAGCTTTCGTATTGGTCTCCATGGTCCAGAGAGCGTAGGACATGATGGTAAGCGCCATCGTGACGGCCAGATAGGCGTTGAGCATTTCCTTCCCGTACTTTTTGAGTACGGTTCGCGATGCCGTTCCATGCCGCAGCAGTTCGCCCTTGCGCTTCGCAAATCCCAAGAAGAGCGATAGAAACAGCGTCGTCATGAAGATAAAGCTCGAGACCGGCTCATGGATGGCATAGGCGCCGGCATACACCCGCAGCACGAAGCCTATGGCGATCACGAACACATCCAGCAGGACGATATTCTTCAGCTTTCCGGAATAGAGGACGTTGATGAGCAAATAGAGTCCGATGACTCCCGCAACTTTGACGTCACCCAACATCCAGATAAATACCCCCCCCCCGTATAGGAGAAATAAGGCTGCCACAAGGCCTTTTTTCACCGAGATGACTCCACTGGCAATAGGGCGATGTTTCTTTTGAGGATGCAGCGCATCCTTTTCCCGATCCTGAATATCATTGACGATGTAGTGAGCGCTGGCGATAAGGCTGAATGCGAGAAAGGCATAGAGAGCCGACAGGACAGAGGGGATGTCCGTAAATTGGAAGGAGAAGAGCAGCGGCGCAAGAACAAAAGCGTTCTTGACCCACTGCTTGATGCGGATGAGTTTCAACAAGGCCTTCATGAGACGAGATAGAAGTTGATGAGGAGGAGGCAGAGTCCGGCGTAGATCCCGGCGAAGACGTCATCGAGCATGACGCCCCAGGCGTTGAGCAGCTTTTGATCCGCCCACTTGGCGGGCTGGGGTTTGACGATATCGAAGAGTCGGAACAGGAAAAACCCGGCGATGTACGCCCACCAGGCGTGCAGATTTTCAACCAGGCAGGGACCGACAAAGGCGAGGGTGACCAACTGTCCCACGACCTCGTCGATAATGATGAGAGAGGGATCGTGCTTGGTGTATTTGAGGATTTCTTTGGATGCGATGACACCTATGAAGAAGGTCACGGCGGCGGTGAGCAGCAGTCCCCACGTCCCGCAGAAGTAAGCAATGCCGAAGGCGACGGGCAGAGTCGCAGCCGAACCAGCTGTTCCGGAGGCAAAGGGAAAGTAGCCGACGCCGAAACCGCTTCCGGCTGTGTAACATAGGAATCTGTATAGTTTGTCGTTCATAGTGTGTTCTGAGGTTGTCGGGGAAATTCTTGGGCGAGTTGCTTCTTGTATTCCTCAAGCAGTTTTGCATCGGTGACAAAGAGGATGATATCTTTCCACACGATGAGTCCATTCTCGTGTGGCCACGCCTGAGCCTTATCCAAGACGCCAGCTTCCCAGAGTCGCTTGAGTTCAACCTTGACTTTGAGTTTATCACCAGAGCGGTAAGACGAAAGTGCTTCTTTTCTAAAACCTTGCTGACAATAGAAGTCAACAGCATCGAAAGAGCGCAGATTCCAAGAATATTGCAGCATGTTAGCGGTCGGCTTTCCTGGTTTTGCTTTAATATAGCGAGGTCTCATTGATATCTCCGGACCAATTTGAACAACCTTGTATTTCTTGGTTACGTCGAAATCTTTCTGGATTTCTAGCCTTGCCAATATTCTGTTCCACTTCATTTTTTCTGCATCAAACCCCAGTTTCCAGACGCGAAGACAGTCCAAGTCGTTGATGACGGATACCCAGATAATTCCCACGGTTGCAAGGACGCTCCAATTGTGCAGCTTCCTGAGCTCTGTAAATACTATAGCCGTCACAAGTGCTTCAAAGACCACCAATCCAAATAATTCTATCCGTTCGTCTATGATGTGTTCATTAGCAACCATCATGGCTGTTTGAGTCGCATAGAGAGCTCCTCCTAGTAAAATTAGTCTCACGATTTTCTGTTTAAAGTTCCCTGTTAGGCAAATGTACAAGGCCACGAGAATCGTAAAACACAGAAAGACCCACAAAACGGCTTGGGAAATGAAAGGGAGATTATATTCATTCAATTGATGGAAGCTCTGCTTGAGTAAAATCAATAGACGTTCTGGGAGGTCATCGAGTGGCAGTTCTTGCACATTGTAGCCGTTTTTTTGCGGCGAAAACACACAAGAAAGCATGATCTTGTAGGAAAGAATTCCGAGTACAATGTTAAGCACCGAAACAGAAAAGGGGAAGAAGTAAGATTTGAACTGTTTCCACGAACCGTCCCAGTCAAATGATTTAATTAACAACCTGCCAACGAAAGCCACGGCAATGGTGTTAATTAGAACAGGATACGTGGCCAGTGACAGGTTGATTAGAACAATAGAGAGGACAGAGAAGGTACCTTTCCTCATGGGAGAACTTTTTTCAAAAGCAATCTTCTCTGAAATCATTAAAGCCATCGGGATAAATGTGACACCTATAAAGACCTCGGGAAGCATATGCACATAATACATCATGCTCAATGTAAACGGCTGCACGGTCAGAATGAGACCGCATAGAACAAGGTAAATAACTCGTTTTGACAATTTCCAATAGGTGCAAAGGAGTACTGCATTGAGGGCTAAGAAGAGAAATGAGATAATATCACTAATGAGAGGTAAATAAATACCTCCTAAGAATAATTTCCGAAAGAATGCTAATGCGTATCGCCCAATAGGTTGAAACTCAATCCAATTTAAAGAAGAACGTAAGAATCTCCAGTCGTGATTTCCCCACATGAACTCAATAGTATGGAACCCAAAAGCGAGACAAAGCACGCCAAAGATAATCCAAAAGGCTCTTCGGTAAACCACGTCGATGTTTCTGTAGGTTTCTGCGATTACTTGGACGATGTCCTTCTTGTTGACCTCATGGACTAGTCGTCTAAGGGGATCGAAACAGGAAATAAGCAACACACAAACAATGAACAATCCAAACAACCTGTACCATACGATATCCTCGGAGGAGAGCGGCTTTCGGATGTCAAAGCTCAATTTGAGCATTGAATTGTCAGGAATGTTCTTTGCCTGATACCAGAATGATTTATCGTGCCAAACAGTTTTCTCCCTGGCGATGGTTTTTCCATTAATTCGTATATTCTCAAAACGAACGTGTGCTGGCTTCCTCTGATTATTAACGCGAAAATTCTTTCCTCGGAACCCCATCACCAGCGAGATTTCTTTGGCATTTCCACGAGGCTTCAGTGTGACCTGGTAAGATTTCCGGAGGTAGGAAACAGGAAACTTAGCCACGATCCCCTGGTTGCTCTTGTTATCTAAGTAAAATCGCGGCCTATCCAGTTCTAAGCCTTTCCCTGTGACATCGATCTTCCCATTGTGCGCATCCACGGCAAAGATAACATCCACACGCCCCAAATCGTTTTGGAACGTCCACTTAGCATCACCATCCAGAAAGGCGCTCGGGAATAGAGAGCACAGCACAACACTGATGCTCAAACCTCCTAACAACGCTTTTATAATCTTTTTCATTTTGCTTTTCAGTCTATTAATATTCATTGATGACGTCCTTATGTCGTTTTACGTGCTTCCTTCAGTAGAGGTTCTCTTTTCTTGAACTTTTCTGAATGCTCGTCCTCCTTCAGTTCGACCACCCTAGCCGGTAGGTATCTTGTAGCGGGCAAGCCTTGGAAAGGAGAGTTAGATATCCAAAAAACAAGATTGATTTCCTTTTCTCTCTCCGATTGATTAAATTTGAGATAATTCTATATAGGTTTTTCCAAGTTTTTTAAGTTTCTTATTCATTTCTCCCTGCAAGATAGCACCGATGTTGGTGTAAAGGATTTCCTCGTAGTAGGGGGTCCGCCGTGCCTCCTCCCACCAGTCTACAGCTGCTTTACACCATGGCTCCTTCCACGGTTTATGTGATCCCGCCCAATGGATGATCTTTCGATGCTGCTTGTCGTAAAGTGCTTTTTCACGGTATTTTTTTGGTAATAAATCCATTTTGAATCCAGTCAAGCCATTCCACATAGAATCCAAGTAACAGATGTGTCCGTGACACACCATATTAATGGCACATTGATCGTGAAAATACATGGCAGGATTCTGCGCTGCCTGCAGCAGCTTTCCCTGCACGTTTTTCTCGCGCATGGCTTGCAAATTCAATAACAATACTCCAGCATTCACGTAGTCTTCCTGCGGCCTCCTGATACCGAGTGTTTTGGTGAAGTAATTCCTCATTTTGGAAAGTTTTTGCTTCCTCTCGTGTTCCAGAATGCCAATGATGCCGTAATCCCAGCGACAGCCAGCAATCCAGTTGTCTCCCATATGTGTCGCATAAAGTTTGGCCACGTCATCGCGCACTAGAATGTCTGCATCCAGCCAGAGCATCTTATCGTATTCTGGGAAAAGACTCGGAGCAAACAAACGAAACCACGTCTCAACTGAAAGAGGTCTTGCCCCCGGGGCGAAGTCATAATCAGCTATGTTTATGGGTATTTCCATGAACCTCAGGCGAAAGCTCCCCTTAGTTTTTTGCCCACACCGGTAGACGATTTGCTCTAGCAACTCTCGATTGCGCTCGTTCAGGTCACGATACAGTACGATAAGTTCGTATTCGTGGATTCCCGCATGCTCTACCAAACTCGTCAGAGCTACTCCTAAGTACGGAGCATGCCCATCGTTCACCGCAAAGAAGACGGTCACCTTCTCCCTGTCGACGCGAGCTCTTTTTGGCGAGCCCAATACGCGATCTGATATAGCTTTCCCTTTTTCGTCTTTTTTCATACTGGTGAGCCGACTCTTTATTTTTGGCATTTGCTTGTCTTGGAGCTCTTTTGCCATTCTCATGATTTCTTCTCCCCGTATCCCCATCCTGTTTTTCCCAAGCTTTTTGGGATCTTTCCTCAGCACGCTTTCAATGAACTTTTGATGAAGCTCTTTATTTCTATCATATATGTTTAACCTACTCCTAAAGGTTACGCAGGCTTTTAACTTGTCGAGATACTTTTTTTTATCATACTTGTACACAGTAAACCACGAAGCACCCATAGTGCTTAATAATCTCTCTACTTGAGTAGTTTGCTGTTGATTACTCATGACCGACGAAGCAGTCTTTACTTGTTCTTTAGGAATTTCTCTATGGCATTGATTTCTTTCTTGAGTTGTTCCTTGCGTTTAAGGTAGCGTTGCTTCCGTTTCCCCCAAGAAAAGTGCGCTTTCCATCGAATACGTTGAAGTTTACGTCGGTAGGTAGGAAGCTCAACAGTTTTTTGAAGCATCTTTTTCAGTTGTAGAGCTTCCTGTTGGAATTCGTTCTTACCTGGGGTGGGATAAGGTGTATCGAGGAAAAGCTTGCGTGTTTCATTAAGTATATTTGTCCCCATATTGAAATATAGGATTTCCTCGTAGTAGGGCGTCATCCGAGCGTATTTCCACCAGATATAACTTTCGTAAGAGGAGCCTTTTACCTTCCAAGGTTTTGTTTTATCCCCGTCATAGTGGATTATTGCAATATTTTTTCTCGTTGCCTCAACCATAGAAATGACTTTATCTGGTAATGTCTCGTAGTTGTTGAGAAGTGCACACTGGAAATTGTACTTTTGGGGAAGAAGCATGACTCTATTTTCAAGAATAAAATTGAGTGAATCTTGGTCGTGATTACATCTCCACGGATGTTTAAATTTGGATTCTAAAATGAAACTATTAATAAAATTCTTATCCGCCCTAATTTTTACGAGATCAAAAAGCATCACCCCAGAATTGAAATATTTACGAGGATTTTTCATTTTATTTAACGAAATTATATATTCCCTTTTTCTCTTCCAAAAATCAGCTTTATTTTCTGTAACTATAAAATCCTCAACAGCACCCACATAATTACCTTGTAGATTCAAAGAATACAACTCAGCCAAGTCGTTTAAAACAATCGTATCACTGTCCAAAAACAAAATCCTTTCATAGTTAAGGAATATTTCCGAAACAAAGCCTTTCAGATACGGCATGATGTTTAACCGCTTCTTCCAGAAGGAAGGGAGTCCATACTTTCTTATGTAAAAAGATGAGTTAAAAAATCGTATGGATACATTAGAGGGTAAATCAATAAGCATTAATTTTTTTTCTGATTGCTGTATCGTTCCATCTTCCAATATTACTATGTCGTAAAAGTCACCGGGTGATGCATTTATTACTATTGATTTAATAGTTGCTGCGCTGTATTTCAAATAGTTACTATCAGCAATAAGAAACACTGATACTGCGTTATCTTTAATTTTATCAATAGTTTTTTTGTCCATGTCTAACTTTTCCTCAAATGTTTCGAACGGTTTCTTTATATACAGTAGATGTGTTGATTTGAATTTTTTCCCCTTATCAACAAGGTATGTGTAAAATATTCCAAGCATTGTTTCCGACACGTACGCAGGAACCCTCATCTGTTCTATCGACATATTTTTATAATCCAATGAAGCAAAATTATCTATTTTTGATAATACGTCAAATAAGAAAGGACAATACTCTAAGAAATCTTCCTTTTTCATAACAAAGCAATTAGACCAAGCGTGCAATGTGCCATTATTATACTTCATCGCCGCTTCATAATATTGAGGCCAATCATTTTTTATAATATCTATTGCCTTATTCCAATATTTAACGTCCTGCGAATGATGGTTTTCTTTATAATCTTGAACTGTCTGATTTGTATTATTTACACAGAATATACCATCATATTTGGCAAGCGTATCTTCTAAATTTTTTTGATTGAGTCCAATTTTTTCTTGAGAATTATCTTCAAAGTATTGTTCTACAATCAGATTATGTATATTCCCTCTACTATTGAGCCTCGTATAATTATCATTTAGTATAAAAAGTCTCCTATATTGAAGAAAACCTATATAGTCAGGATTTCCTAATTTGTCGAAATTTTTCCACATCCAATATAAAATAGATGCTTCGCAGTACGTACGATTCTTCTCCGAGATATTCTCACCCGTATCATCACCAATACAGTGTTCCTCCATCCAGCGATATTCAAACTCTGATAATCCTTTACTATCTTTCGAAATTTCCGAAGCCACCTTTTTACCACCCCATACTGGTACAAAACAACTACCTTTTAATAAAGAGGATGGTTTATGATACCCGACACATATTTTTAATTTTGATTGTTTAGTCATCTTGCTTTTCTGTTGTAAAAGGATTATTTCTGCTTCAATGCTTCCTTCACCGTCTGGTCCATATTAAGGTAGCGGTAGGAGGCGAGGCGGCCGAGGAAGTGGGTGTTGGGGAGGGAGGATGCGAGTTGGGCGTAGCGCTCGTAGAGAGCGGCGTTTCCGGGGGATGGGATAGGGTAGTAGGGTTCGTTCTTGCCGGGAGAGTAGGCGCAGGGGTATTCGCGCGAGATGGTGGTGTGCGTTGTTTTCTCGTCCAGGTAGTATTTGTACTCCACACTGCGAGTGTAATCGTAATTGCAGGGGAAGTTGATCTGCGGACCGGACTGCACGAACTCCCGCGGCAGGCTACGGAACTGAAGATCCAAGCTGCGGTAGGGGAGCGCCCCGAACTCGTAGTCGAAGAATTCGTCGATCGGTCCCGTGAAGAAAAGTCGGTCGTAGGAAATGGAGTCCTTCACATCCGACCAATTCGTGTTGAGGCGCACTTCTATGAGCGGGTGCGAGATCATCCGCCGCGCCATGGCGGTGTAGCCCTCAGCGGGAATCGCCTGGTAGGTGTCGCGGAAGTAGCGATCATCCCGTCCGACTCGTACCGGTACGCGAGCGCTCACGGAGGCATCCAACTGCTCCGCCGTCAGCCCCCACTGCTTCATCGTGTACCCGGCAAACACCTTTTCGTAGATAAAATCCGCCAGCAGATGCAGATCCTCATCCTTCGTTTCGCGCAGCTTGAGGATGGGCACATCCGTGTTGAACCCGAAGGAAGCGATCAGCTTCTCCTCGATGCGGGTCGCCATCGTGCGCGGGAAGAGCGCATGCAGCGAGTCGAGGTTGAAAGGCACAGGGACTTCCGTACCGTCCACCACCGCTTTCACCCGGTACATGAAAGGATGCCATTCGGTGAAGCGGCTCAGGTAATCCCACACTTCCTTGCTGTTGGTATGAAAGACGTGAGGCCCGTATTGATGCACCGTCACCCCCGTTTCGGGAGCCTTTTCATCGTAGATATTGCCGCCGATGTGGGAGCGTTTGTCGATGATGAGCACGGGCTCACCGAGTTGCGAAGCGATACGCTCCGCCACAACCATGCCGGACAGGCCGCAGCCTACCACAAGGTTCTTCACGTGTTCCGATTGGGGTGTACTCATCGTCAGATTAAAAGCGTCTGTGTTGCTCCCACTGCCAGGCGGTGGAGAGGATGGAACGGATATCGGTATGGCGCGGCTGCCAACCGAGAATGGAGCGCGCGGCGGCATTGTTGGCGTAGAGCCGTGCCGGATCCCCGGGACGACGCTCCGTCAATTCCTTGGGACAGGACTTGCCGCATACCTCTTCGGCGGCGTGGATCAACTCCAGCACACTCGTGCCGCAACCCGTGCCGAGGTTGATGCACCCGGAGTAGTCTTCCAGCTTTTCCAGCGCGAGGCGATGCGCCTCCGCCAGATCCTCCACGTGGATGTAGTCGCGGATGCAGGAACCGTCCGGCGTGTCGTAGTCACTGCCGAACACGCGGATGCAATCGCGCTTGCCGGCGATGGCTTGCAGCACCAGCGGGATCAGGTGCGTCTCCGGATCGTGCGCCTCACCGATGCTGCCGTCCTCAGCGGCGCCGGCGGCGTTGAAGTAGCGCAGGGCGATGTGTTGAAGACCATAGGCGCGTTCGTAGTCCGAAAAAATCTGCTCCACCATGAGCTTGCTGCGCCCGTAGGGGTTGATGGGATTCTGCGCGTGTTTTTCATCGATGGGCGTGTAGTGCGGCTCGCCATAGGTGGCGCAGGTGGAGGAGAAGACAATCTTCTTCACCCCATGCTGCAGCATCGCATCCAGCAGGTTAAGAGTGCCGACCACGTTGTTGCGGTAGTACTTGGTAGGCTTGGTGACGCTCTCTCCCACGTAGGCAAAGGCAGCGAAGTGCACCACGGCGCCGATGTCGTACTTTTCAAAGAGAGCTTGCAGACTCTCCGGCTCCAGCAGGTCGGCCTTTTCAAAGGCCGCGCGAGGATCCACTGCCTCGCGGTGCCCATAGATCAGGTTGTCGGCCACTACCACACCGTAACCGCGATCCAGCAAATGCCGCACCGTATGCGAGCCGATGTAGCCTGCACCTCCCATCACCAGAATTTGTTTAGTGTCTGCTTTCATCGTTTCTTGAAAAAGCGGAAGTCTAAAATGTGGCGTGAGCGCAGCCCGCTTGCCACTCGCTTCCAGTCCGCCGCATCAAACTGCGGCCATTCCGTGAGGATGACCAATACATCGGCTCCCTGCGCTGCGCTGTACATATCCGGCGCGTAGGTGACGGTGTCGCCCAGAATCCGGCGTGCCGTCGTCATGGCTTGCGGGTCGTAGACGCACACGTCCACGTGGTTGCTCGCCAGGCACTGCACAATCTCCACGGCGGGACTCTCACGGCAGTCATCTGTCCCTTCCTTGAACGCCAGCCCCCAGACGGCTATCTTCGGAGAGGGTATATCCTCGACTTCTTTCAGGACGCGTCTCGCCATGTTCTCGCGGCGTTTCTTGTTTCCCTTGATGGCGGCGCGGATAAGCGAGAGCTCCACCCCCAATTTGCGCGCCATGTGTTCGATGGCCTTCGTGTCCTTCGGGAAGCAGGAGCCGCCGTAGCCCGGACCGGGTTTGAGGAACGCCGGGCCGATGCGTGAGTCCAGCCCCATGCCCTGCGCGACTTCGTGGATGTTGGCTCCCGCGGCCTCGCAGAAGTCTGCCATCTCATTGATGTAATGAATCTTCACCGCGAGGAAGGCATTGGAGGCGTACTTGATGGCCTCCGAGGAACGACGCGCCACGAAGAGGAACCTGGTTGCGTTGGGGAGAGGGGCATAGAGTTCCTGGATGAGCTCGCGCGCCTTTTGGGATTGGGTGCCCACGACGATGCGCACGGGGTGGAAGAAGTCATGCACGGCATAGCCCTCGCGCAGGAACTCGGGCAGGGAGATCACCTCGACGCACGCCTTCGGGTTGGTTTTGCGGATTCGCTTTTCCACTTCATCCCCCGTGCCGACCGGTACCGTGGATTTGACGGCGACAACGGCTTCGGTGGGCAGGAAGGGAGCGACCTCTTTCACGGCTCCAAACAGGTAGCGCAGGTCAGCCTGACCGGTTCGACGATCCGGGGGAGTCCCGACTGCCAGCAGGATGAGCTGAGCCCCGCGCACCCCCTGAGCCATGTCTTCGGTGAAGGAGAGTTTCCCACTCTCCAGCCCCGATTTCAACAACTCTTCAAGACCCTCCTCGAAGAGCGTCACTTCACCGGCGCGCAGTCTTTCCACTTTTTCGTGGTCGCAATCGATGCAGGTGACATCGTGCCCGAGGCTTGCCAGCCCCGCTCCCGTGGGGAGTCCCACGTATCCTGTTCCTATGATGGCTACTTTCATGGTTTGCTGATTTGTGTGATTTGCTTTTGGAAGTATTGAATGGTTGCATCCAGCCCTTGCTCTAATGGCACCCGCGGGCTCCAACCCAGCACGGTCTGTGCAAGAGAAATATCCGGTCTCCGCTGCGTGGGGTCATCCGACGGCAGATCGCAATGCACGAGTTTGGAGTTGCTGCGTACTTTGGAGAGCACAATGTCCGCCAGCTCCCGGATGGTGAATTCCCCGGGGTTGCCCAAGTTCACCGGCCCCGTAAAGGAGGAATCTTCTACCGCCATCATCCGCACCATGCCTTCAATGAGATCATCCACATAGCAGAAAGAGCGCGTCTGACTCCCATCGCCGTAGATGGTGATATCTTCTCCTCGCAACGCCTGACAGATGAAGTTGGACACCACGCGGCCGTCCTTCGGATTCATCTTCGGACCGTAGGTATTGAAAATGCGAATCACCCGGATGGAGACGCCCTCGTGGCGGTGGTAGTCGAAGAAGAGGCTCTCGGCGCAGCGTTTGCCCTCGTCGTAGCAGGCACGAATGCCAATGGGGTTCACATTGCCGCGGTAGGTTTCCTTCTGCGGATGCTCCATCGGCTCGCCGTACACCTCCGAGGTGCTCGCTTGCAGGATGCGAGCCCCATGCGCCCTAGCCAGCTCCAGCATGTTGAGAGCGCCCAACACGCAGGTGCGGGTGGTATCGATGGAGTGGCGCCCTTGGTATGCAGGGGGCGAGGCGGGACAGGCGAGGTTGTAGATTTCATCTAGCTGTTCGCCCGGGTCGAAGGGAGCGCACACGTCGTGCTTCACGAAACGGAAGTTTGCATTTCCCTGCAATTCCGAGATATTCTCCATGCGTCCGGTGTAGTTGTTGTCCAGGCAGATCACGCGCCGCCCCTCCCGCAACAGCCGCGCGCAGAGGTTTGAACCCAGAAATCCGGTACCGCCTGTGATAAGTGATGTTGTCACGAATCAGAGAGAAGAAGAGTTAAGTTGGAAGAGGAGCATTTGCCCTTCAAGTGTGGTGATTTTTTTTGTGTAGTGAATGCGACGGCGCCCCCAGGTGAGCGAACGTTTGAGCTGCAGAAAACGCAAAAGCCGCCGCGCTGCAGCGGGAGTGTTCGCGAGAGGGGGCGACTGTTTTTCTGCGGCTGCCGAGCCCGGCTGCGTTTTGTACACGAAGAAGGTGGGTAGAAACTTGGTGCGTACGCGGTGTTGCATTTCGAAAATGAACGAGCCGGTAAGGTGTTCGCCCAAGTAGGCAGGGAAGCGTCGATCCGCCGTATTGAAGGAGCTGCTATCGATTTGTTTTTCAACGTGCTGCAGCACATCGAACAAATAGTTGGCGTAATCAAAAAAAATGTCCCGCTGAAAGATGGCCATGTTCCATTGAAAGGCTCGACGTGTGTGCAGATAGCGGCGCAGATGCTCAGAACGGTGCGGGTAATGCGCCTGCACATAATCCAATGTTTGTGGAAGCCCGATGTTGCCCGGATTTTTCTCGACCACGCGACAGGGAATCGGCGGACGCTGAGTCCAATCGTAGCGCCCGTTCACAACCTTCAGACGATAAGCTTGCGTGTGCTCCGGGGCGTAGAGCTCATATTGCCCCAGGTCGAGGCGCTCCGTATCCAGAATGAGCGCGCGGAGTTCCGGACTGAGGGTGGAGAAGCGGGCGATGCACCCTCCCTTCGGGGAAGCGCCGGGCAGGAAGCCGCGGCGGTAGTGGGTAAAGCCGATGTAGCTTGGATTCCCGAGCTTTTCATAATTCTTCCACGCCCAATAGTAGGCCGTGAGCTCGTTGTACGAACGATTTTTTGCCGAGATATTATCCCCCGTGTCGTCGCCAATACAGTGTTCGAGCAACCAGCGCCGCTCCGGCATGCTCAGCGTTCCGTCCTTGTGCACCTCCTGCATGACCGCGCGTCCGCAATGGATGGGTGTGTACACTCCGCCCGTCACAAGCTCTGCGGGCTTGTGGCAGCAAACCAAAATTCTGAGGTCAGAGGTACTCATGGCATAGGAACCATCTTTTCTTCATTGCCAACGTCGATCACTTGTCCGGTAATGCCGGAAACGAGGGTGAGCAGGGTGGTGCGGGCAACTTCCTGGGGGCTGAGCAAGGTGGCCGGCTCTTCCTCACCAAAAGCCGCATACCGCATCGGCGTGGCGGTACGGGCGGGGTTGAGCGCATTCACCCGTATCCCTTCCTCGTAGAGCTCCTCGGCGAGAGCCTGAACAAGGTTGACGATGCCCGCCTTGGCCGATGAATAGGAGGCGTAGAGCGCGCGCCCTCGCGTGTAGGATGAGCTGGTAAAGAGGATGAGCGACCCGCGCGTTTTCCTGAGGTAGGGAATGGAGGCACGACAAACGTGAATCGCGCCCATGTAGTTCACGCGAAGCTCCTCCATGACGTCATCCAACTCACGTTCGGCGAGCTTGCCGATGCGCAGAATGCCGGTGGAGTTGATGATGGCGTCAAGATGACCGTGTTGCTGAGCAGCTGTTGCCAGGGCAGCCTGCACCTGCGCGTAGTCGGCAATATCGCACCCGGTGCGACGGGACAGGGGGATGCAGACGGCACCTCGCTCACTCGCTTGTTGAACGATGTGTTCGCCAATGCCGCTCGTGCCGCCGAACACCGCGATGACTTTATCGCGCAGACGGTCGAGGGCCTGGTCGTTTTCCGGCAGTCCGTTCATGCTGCGCAGCTGAAAAAATTTGTCCGCCAGGTGCAGATCCTCCGGCCAGGTGACCTTAATGTTGGCGCGCTCGCCCCGAACGACGTAGACGGGAGCCAGCCCGTGGCGCACAATGAGCCCGCAGTCGTCTGTGTAGATCTCATCCGAGGCAGCCAGTTCGTGCGCGCGACGGATGAGCGAAAGCTTGAAACACTGCGGCGTCTGCCCGCGCATGAGATGCGAGCGCTCCGGAATCTCTTCGATGAATCCGCCGGCATTCACGCGGACGATCGTGTCGGCGGTGGGTATGGCAACGTCCACGGCATCGTGATTCTTCAACGCTTCCAGGCAGTCCCGAACGATGCGATCCGAGAGCAGGGGACGCGCGCAATCGTGGATGACAACCTGCGCTTCTTCATCGGGAATAGCCGAAATGCCGATGCGGGAGCTTTCTCGGCGGGTGGCTCCACCCTCCATAATACACGTCACCTTTTTGTATGCTCCTCCTTTCAAGAGGGTCTCAGCTGCTTCGTGATAGCCCGGGGTGATCACGACGAATATTTCGTCGATACCCTCGCTGTGCTCAAAAAGGTCCACAACGTGCTCCAGCAGAGTGCGCCCGGCGACCTTCGCCAACTGCTTGAGCTGCGTTTCACCACGGCTGAAGCGCTGCGCGCTGCCGGAGGCCAGGATGATGGCGTAGGTCTTCATGCCGCAACCTCCTTTCCGTCCAATATGCCCTCGATGAGGTCTGCCACGCGGGCGGAAGCATGCCCGTCATCTATGCTGCCCTTGCCACGCAGAAACTCCTCAACCCGCGTGCGATACGCAGCTTCATCAAACGAACGGATTGCCTGCGCGAGTTGCTCATTGGTCTCCGCAACCGGGAAAGGCGTCTCGGCAAGCGGATAGCACAGCCCCCGCCCGGCCTCATATTTTTTGCGATCCGGTGCATAAATGAAGCCCGGACGCCGCGTCAGCAGGAAGTCGTAGATACAGGATGAGTAATCCGTCACCAGTGCGTCCGCCGCTACCAACAGCTCCTGCATATCAGGGTAGCGCGATGCATAATTG
>CANPYO010000014.1 GCA_947588645.1 uncultured Akkermansia sp. | reverse complement strand
ATCCACCTTTGTGATTTGATACTTGGCCGGGACGAGGTGCTGAAATACATCCCGCCCGCGGGAGAAAATGAGGGGAAAGAATTGCCCCAGGCGTCACAAAAAACGGCCATGGGCAGCACTTCTCTAGATGGCGCCACTTCGCCCAAGGATGCGCAGTACGCGGAGGGAGTAGCTGCCCTACGCCGCCTGCCGACCGCTCTGCGGCGCGCCTGGCTGGCGGAAAACATGGGTTTGTGCTATACGCAGAGCAATGCCCCCGCCTACATGGCGCCCCATGTCGCGAATGATAACGCCCTCTTTGTCGATGAGCAGGGGAAGGAGAGAAAGCTCTCGGAGGTAGCAACCGACAAAATGGTCTCCGACTGGGTGGCAGCTACCAAGGCGGCACTCGCCGTGGGGCATGAACAGGTTGCCACGCCTTTCAAAGAGGAACTAAGAGCTCTCGCCGTGCAAACTGCTACGCATATTCTGAATGAACTGCCAAAGGGAGTGCGTTACTCTTGGTTGGCATTTACAAACAAATTGCTATTTCAGGCAGATGGGAAACCCGTTTATCCGCCAAGCCGAAAATCTTCTACATGGGGGTATGTGACGGTTCAAGAGTTTAAGGTAGTATATGTTGGTAGCAAGCTCTACTACTCACCCGGGGGGGCAGATCGAGCATGCACAATGGCCTGAGATGAATACTTGGGGTACTCGTTGGTTCACCGTCGGCCGTTGCGAAAACTTGGTCGGCATTGAGGCCATCAACGACTCCTTCAAGGCAGATGTGGACGCCATGCGCGCCGCCTATGAGAAGTCACTCTTCTACAAAAAATAAGCGGGAAAAGTAAGGTTGCTCGACTACTTCTGCCCAGAATGCCCGGTCAAAAGATAAATCCAGCTATATTCTGCCTACTCAGAAAAATAAAGAGAAGAAACTGCCCAAGGAGTTGCAATGGGCTTGCCATCGGGAGAACTTCCCGGGAAAGCGTGATACGCTTCTCCTGTGCACGAATGTGGCAGGTAAGGAAACCATCCGGGGCAAGCGCATTAAAAAAGGTGGTTGCTATTTACGATATGCTGATTGTGATTTATTGATAACGTGTGCGTTGCACAGCCATGCTATTTTTGCGGGCGCACGAGGTCAAGCAGATCGTCGGCAGACAGATGGAGAAGCAATTTTTCCATGCCGCCGGAGAGCAGGGCATCGGCCATGGCCGATTTGCGGCGCAGCATGGTATGGATATTTTGCTCAATCGAGCCGATGGAGATGAGGGGGTGGATGAAAACGGGGTGTTTTTGGCCAATGCGGTGGGCACGGTCGCTGGCCTGATTTTCCACAGCGGGGTTCCACCAGCGATCGAAATGGATGACATGGTGCGCACGGGTGAGGGTGAGGCCGGTGCCGGCAGCCCGCAGCGAGAGCAGGAAGAACGGTGGTCCTCCCGGCGCTTGAAATTGCTGCACGAGTCTCTGACGCTCGTCGATGGGTGTTTCGCCATGCAGCATGAGTCCCGGCGCACCGAAAATCCCTTCCAAAAAGTCATGCAGATGGGGCATGATACTGCGGTACTGCGTAAAGACAAGGCAGCATTCACCGGCTTCGTGTATGTGCTCAGCCAAGTGTCCGAGTCGTTGGAATTTGCCGGAGATGGCGGGGTCGTAATACGACTCGCCGAGGTATTGTGCAGGGTGGTTGCAGATCTGCTTGAGACGTCCGAGAATGGGCAGAATAAGCATGAGACGCGTTTGAGCATTTTCTTCCGCCAACACAGCACGCAAGTTTTCCACCTCCTTAGCGTACAGGCGCGCCTGTTCCGGCGTGAGATGGCAGTACGCCGGCTGTTCGGTTTTTGGCGGCAATTCCGGCAGCAGAGCGGGGTCACTCTTGACGCGGCGCAGCATGAACGGACGCACCAGTCGCCTCAGGGGAGCGTAATCATCTCCCATGTCGCGCACCATCGCGTGGAAGTCTTTTTCTGTGCCGAGTAAGCCGGGGTTAAGGAAGTCGAAGAGGCTGTGCAGTTCCGTCAGCGAGTTTTCGACGGGCGTGCCGGTGAGCGCCGCTCGCCGCCGGGTTTGTAGACGAAGGATGGCTTGCGTGCGCAGCGACTGGGGGGATTTGATGGCCTGTGCTTCATCCAGGACGATGGCTTGCCAATCGCAGTTCGCCAATACCTCTTCACGAGTGGCAATGCCGTAGGTGGTGATCGCCACGTGCGCGCGGCGCGTGAGCCAGGCAGGATTGGTGTGCAGATAACGGGCGTCTGTCTGACTCAGCGCATAAGGGTGCAACACCGCCACACGCAGTTGAGGCGCAAAGCGCGCGAGCTCTTGCTGCCAGTTGGTGAGCAGTGAAGCCGGGGCAATGACAAGCGCACAGCCCGCCCCCTCCCCAAGTTGTCCCATGCATTCCAAATGAGCCAGCCATGCGATGACCTGCAGCGTCTTGCCCAGCCCCATGTCATCGGCCAAGCAGGCGCCAAAGCCCGCTTCCGTTACATTTGCCAAAAAACGCACCCCATCTTTTTGGTACGGGCGTAGGGTACGTTCCAGCTCCGGTGGAAGAAGTGGCTCTTCATTAGAAAAATGCAAATTGCTGAGCGCGAGAGCCAAATTTGCCCCTGCCGCCACCCGAACGCCGTCTTCAACAGGTGGCAACTTTTCCGTAGCGCTGCTGCGGCGCCCCATCAGAAAACGCAGACCGGAGAGCAAGGGAATGCCGGCATGGGTCATGCTCACAGCCTGCATCCAGCTGTCCATGAGACGCTGCAGACGTTCTCGATCCAGACGCACCCATTCGCCGCGGAAACGCACCAGACCCTCATCTCCTTCGCACAGAGCCTTCCATTCCTCATCTGTAAGCCGGTGGTCGCCGAGCATGATCTGCGGCGAAAAGTGCAGGAGCGAGTGGATGTTCACGGATGGCGCAGCACCCGGTTTCCCCCCGCCATCCTGCGTATCGAGCGTCACCTGCAGTTCGACGCGCGGCGGCATCGTTTTCCAGAGGTTGACCATGCGGGTTTCAATGCCGACTTCTTCAAGTGCGGGGATGGCACGCAGATATTGCAAGGTGCGCCGCGCTGTCCAGGCGCAGGGTCTATACACCTCTCGGGAGTTGATGAGATCCCCCAGAAAATCATTTTTCGCGGCAGCGGCTTGCAGCGGTCGCAGCAGGGCCAGCAGGGCCTCGCGATCGTTTGCCAACATGCTCGCCGCATGTCCCAGCGGCATGTGCCGGGCTTTACCGTCCTGCCCCACTTTATACACAAAAGTGGCAAGGAAAGCAAAAGGCGCGCTGTCGGATTGCTCCCCGGCGTTCTCGGCCAGATGGAAGCAGAGCAGCCCCAGCTGCCGCCAACCCTCTCCCAGCCTGCAGAGCCATTCTTCAGGGGAGCAGCATTCGCGCTGCGCCAGCTCTGCCAGCGTGCCAGGCAGACCCGCAAACCATGCACCGAGTACGCCTGCACTCACTTCACCTGCGGCCAGCGGGGGCATGCTTTCCAGGAGGTTGACCAGCTCCGTTCCCGTGAATGGCGGAAGTTTTTCTTCACCGCGCCTCAGCAGACGCAGGTAGTGGACCATTCGCTCGCGCGTGCGTTCCCTCAGCCAGCAGAGCGCCGGTGCAGCGGAGGGTGGAGCGCCGTAGCGCAGTAGATCCAACAGCCCTCGCGCAGGCGAGGTAGCAAAGGCGTGCTCCAATCGTGGTTGAGCCCCATGTGGCAGGATGCTCAGCGAGCCATCCGACTGAAGGGAAAGTTGGATGATGGGAGAAGCAGACACGGCGAGGAATGGAGTCAGAGTTTCGGCACAGCGCTGAGCAACTGCTGCGTGTAGGGGTGCTGCGGATGGGCAAACACCTGCTCGGCGTCCCCATATTCTACAATGCGTCCGCGCTGCATCACAGCGATACGATCCGCCACGTGGTGCACCACCAGCAAATCGTGCGAAATAAAGAGCATCGTAAGCCCCAGTTCGCGCTTGAGTTTGAGCAGCAGGTTAAGTATTTGCCCTCGGATCGACACATCCAGTGCGCTTACAGGTTCATCCGCCAGCAGCAGTTTGGGCTGCGGCGCAATAGCTCGAGCAATCGCCACGCGTTGCCTCTGCCCACCGGAGAATTCATGCGGGTATTTGTGCATGTGCTCAGGGCTGAGTCCCACGCGCAGCATCAGCTGCGCTACAGCCTCCTCGCGTTCGCTGCGCTTCAGCGGTGAGCGGCGGGTGAGCGCTTCCAGCAATGTGCTATAGATGGTGAAGCGCGGGTTGAGAGAGGCATACGGGTCTTGAAAAACCATCTGAAAATCAGTTCGGCGCCGGCGCAGTTCACGCGCAGGAAGAGCCGTGATCAATTCGCCTTCCAGCTCAATGCTACCGGAGGTAACGGGTTGGAGCTGCATGACTGCTCGGGAAAGCGATGATTTGCCGCAGCCGGACTCTCCAACCAGCCCCAGCGTCTCGCCTTTCTCCAAGGTGAGCGATACGCCATCCACGGCTCGCACCACGTGCCCCGTCGCTCCCCAACCTGTTTTCACCGGGTAGTGTACATGCACATCACTGAGCTGCAGATAGGCCATATCGGGACAACAATGTGCTGAAGGTCAGGTGGGATCCAGAGCATAGCGCGCAGCGGCCGTAGCGACAAAAACTGCGCTCTCCACGCGCAGGATGATCGGGCCCAGACTCACGGGTATGTAGCCTGCGGCGCGCCCCTGCTCGTACTCTGAAGGACTGAAATCCCCCTCCGGACCAATGAGGAGCAACACCTCCTCTATTCCTTGGCTGCGTGCATGCTCCAGCACCCCTCGCAGCGGATGCGAATCCGGCAGGATGGCGCATTGCAAACGCAGAGCCGGCAAATCACGCAGCAGCAGCAGGTCAGCGTAGGGCATAGGATTCTCGACGCAGGGCAGGGTGTTCACGCCGCATTGCTTGCAGGCCTCCAGCGCGGTGCGAGCCCATTTTTTTGCCTTGGCAACAACATCCGAGGGGGAAAGGCGCACGATGGTGCGTTCGGTCACCAGCGGAATGATGCGTTGCACGCCCATTTCCACCGCCTTTTGCACAATGAGATCCATGTTGGCTCCCTTGGGAACAGCTACGGCAAGTGTGATACGCGCCATGTCCGGCAGAGGTGGCAGGGAATTGGTCACCCGCGCTGCCAGTTCATGACTGTCCACCTGCTCGATGCGAGCAAGAGCTGCCTGTCCGAGCCCATTGAACAACTCGCACTCATCGCCGGGGCGCAGTCGCAGCACTCGCAGAGCGTGGTGCGCTTCCTCCCCCTGCACACGCAACAGAGCCCCGGTGGGAAAATCCGGCACTGGGAGAAAGCATCGGTGCATGACTCCTATTTCATGTACCCGGCGGCGCGGCGCAGGAAATCGGTCGCTTCCGGCTGGTTGCTGTTTCCTAGAGTTCCCGTAAAGCTCTCTAGGGCTTTTTTCTGCGCAGCGCTTAAGTTCGTGGGCGTTTCCACTTGGATTTCCACCATCAGGTCGCCGCGGCTGCCGCCTTTGAGTGCGGGCATCCCTTTGCCGCGCACGCGGAAGATGGTACCGCCCGAGGTGCCCGCCGGCAATTTAAGCTTCGCCGCACCGTCTGGCGTAGGCACGCTGAGCACCCCACCCTGAGCCGCCAAAGCAAAAGGCACTGGCATGGTGTAAGTCAAGTCCTTGCCGTCGCGCGAGAAGATAGCGTGCGGCTTCACTTCAATAAACACGTACAAATCGCCCGTCTCTCCGCCCCGCAAGCCGGCGTCGCCATTGCCGCTGGAGCGCAGTTTGGTGCCGGTGTTCACTCCGGGGGGAATATGGAGGGTGATTTTCACATCTTTGTGTACGCGCCCCTCGCCATGGCATTTGGGGCAGGGATTGTTGATGATTTGACCGAGCCCTCGACAGTTCGGGCAGGTGCTCTGCTGCACAAAAAAGCCGCTCTGTTGGGTGATGACGCCTGATCCATGGCAGGAGGGGCAGGTCTTATAGCCCTTGGTGCCGTCCTTGGAACCGCTCGCCGAACACGCATCGCAGGGCACCAGCCGTTCGATCTCCAACACCTTGTCGCAGCCGCTCACCACCTCATCCAGCGTGATGTCCAGATCGTAGCGCAGATCCGAGCCCGGGCGGCGCGGATCCGTTTGCCGCCGCCGTCCCCCGCCGCCGAAGCCGCCCATGCCGCCGAACATCTGGGCAAAAATATCCATGGGATCAGTGAAGCCGCCGAAGCCCCCTCCGCCGCCGAAGCCGCCCATGCCGCCGTTTTTGAAAGCATCGTGCCCCAAACGGTCGTAGGCGGCACGTTTGTCGGCGTCGCTGAGCACTTCGTACGCTTCTCCGATTTCCTTAAACTTGGCCTCTGCCTCCTTGTTGTCCGGATTGCGATCCGGATGGTATTTCATAGCGAGCTTACGGTAGGCCTTTTTGATGGTGGATTCATCCGCATCCCTTGGCACTCCAAGCACCTCGTAATAATCTTTGGCCATGGTCGTATCAAATGCTTCTCAGTAGTCAGTTTTGGGGAGCGGGAGCCGCCGCCGTCACCACATTCACGGGGCGTAGCAGTTTGCCGCGCAGCATGTAGCCCGGGCGCAAAATGCGCAGTACCGTCCCTTCCGCCTGGTCGGAGGGCTCGCTCTGAATAGCCTCGTGCAGATTGTGGTCAAAGAGAATGCCGGGCTGTGCGGGGATGGGCTCCACCCCCTGTGCATTCAGGAAGTCCTGCAGCTGCTTCTTCACCATCTCCATGCCGATGTATATCATAGAGCCCTTCTCCTTTTCGGCCATCTGCATGCCCATCTCAAAGTTGTCCAGTACCGGCAAAAGCTCTTCCAGCAGACCTCGCGTGGCATAGCGGGTGAACTCGTCGCGTTCCTTCACGCAGCGCTTGCGGTAATTGTCATATTCGGCAGCCGTGCGCAACGCCAGTTCGCGCCATTTGGCAAGCTCATCCGTAGCTGCAGTGGCTTGCTCCGGATCCGATTCGTCCACGGCCTCCGCATATTCCTTCTCGGGCGCAGGAGGGATATCGCATCCACAAGTATCTTGAGCCTGAGGCTCAGCCGCGTCCTTCTGTTCCTCTTGGAAATTGTCGTCTTGCATGCCCCCATTATAGGGGTGTAGTACACCCGCGTCAATGATCGGCTGTGACATAGCAGGTCAACCTCATTTGGATGGAGTGGAAAAGCAGAAAATCTCTCCAGTCGCTCAATAAATCATGACCGAAAATGAGCGGTTTTCCGGTCATCTTTGCTCCGCCTTCCCACGCCCCTAGCGTGCTAAAATCCACATCGTACATTCAACATCGTAATTCGTACATAAGTGCCGCCAGGCGCTTTTCCTCCCCGCGCAACGTGCGCTCACTTTGCAATCGCACAGCGTACATCGCACATCGTACACAGGCGTCGACAGGCGCCTTGCGCCTCCAGAGAGAAAAAAATTGTCCAACCTGTAAGTTTTTGCTTGTCATAGCGCCCTTCAGTTGGCAAAATGAGAAGGTAGCATTGATATGAAATATCTCTCTCAACTCCGTTTCTTCGCTCAAGCATGTGGGATTATCACTGCGCTGGCTTTAGTGACTTCTTGCGGCTCTACCCTTACACCCAAGAAGGCCGCCAAGCGTCTCGCCCAAAGCCCCATAACCTCCATCTTTAGTCACAACAGCGTGCACCTCCCCAGAAATAGGGATTGCTACGAGGTCGGTCCCCTCTCGCAACGCGCTCGCAGCGCCCTCATCACTTGGCTTCGCGATTCTACCGTCAAGGAGATGTCTTACGTCTACCCCCAATATTACCTGACCACAACTAATGTCCGGGGTGGCAGCGAGGTCGTGTGGGCCATCCTCTCCGATGGTCGCGGAAATATGGTTGGCGTACTTGCTCCTTCCAACAAGCGCGTTCCGGCATGGGATCTTCCCAGCATCGGCTCCTACAAGGTATTCGTGTGCGAAACTGATGAACGCGAGGCCCTCGGCGCTGCTATCATGGAGGATTTAGCTGATCCTGCTCGACAGATCGGCACGGAGGTCGGCTATGACCAAGATCGCATCAATTCGCTGAAAAGGCGCGGAGTTACCGACAAGCGCTACCTGATTTCCAAGCCCCTCAATGAGAGTGAGCAGATGCAGCTTGAACAGGAGCGCAAGGCAAAAGCTAAGGCTGAAGAAGAAGCCAAGAAAAAGGCGGAAGATGAAAAGGCTCTTTTTGACGAAAAGCCTGTGAAGATGGAGACCTCTGACGACTCTGAATCTCCGGATGAGGAAAGCAGCTCCGATGATTCTTCCGATTCCGAGAGTTCAGATTCCTCTGACAATTCGGGGGATGACAGCGACTCATCTTCCGACGATGAAAGTGAGGACTCCTCCGGAGATTCGGATGATTCCGGCTCGGATGAGTCCTGAGCGCTTCCCCCCCCATCCAATGTTTTCTCGGCGGGTCTCGGTGCCCGCCGTTTTTTTTCGGTACGTCAGGCATGACATGTAACTGGGGTGAAAGTCCCCAAAGAGCCGTTGACAGAGTGGAATCAAATAGCCAAAGGCAACCGCATCACAGTAATGTAGGGTGGGGAGGAAGTCGGAGGCGAAACACAGACAGGATAAGCGCTGCTTGTTGAAGGTTGATGTGGGAGATCGCTCCGGCAAGGTGAACAAAGGCATCGTCAGCTCGAGAACGATGGCAGAGGTGGAAAGCACCAAGGTTGGAGCACTCGGCATCGGGGTGGGGGGCGGTCTGACGATCCCGCTCAGTGGCGACTCCGGCAGTATCTTCATGGATGCATCCGTCAAGACGTGCAGCGGCAGGACAGCGCCAATGCCTCCGCGGGCTATCGCATCAATTTCTAACCAAAGCAACGCAACGTTGTCACGCTTGTCGGAGCCAAGTTTTTTTTCATGTCGGCATAAAAAACTAAAATCATGCTTGACAAGCGACTGTGATTGTTGTACAACACGGCGCACACAACTATGGCTAAGAAAAGTTGGATCGAAAGAAATAAGAAAAATCAAGCTACTGCGGCTCGCTATGCGGAATTGCGTGCCAAGCTGAAGGCTGAGGGAGATTATGTGGGGCTTACGATGCTCCCGCGCAACGCTTCCCCTACTCGTGTGGTGAACTGCTGCGGTCTCACAGGACGTTGCCACGGCTACTTGCGTCGCTTTCATCTCTCGCGTATCGCTTTCCGCGAGTTAGCGAACCAAGGGATGATCCCCGGAGTGACGAAGTCAAGCTGGTAAGGCTTGAGCAGGAGCAGCAAGAACACAAAGCGAGCGCGGGCTATTCTGAGGGGAGTGGCTCGCGCCTACTTATGCCAATATACGAGTACATAGCAGAGCATCCGGAAGACCCGGAGAGATCGTGCCCGATGTGCAGACGTGGGTATGAATTGCGGCGAACGTTGGATCGGGAGCCGATGACGCGCTGCCTGTATTGCAAGAACCCGGTTCGCAAGAAAATCAGCTCGGTCAGTGTACCTCACCTCACGGCTCCACTTTCCGTGACAGATGCAAAAAAAGCCGGATTCACCGTGTTGGAGAAGAGAGAAGGCGGCGAATACGAGAAACTATAATCATGATTGAGCAAATCAGCAATTGGCTGTTCATGACACCTGAGCAAGCTGCGCAGGCGGAATGGGTGTACCCGGATGCCGGCACGATTATGCTGTTCGTCATAGGCGTTGCTTTTTTCCTGTTTCTGAACGCATTTTTTGTTGCCAACGAGTTTGCGAGCGCCCGGGTGCGTGAAAGCCAATTAGTGGCAGACGCGGGGGATAAGCCGGGTGAAGCCAAGAGTCGTAAAAATGCCTTGCACATTGTGCATCATCTGGATTCATACCTCTCGGCCAACCAGGTGGGGATTACGATCGCTTCACTTGCCTTGGGCAATTTGGGAGAGCCTTTCATCGAGCAGCTCATTGCTCCGCCTCTCAGCTACTATTTGCACTTGCAACCCGTGGCGGTGAGTATCATCTCCTACGTCGTTTCCTACAGTCTCTTCACATTCGCGCACGTGGTCCTCGGGGAACTTGTGCCTAAGAGTCTGGCTATACGCCACCCGTTGCAGGTCGCGCTCGGCACGGCCAATGGAATGGTACGTTTTGCGCGTTCCACCTCGTGGATTGTGAAACTCTTTAACAACACAGCCAATGGCATTGCTCACCTTCTCTTCGGCGTGGATCCTCACTACGCTCCCAACTATTCTCACAGCGCCGAGGAAATTGCCCACATTGTGGAGGAAAGCGGACGCAGCAAGGAAGTGACAGAAACAGAGGCTGAAATTTCCATGAACGCGCTGGAGCTCAATGACCGCTCAGTGCGTGAAATTCTGGTGCCGCGAAACGATGTTGAGGTGCTCGATATCAACGAATCCTTCGAAAAGAATCTGGAGATTGTGAGTACCAGTCCGCACAGCCGATTTGCATTAGTGAATGGGCACTTGGATGATGTGAAGGGGTGGGTGCATGTGAAAGACATGCTTAAGCTCGTGCGTTCCGGCAGCACGGATATTGTCAGCGTTTGCCGACCGCTCAAGGTAGTGCCGGAAACGATGAAGCTCGACACGTTGCTCAACTTCTTCTCCAAGGAACGCACGCATAGCGCGCTTGTGGTGGATGAACATGGGGTGGCTCTCGGACTCGTGTACTTGGATGATGTACTCGAGGAGATAGTCGGCGATGATATCCAGGACGAGTTTGAGGCCGAGGAGAGCCGCGATTTTTACGCCTTAGGCGAGGGGCAGTACATGGCCAGCGGCTCACTAGCGCTCTTTGATCTGGAGGAAGAACTGCCCGGTCTCGGCGAGCTGGAAAATGACGCCGGAATTTCCACGCTCGGCGGGTATATTACGGATCGTCTCGACCACCTGCCGGAAGTGAATGAGCAGATTCGTATCCGAGACTACGTTATCATCGTCACTGCTACAGATGGTCGCCGCGTGACCCAAGCGCGCATCTTGCACGCCCCGGAGCAACCGACCGATGAGGTTGCGGCAGAGTAATGCCGGTACTCATCACGACACGCACATTCGTTCCAAGAAAAAGCGACCCTAGCACGTAATTCATTTACGATTTACGATTTGCAAAGCTTGCGCGCCTGCGGCGCGAGGAAGCAGAGCAGGTGCGAACGAGAATTCTGAGAGCTGTGCGCGGAGGACGTTACAAAGCAGCGATGGCGCTTGGCGGCGCCTATGTACAGTGTTGGATGCACGATTGAAAAGTGAGCGCGCGTTGCGCGGAGGCAAGTGGTGTGTCACGCATTCCACACGCGAAGAGATGGGTTGAATGAACCCGGAGAAAATTTTATTGGGACGCGTGTACATGGCACGCGCTGCTCCTCAAAAATGAGTTGACTTTTTTACGCTAGTCACTAATATCGCCTCATGGCACAACAACATGCAATTTCCCCCACGCGCGCGCAGGACTTTCCTGAGTGGTACCAGCAGGTCGTTAAAGCGGCTGATATGGCAGAAAACTCTGAGGTGCGCGGGTGCATGGTCATCAAACCATGGGGGTACGCCATCTGGGAACTTATTCAGCAGCAGCTGGACGCCGAATTCAAGCGCACCGGACATACCAATGCCTATTTCCCGATGCTCATACCTGTTGCCTACTTGGAGAAAGAAGCGGAACACGCCGAGGGATTTGCCACAGAGTGCGCCGTGGTTACTCACCACCGTCTGGAGGCGCGTAAAGACCCCGATACCGGAAAAACTCGCATGATTCCTGCGGGGGAACTCACCGACAAGTATGTGATACGACCCACTTCGGAAACAGTCATCGGCGCGGCCTTCTCGCGCTGGTTGGAGTCTTATCGCGACCTCCCTTTCAAGGTGAACCAATGGTGCAATGTGATGCGTTGGGAAATGCGCCCGCGCATCTTCCTGCGCACGGCCGAATTCCTGTGGCAGGAGGGGCACACCGCTCACGAAACCCGCGAAGAAGCTGAACGAGAGACGGCCACCATGCACAAGGTGTACGAGGATTTTCAGCGCGATGTGCTCGCAGTGCCGTCCATCCCCGGAGAAAAGACCGAACACGAACGTTTCCCCGGTGCGGTGCGCACTTACACTGTGGAGGCCATGGTGCAGGATCGTAAGGCGATACAGGCAGGCACCTCTCACTTCCTTGGACAGAACTTCGCCAAGGCGCAAAACATCTCCTTTGCCGGTCGTCATAATGAACGGCAGTTTGCATGGACGACCTCTTGGGGCGTTTCCACACGCATGATCGGCATGCTTATCATGGCCCATTCGGATGATGACGGCCTCGTGTGTCCGCCTCGCGTTGCTCCACGACAGATCGTGATCATACCTGTTACACCCAAGGAGGAAACGCGCGAACAAATCCTCACCCACTGCCGGGAGCTGGCCGAGAAGCTTGCCGCGCAGCGGTTTCACGACTTACCACTGCGCGTGGAGGTGGACGAGCGTGATCTGAATGGTGGAACCAAAAAATGGGAGTGGATAAAGAAAGGCGTGCCGGTACGTATAGAAATCGGACCACGAGATCTGGAGAAGGGATCTGTTTGCCTTGCTCGTCGCGACCGCCCCACCGGCGAAAAAGATTTTCTGACTGAGAAAGATCTTGTGACGGGCATTACCGCTCTGTTGGAGGACATACAAGGCAACTTGCTCGCTCGGCAGCAGGCCTTTCGTGATGCTCATATTCGCCCCTGCAGTTGTTTAGAGGATTTCAAGAAAAACTTCGGGAGCGAGGGCGATGCTGATTGGCTGCTCTGTCCGTGGGATGGCTCCCCGGAGCAGGAAGAAGAGCTCGGTAAGAGTCTGCGTGTTTCTATCCGCTGCATCCCGCAGGGCGAGCTGGGGCAGGGTCCTGAGGCGCCTTGCATTCTCACAGGTCGCCCAACGTCTCGCCGCGTTCTCTGGGCGCGCAGTTATTAGTTTTCCCTTTGTCTCTCATGGCAACATACGGTTATTATCGACTCGTGGCCGCCGTGCCGCCTATTCGTGTGGCAGATGTGCCGGGCAATACGGAGGCCATCGTGAATGCTGCGCACGATGCTGCTGATTTAGGGGCGCACGCCGTGCTTTTCCCTGAAATGAGCCTTACGGGGTACACGTGCGGGGATTTATTCTTTCAGCCCACACTACAGCGCGCCGCCCTCTCCGGTTTGAAAAGCTTTGCAGAGCGGACGGCGGAACTCTCTTGCGTGTTTATCACGACGATTCCCCTTGTCGTGCAGGATGCTCTTTACAACGTGGCGGTGGTTCTGCAGCGCGGACAGGTGCGTGGCTTGGTGCCCAAGAGCGTGTTGCCTAATTATCGTGAATTTTACGATCGCCGACAGTTTCGTCCTGCGTCGGATTTACGTGCTCGACATGTGGAACTGCCTGGCTTCGGTGAGGTCCCCATCGGTACAGACTTGCTGTTCTCCGACGGGGAAGGTCTCGTGTTTGGTGTTGAGATTTGCGAAGATTTATGGTCGGTGCTGCCGCCCAGTTCGCGGCTAGCGCTGTTGGGAGCACGCGTGATTTTCAACCCTTGCGCCAGTACTGAGATGGCCGGAAAGGCGCACTACCGTCGCCAATTAGTGACACAGCAAAGTGGCACGTGCCTGTGTGCGTACGCGCTGGCCTCTGCCGGGGTGGGAGAGAGTTCGCAGGATGTCGTGTATAGCGGTCATGCGCTCATCGCGGAAAATGGTCGTATCGCTGCGGAGAGTGAACGCTTTTCTCGCAGTACCACGCTTACATGTGCGGATGTGGATGTGGAGCGCCTGAGCGCGGCTCGCATGAGCGAGAGTTCATACAACGAGAACCGTCTGCCTCGGGAGTGGCAGGATGTCCGCATGATTGATCTTTCTCCCCTGCCGGAAGAGTGTGATTTGCGGTTTGCACGCCTGCAGAAACGTCCATTCCTGCCGTCTCCTGCGCAAACCGAGGAGCGTTGTGAAGATATTCTGAATATCCAGGCGACAGGGCTTGCCAAACGCATGGAGCACACCGGAGCGAAGAGCCTGGTGCTTGGTGTATCCGGAGGGTTGGACAGTTCACTGGCTCTGTTGGTGTGCGCGCGGGCGTGCGAGCAGCTGAGTATGGATCCGAGCTGCATTCGAGCGATCACAATGCCCGGCTTCGGCACCACCGACCGCACCCATGATAATGCTGTGCGCCTGGCTCAGCTTGTGGGCGCGAGCCTCGTCGAGGTTGATATTCGTGATGCTTGTATGAAAGAATTTGACCACTTAGGCTTTGACCCATCTCAGCGCACGACGACCTACGAAAATGTACAGGCTCGCGAGCGTACACAGATTCTCATGAATATGGCCAACATGCACCGGGGGCTCGTGGTGGGGACCGGTGATCTCTCCGAGATAGCCCTTGGCTGGTCTACCTACAATGGCGATCACATGAGCATGTACGCCGTGAATTGTTCCATCCCCAAGACGCTCATCCGCTGTCTCATTGCGCATGTGGGTCGAAGCAGCTCGCCGGATCTTGCCGACGTGTTGCAGGACATTATCGACACACCGGTGAGTCCGGAACTCTTGCCCCCTTCGGATGATGGCACGGTAGAACAGAAGACGGAGGGGTTGCTTGGTCCGTACGATTTACATGACTTCTTCCTTTACCATTTCATCAAATATGGGGCTTCTCCGCAGAAGTTGCTTGAGCTTGCCCGACGTGTATGGAACCATGATTACGATGAGGAGACCATTCAACGCACGCTGGGAACTTTCCTGCACCGCTTCTTTGCTCAGCAGTATAAGCGCAGTTGCGTCCCGGACGGGCCGAAGGTCGGCACCATTTCCCTCTCCCCGCGTGGTGATTGGCGCATGCCTAGCGATGCTTCCTCGCGCGTGTGGGGCTGAGACGTATCTGATGGATGATTAAACATCCGAGTATTTTCTCTACCTCCCCAGCCGGTTCATCGGGCTTATTCCCGAGCACGAATTTTCAAAATCTTAACTCGGAAATGGCAATCGCATTTTCTATGACAAAATGAGCGATGCGGTCCCAAAGGGGAGCCAACTCTGAGAAACATCTGGCTCAATGTGGTCTCCCTCTGAAAGGGAAGAATGCTCGCTCCTTTAAGTTTTCCGTAATTTTTTTTGCCCCACCATCTTGGGTATCTGATGCCATCGCGGTTGCTCAAAAATGTTCTTTGATAATGAAAGAGGATGGAAGATGCGGTTTGTCGATTTTTCAAACAATCGACACAATATATTGCGTAAAATTTGAAAAAACGATCATATATTTTGCGTATTGGAAATTAATCGAGAAAAATTTTCTCTTGTCAGGTTGGGGGTGTTGTGCTAAATTCGCGCTCATCCGAGGACGGACGGGAACGGGTCATCCGGAACCAAGCGCGGGGGAGCAGAGGGCGCGAGCCCGTATCGAGTACAGAACGCGCAGCATCTTCGGATACCCGGACAAGTGGACCACGGCGTGTCGATCCGGGGTGCGACCGAGCGAGTCGGGTAGGGAAAAAGAAAAAGAGGCTGACTTCTCGGGGAGCATCCGTTGCGCGCACGTGGCGGCTCTTGCTCCGTCTCGATTCATGAACATCATCAATCTCTCATACAATCATGCCGCAGCAAATCATCAAACGCAATGGGAAGCGCGAGCGTTTTGAGGCCTACAAGATTCAGCAGGCCATCGAGAAAGCTTTTCACGCATCCCAAGAGGAGTATAATCCGCTGGTTTACACAAGTGTGCTGGATGCCATCAAGGGTGAGGAGTACCTGCCGGTGGAAAAGGTGCAGGATCTCATCGAGAGTGAGCTGATGAAGGCCGGGGCGTTTGAGACCGCTCGTAACTTCATTAAGTACCGCTTTTTGCACAAGCTGCAGCGCGAGCAGATTGCCGGCATGTATCAGGGCAACACGTGGGTAGATTGCAAGCAGGCCATCGAGGAGTACATCGGCAATATTGACTGGCGTATCAAGGCCAATTCCAACACGACTTATTCCAACGCCGGGCTCGTGAACAACACCGCCGGCAAGGTGATTGCCAACTACTGGCTTGACCAGGTCTACTCTCCGGATGAGGGCGCTGCTCATCGCAACGGCGATTACCACATTCACGACTTGGATTGCCTCACCGGCTACTGCGCCGGATGGAGCTTGCGCAACTTACTCAACGAGGGATTTAACGGCGTGCGTAGTCGCGTGAATAGCCGTCCTCCCAAACATTTCCGTGAGGCTCTGGGACAGATGGCCAATTTCTTGGGCATTTTGCAAAGTGAGTGGGCGGGAGCGCAAGCTTTCAGTTCTTTTGATACGTACCTTTCTCCCTACCTCTTCCGCGACCAGCTCCCTTATGGGGAAGTGAAGAAAGCGCTTCGCAGCTTTGTGTACAACCTGAATGTACCGTCCCGCTGGGGACAAAGCCCATTCACTAATGTAACCATTGACTGGACGGTGCCGCGCGACTTGCGCGAGCAGCCTCCTTTCTCCGGAGGCGCGCATATCTTCGAAAATCTGCACGATGAAAAGCTCGCGGCTCTCGCCAAAGAACGCGGGGCGGAGTCACTCACAGGCATGACCTACAAGCATTTCCAGCCGGAGATGACAGTCATCCAAAAAGCTTTCTACGAGGTACTTACCGAGGGAGATAGCACTGGGCAACCCTTCACCTTCCCCATCCCTACCGTGAATATCACAGAGGATTTTGACTGGGATGGCGAAAATGTGCCTCTGCTCTTTGCCAATGCGGCTAAGATAGGCTCTTCCTACTTCCAAAACTTTGTTGGTTCTCAGTACAAGATCGACGAGAATGGCAACAAAGTCATCGATGAAGAAGCGTACAAACCGGATGCGGTGCGTTCCATGTGCTGCCGTTTGCAACTGGACCTGCGCGAATTGCTCAAGCGCGGCGGCGGCTTGTTTGGTTCAGCGGAAATGACAGGCTCCATCGGTGTGGTCACCATCAATATGGCTCGTCTCGGTTACCTGTACAAGGGCAATAGGAATTTGCTCTACAGTAAACTGGCAGAGCTGATGGATCTGGCCAAGAGTACACTGGAGAAGAAGCGCGTGTTTATCAATACGCTCTATGACCGCGGTCTGTACCCCTACACGAAGCGTTATCTGCCTCACCTGCGCAATCACTTCTCGACTATCGGACTGAATGGCATCAATGAGATGTTGCGTAATTTTTCCGGTGATACCATGAACACCGCCACTCCCGATGGAATTGCCTTTGCGGAGGAGGTTCTGCATTTCATGCGTGAGCGCATTCGTAGCTATCAGGAAGAAACCGGCAATCTCTACAATTTGGAGGCTACTCCGGCAGAAGGAACTACTCACCGTTTTGCTCGTGAGGATGCCAAGCGCTTCCCGGACATCATCCAGGCAGGCACGCCGGGGCACCGTTACTACACCAACAGTTCTCAGCTTCCAGCCAATTACACAAGTGATCTCTTCAAGGCTCTTCACATGCAGGACAAGCTCCAGTGCTGCTACACCGGCGGTACGGTATTCCACATGTACATGAACGAGGCTATTTCCTCTCCGGAGGCTTGCCGTGACATCGTGCGCAAGGTGCTTACGAATTTCAAGATGCCTTATATTACGGTTACGCCGCTTTTCTCCGTGTGCGACAAGCACGGCTACCTCAAGGGGCGCCATGACTACTGCCCGATTTGTGATGAAGAACTCATCGCCAAGGCCCGCGCCGAAGAACAGCCCGAATTGCCTCTTTTCTAAAGCATTTCCTAACCCATAAATAAACCATGACAGAAGAAGAAATTAAAGCAGTCGTTAAAACTGATGAGCAGATCCTGGCCGAGCACGAGAGCGAGCGCTCCAAGTGCACCGTCTATACCCGTGTGATGGGATACCATCGCCCCGTGGAGACGTTCAACGCCGGCAAGCAAGGTGAGTTCGAGGAGCGTGAGCACTTCGTGGAGCCTTGCGGCTGCTGCGGTGACACGATTCTGAAGTGATGTTTCCGATTCCCCCCTTCGCTTCTGATTCGGGGAGCGAAGTCGGGGGGATCGCTTTCCTTCCCCACGTTTCGCGCTGCTTGAGCCGCTTCGTGGGGTTTGTTTTTATTTTCCTTTCATGCCGCCCATTGTTCATCCTTCGGATATCACGCCGCTCACCTTCCTGGATTACCCCAAGAAGGCCGCCTGTATTTTTTGGTACAACGGCTGCAATTTGCGTTGTCCCTACTGCTATAACCCCGATCTTGCCCTTTCTCAGCACCGCGGAGTGGTGGACGAGATAGCTTTCCTCAAGGAACGTCGTTCTTTTTTGGATGCTGTCGTGCTTTCCGGCGGAGAATCTACTTTAGTGCCCCATATTTTTGAACTTTGCTCCCAGATTAAAGAGCTAGGTTACCTCATTAAAATTGATACCAACGGCAGCAATCCTCAGATTCTTCGACCACTCTTGCAAAACCATCTCATCGATTATGTCGCGCTCGATCACAAAATGCCCTCCGATCGCTCTTGGAAGTTGCCGGATGGTTCAATACTTTACGACCGATTCCGGAAGTCTCTTGCTCTTTTGCTTCAGTACAAGCTTCCTCATGAGGTACGTACCACTGTGCACCCGGCGCTCCTGGATGAGGCGGATATCCTTCGCATGATTCGCGAAGCCGCCCAAATCGGCTACTCCGGAACTTACTACCTCCAGTTTTTCTTCCGCACAGAACATACCCTCGGTCACATGTCACCCCCGACTCGCCGCTACGACCGTTCACTGCTCGACCGTCATTCCCCTCTTCCCATCGGCTATCGCAACTTTCCTGAAGATCGAGGTAGATGAACTTTTCTCCCCTCCCGAATTAAAAAAGCTGCTCAGGACCAAAACCTACTGCTGAGCTCCCTCCGCTCCCCCCGAATTGCCCTCATCAGCAATTCACATAGGGGGAAAACGGGCATTAGCCCCGACAGGAATCGAACCTGTATTTGCCCTTTAGGAGAGGGCCGTTCTATCCATTGAACTACGAGGCCGTGTAAGTGCGCAATTTGTACACCGAAAGAGGATGAAAGGCAAGTAAAATTATGCGAAAGCAGTGTGGAGACGCTGAAGTTGGGAAGTTGAGAGGTAGGGAGAGAGAGAAGGGAGGATACGCGGAAGGAATTCCGAGAGCGACCACGCATGGAGCGGTTGTGGTGCAGGAGAAGCAAAGCTCCATGTGGGAATGGGATAGTTAACGTCCGCTACTAATTTTGTGGAGGCGGCAAGGCGCTCCATCGCGAGGGTAAGCGGTTCGCAAAGCTCCGGAACCTGTGCGAGCGGCAGCAGCCAAGCGGAACTCAAGCTATTGAGCTGTCCATGCAAATCGGGAAGAAGAGAGGTCAACTGATCCGTTGGCATGTTATGCAGCGGAGTGAGAGTTGGGAGCAAGCGCAGATCAGCAGGAGCGAGAAGCCCACTCATGATGGCAGCAGAGGGGTGTTTTTGCGCCCGCAAAAGTTGCACGAGTGCAAGAGCGCCGGCAAAGCGAATTTCCTGCTGAGGCGGGGCCATGGTAACAGCAAGGGTAGAGGCTCGAGCGGCGAGCAAAGGGTGAGAATCCGACACGGCGTAAAGTAGAAGAGCACGCCAGCCCACACCACGTTGCCGGGCGACAAAAGCGCTGAGTCGAGACAAAGACTGGGCTCGCAATTCGGGCGTTGCCTTTTTCTCGAACTGTGCATAAAGTGGAGGAAATTCTTCCCCGGGCAGCTCAGGTTGATCGGCTTCAGCGATAGCAAAAGCTACCATGCCGAGGCACCATTCCTCCGGGGAGAGAGACTCACGCTGCCGATAATCGCGCAGACGCGACAGCAAGCGGCTCACGCCGGTGAGTTCCGAAAAAATATCCCGCTCCAGAGCCATACCGAGAGCAGAGGTCAGTTGAGGGGAGAACCCGCGCCCGGGAAGAGCAAGTCATCTTTGTCCGGCCCATCTTTTTTCTGCTGCTCCGGGGGAGACACAGTTTTGGGAGCATCCACGCCTAGGATGAGCAGACGCTGCTGCGCGGCTCCCTGCAAAGGGGAGGCAGGACAACGCTCGGTAATCTGTGTGTAGTAGGTTCGTGCGCTTTGGACATCTCCACTTTTCTGAGCCAAATCTCCCAACGAAAGCAAAGCGAGCGCTTGATATGGCGTATCGCCAGCGCGGCTCACAGTCTGCCACAGCTCCACGGCTTTCTCCTTTTCGCCGCCGCGCATGTAATGTCCAGCCATGAACACCTGCGCACGCAAGCGCACGAACGGTTCTTTGGCTCCCATAGCGACTTGCTGCAAAGTCTCCAGACCGCGTTTCTCCTCACCGCCCTCCACGAGGCGCATGCCGCGTAGCAACTGCGCTGTGCCGGCAGCATGAGTGCCGGAATACTCGCGAATAATGCGCTCCAGCGTGGTTAAATCAGCATTTTCATTTTCCTCAGCCGAACTGGTACCCACAACACCGAGAGTCTGCACCAGCAGACCTGAGGCGTCGGTCTCCTGCCGCATGCGGTATGTGGCGTAAACAATGGCTGCTGCAAGCAGCAACATGACCGCCAGTGTGGCTACGATGAGTTTTTTGTAGTGAGCGTTGAGAAATTGTTCGTGGCGAGAAGGGCCCAGCTCAATTTCGCCGATGGCTTTCATTTCCTCGGGGGTGAGTTCCGGCATCTCTTGCCGCTTGTCGTGTTTTCTTGCCATAGTGTGGTTTAGTTCTTGTAGAGAGAGTTGAGGGATTTGAGGCGATCGACATCAACGTAATTGTTGAGCCCCAGATTACGGTAGATTTCAAGTGTGGCCTTGGAACGGTTAAGCGTGTAAAAGTGGATGCCGTCCACCTCTGCGTCCAGAAGCTCGCTGCACTGCTGGCTTGCATAGTTGATGCCGACGCGTTCTAAGCTCGCCTTGTCCCCGCCCGCGCGTAGCATTGCCTTGAGCAAGCGTGCCGGGAAGTTCGTGCCCGCAGAAAGTTCGGCCATGCGGTTCATGCCGGATGCGCTTGTCACCGGCATAATTCCGGCAATGATGGGCACTTGAATTCCCAGGAGACGGCAGCGGTCGCGGTAATCGAAAAAGGCATGGTTGTCGAAGAAGAGCTGCGTGCAGATGTAATCCGCCCCCTCATCGATCTTTGCCTTTAGATAATCCATCTCGCGGAGACGGTTGGGAGTGTCCGGGTGACCTTCCGCAAAGCCTGCCACACCCACCGTGAGGTGATACGGCAGGGAGCGGCGGTTTTCCCAGTTGCGAATGAAACGAACTAGTTCCGCCGCATGATGAAAAGCATCGCGACTCGGATCGTAGGAACCACGACGAGGGGGGTCGCCGCGCAGTGCGAGAATGGCGCGAGCCCCCGCTTTTACAAAGCCTTCCAGTATTTCCTCTAGTTCCTTTTCCGTGTGTCCCACGCAGGTGAGATGAGGTACGGTGGGGATGCCACGCTGCTGGATATCGTGTACCACAGCTCGCGTCAACTCACGCGATCCGCCTCCTGCGCCATAGGTCACACTCACGAAGCTGGGACGAAAGTCCTGCAGAGTTATGATCGTCTGGAGCAGAGCTTCAGCTCCTTCCGGCGTCTTAGGGGGGAAAAATTCAAAGGAAAAGCTGGGGGCTGCCCCAAAAAGGACGCGACTGGGGGTATCCTGTGTCATCACTGCTCCAATGTGTTCCTCGTATCATCCAGCGAAGGGAGCTCATTGCCGTTATTGGATGGCGAGAGCAGGGAAGGGGTGGCAGGCTGCGGAGCAGGGGATTCCGAGGGTGGTTGGGAGAGAGACTCCGGTTCATCGGCAGGTGGCAGTGGAGGCAGCGGGGGGGGCGTTTGTCCATCTGCAGCGGGCGTTTCCGTCTGTTGCTGCGCAGGGGGGGTAGCACCCCCTTCTGAGCTCTCATGGAACAGCTCTTGGGCACTCAAAAAGGGGGAGATGATAACCTCGTCGCCAGGTCGCGGCTCTTGTTTCTGTCCTCCGCCTTCGGCAGATTGAATATCTGTCTCTTTAATTGTGGCGCTCACCTGACCGGACTCCGCATCACGGCTGTCAACCACCATTTCGCAAACCACCAAACCATCGCGGCGCACAGCCAGCACGACACCCGGCTGAAACAACTCCGGAATCTCAGGTTTCATCATCACACAATTCCACTCCGGATCATAGGAGGTCACCCTGCCAATGATTGCACTGCGCGGGTTATCGGCTTCTTCCTTCTGGCGGGAGGCGCGAGCGCGCGCGGCCTCCTCTTTGCGCTTGGCTGCGGCAACCACATTACTCTCCTCTGCTTCATTGATGGAAGCTTCGTCGCGGCGCGCGGCCGCTTCCTGCTCCAAGCGAGCCTGTTCTACTTCCGGCGCTTCCACCGAGGGATCATAGGCCATCATTTGCTGACGGTGTATATCATTTTTCTTTTCATACTCGGCGAATTTCAAAGATGATTGGTACGCGCTGTAATCCACCTGCCAACTGGGTATCACGACGAGTACCGCGTAGAACATTAAGCCCACCGACAAGCACAGCAAGGTGAGCACTGTGATTCGAAATCCGTTCATGCCCTCTATCCTATCAGAATATTTCCCTTTTTCAAGAGCTGATTACGTCACTTGCCAAATATGCCAGAGATCGCGTCCGTTCCAAGAGAGACACGAACGAGCCATTTACGATTTGAGGAGTGAACATGCCTGCGGCGCGGGGATGCGAACCTAGAACGGATGGGGGGTCATAAAGCCATGTGCGGGCGTGGTTACAAAGCGGCGAGAGTTGCGAAGCCGGAGCAGCAACGGTGGCAATAGGAGGTTTCATTTCTACCGTCCGTTTTCCATGAAACGCGTGGGATATGGAGAAATTTTTTGGACATATGTTGCCCGAGTTTTCACACATATTTTCCTCGGACGGGAGCATGGTATCAGTGAACATATATGTGCTTGAGAGAGCTTAAAAAAAAGGCTTTGCCGCCGTTTTGTCAAACACGCGGCAAAGCCAAGGTTTTCCGTACAGGAGTTGGTGAGTCGCGGCAATCAGGCCTTCAGCTCGTTGCCCAGCTCGATAATGGAGTATTCACCCTCGTGCAGACGATAAACAATCTGCAGCACATTGCGGCGCGCATTGCGATACAGAACGAAGGGTTTGCCGGAAATTTCCAGCTCCATGATGGCGTCTTCCTTGTACATGGTCTTCAGTTCATAGCCCTCGCGAGTGATGCGGACTGGTTTGGGATCCTCCGGAGCGTCAATGTCCACATCTTGGTCGAGCACATCCTCCTCGTACACTTTCTCTTCCAGCTTGCGGATGCTCTGGGAGCGGTGCGGACGGAAATGCTTCATCAATCGTGTCTTGTGCTTGCGCATGCGGCGCATAATTTTGGTCACCGTCTCATCCAGCGCTGCGTACAAATCCGTCCCGGTCGTTGAAGCCTGTATCGTGATATGATCCGCACAGAACAGAACAATCTCTGCCACGTGCCGATCTTTCTGCACATCCACTACCACGCGGGCTTCCACAATACGTGGATAGTCAATGTGTATGGCCTCTATCTTCTTGCGGGCAAACTCGCGGATGGCATCCGTCACCTCGATATGACGCCCGGTCACTATTATGTTGGTCTCGTTGTTGCTTGGCATTGTATCAAATTCCTTCGTGTTAGACGGGTGGAGGCTTTCCGACACTGGCGGAGTACCTCCATGCGTCATCTTAGCGGCGCGTCCATTTATTTGCAATAAAAAAATGTTCCGCTGACGGAAGATTTGTCTCGAAAAGTTTTTTCTGCAAACGACTGACAAAATTGCTTGCCAAGATGAAGATACGGGAGTAAAATACCTGCTCCGTCGCGTTGCCCGGTAGCTCACAGGCGCCCGCATAACTACCGGTGTATGGGCCAGAGAAACGCGCCGGAGACAACCAAATCTAACCAATAAAATCAATGAGCAATGTTGAATTGGAGGCTTTGATTGAGTCGAAGCTTCCGTCATTCCGTAAGGGTGATATCGTGAATGGTACCATCCTTGAAATTCGTCCTCAAGTCGTACTGGTGGACATAGGATACAAGTCGGAGGGGGAGATCCCCATCTCTGAGTTCGAGGATGAAGAAATTGAAGTAGGGGATCAGATAGAAGTGCTGCTGGAAAGCCTGGAAAATGAGGAAGGTCATGTGGTGCTTTCCAAGGAAAAGGCAGCCCACAAGCAGAACTGGGACAAGATCGTGGCCGTTTTCAAGGAAGGTGGTCTGGTGAAAGGCAAGGTGAAGAGCATTGTGAAGGGTGGGCTGATGGTCAATGTGGGCGTCGAAGCTTTCCTTCCCGGGTCGCAAGTTGATATCATTCCTCCGAAGGATCTCAATGAGTACGTGGGCAATGTGTACGAGTTCAAGATTGTAAAGGTTAACGATGAGCGCAAAAACATCGTGTTGTCGCGCCGCGAGGTTATCGAAGCTGAGCGCAGCGAGTTGCGCCAGCGCTTCCTGGAAACCGTGAAGGCGGGGGACAAAGTGCGTGGCATCGTGAAAAACCTTACGGATTTCGGCGCCTTCGTGGATCTCTCCGGCATGGATGGTCTGTTGCACATCACCGACATGAGCTGGGGGCGCGTGAATCACCCCTCCGAACTGTTGCACATTGGGCAAGAACTTGAGGTACTCATCTTGGATGTAGATCGTGACAAAGAGCGCGTGTCGCTCGGGCTCAAGCAGCTTTCGGACAACCCCTGGGCTGATATCGAGAAAAAGTACCCGATTGGCTCTCGCGTAAAGGGTCGCATTACCAAGCTGCTCGCCTATGGCGCGTTTGTTGAGCTGGAGCGAGGAGTAGAGGGCCTAGTGCACGTCTCCGAGCTCTCATGGACCAAGCGCATCACTCGCCCGAGCGACGTACTGTCTTTGGATCAGGAAATCGAGGCCGTGGTGCTCAACATCTCTGTGGAAGAGCAAAAGATATCGTTGGGTGTGCGTCAGCTGGAGGAGAACCCGTGGGATGCCATCGAAGCTCGTTTCCCTGTTGGCACCATCATTTCCGGCGCGGTGCGCAACCTGACACCTTACGGCGCATTTGTTGCGCTTGAGGAAGGAATTGACGGTATGATTCACGTGTCAGACATGAGCTGGACACGCAAGATTAATCACCCCTCTGAAGTGCTTAAGAAGGGCGACGTGGTCGAGGCGCGTGTGCTGAGCATCGACAAAGAGAATCAGCGCGTTTCTCTCGGCATCAAGCAGCTCGGCGATGATCCGTGGGAAACCATCGATAACCGCTTCAAGGTGGGTGATCTGGTGTCCGGGCAGGTGGCGAAGATTGCCTCTTTCGGAGCCTTTGTCAACCTGGATGGCGACATCGATGGTCTCATTCACATCTCCCAGCTTTCAGAGGAGCACGTGGAGCGTGTGAAGGATGTCATCAAGGTGGGTGACGAAATACAGGCGCGTGTCATCAAGGTGGACAAGGTTGAGCGTCGCATCGGGCTTTCTGTGAAGGCTGTGAACTACGATGCTGAACAGCTTCGTCGCGAGACTGCCGCATTTGAGACGGTGCGTGCCGGCGATATGGTCGGCTTGGAGCAAGCCTTCAACCTCGCTTCCTTGCAGGCCGAGGAATGGAGTCCGTCGGAGGGAGACGTCAAGAAGGACTAAGACGCGTTCCCCCATATCTCATTTCAACCTGCTGCGGGTCTACGTGCCTGCAGCAGGTTTTTAGATACGTCAGGGCATGAGCCCCTCTGCTCATTCTCGCTACACAAAGAGGCGTTACTTCTTGTTGGGTCAGTCTTATACCGGGTATTGCCAAGGTTCGATCCGGACATGACGTGCGTGGGCGCACCAGGTGGTGATCGGAGAAAACAAGGTGATTCCGGGGCAAGCGCATTTGGATGGAGCGGAAAAGTGGAGAAGACCCTCCATTCGGTAGACCGCACGTATCTCGGAACACGAAATTTCCAGGGCGTAATTTGTAAATCGCCAATAGGTACCTACGAGTGCCATTATCGTTTTGTGACCGCATTCGCGCAGAGCTTTCAAATTTCGCTCAACCTTTGGTTCGCCAGCTTGCGCCTTCAGCGTGCGAATTTTTTATGAATCAAAAAACGTGCTTGCCAGCGGGCTGGTAATGTGATAAAAACGGGTTGCTATGAAAAAACTTCTTTCCCTTGTTGCCCTCATGGGCTTGATGGTGGGCGTCGCCTCAGCGGCTCCATATTATCTGTCTCAGCCGACCACTGGTGCGATCACCTCCTACGATTGGCAGCCGGTGTACTCCTTGGAGGGCGTCTACAACTTCTCGGACAAGGACGATGTGCCCGACACGGTCGGCGCTCGTCTGAACCTCAGTTTGTACAACGATGCGGTTTCTTCCGTACGTCATCAGTTTACAGTTTCTCTCGGGTTCGACCGTGGGGAGGACAAGGAAGAAGGAATTAGCACCACTCTTTCTCGCTTGCCGCTGACGCTTGGCTATGATGCCAACATTGGTTTGGCGGAGCACGTCTTTCTGGATCTGGGAGCCAAGGCCGGTTACGCATGGGGTAAGACAGAGGTTCTCGATTACGAAGAATCAGTGGGAGGCTTTACCTTTGGGTTGGGCGCCGGCATCAAGGTACAATGCTCAGATTCCGTTTACGTGAAGGTGGGCTACGAGTTCAACCGCACCTTCTTCAGAGACTCGGCCTCCTCTAATTTCAACTTTGGACAGCACGGTATCGTGATCGGAGCCGGTGTGCTCTTCTGATAGGTATCCCTTTTTTCAATAGCATCTCTTTGGAATGGTCGTCGGTTTCTTGCCGGCGACCATTTTTTCGGCACTCAAGGACATTCGGCAGATCTTCTTCTACGTGTTCCTTCAGTGCAAACGCATTTGGGAGAAGTTAATCAGCAGGGAAAAGGCTCTTACGGATTGGTATCATCGTTTATACGTATCAAAAATCATGATGGCAAACGGTCATCATGATGATGGCTCTAAAGAAGCCTCCACATGCGTTGATGATCCGAAAAAAATCTGTGCAATACGCACGTCATCAATAAATCGTAAGTTGTAACCGCATTTTCTAATGCGGTTGACCTGTGTTGTTCCTTGGCATATCTGGGGCATTGCTGTATAAGGCAGCTTATGAAATCTTCGCTCGCAATTCATTTATTGTATGAAGATTGCATATTGGCTAAGCTTTTAACCTTGCAATGCCACGCCTTTGGGGGTATCATTTCCGCGGCGCATGATCGTGTGCCGAATGTCAACATTTCACACCAATTTCGAGCAATGGACTTTATATCATCAAATGCTGCCTCTCTGAGCCCGTCGTTGACGCTCGCCGTGACAAATCGTGCCAAGGAAATGAAGGCAAAGGGAGAACAGGTTTTCGGACTTGCGGGTGGGGAGCCCGATAAGGATACGCCGGAAAATATCAAGCAAGCAGCCATTCAGGCTCTGCAAAACGGAGCCACCAAATATACCCCGTCCGCCGGGCTGCCCGCTCTTCGTCAGGCCATTGCGGACAAGCTGAAGCGTGACAATAATCTCACTTACACGCCGGAACAAATCTGCGTATGCTCCGGCGCCAAACCGGCAGTTTACAGCGCGCTGCGCGCTACCATCAGCCCTGGGGATGAGGTGATCATTCCCACACCCTACTGGGTGAGCTACCCCTCTATGGTGGAGCTCTGTGGTGGCACGCCTGTGTATGCTCCCACTAAGCCGGAAAACGGGTGGAAAATCACTGCAGATGAGTTTGCGGACGCAATGACGCCGCGCACGAAGATGATTATCCTCAACACGCCGCACAACCCAACCGGAGCCGTGTACAGCGAGGAGGAACTGCGCGCTATTGGTCAGGTTGCGGAGGATGAAGACATTCTCATCTTGGCGGATGAAATCTACGAGCATCTTATCTATGGCGAGGCAAAGCATGTGTCTATGGCCGCGCTCTCCCCGGAGCTCTATAACCTCACAATCACCATCAACGGTTTCTCCAAGAGTTACGCCATGACAGGCTGGCGCTTGGGCTATTCCGCTGCGCCAGATGCCATTGCCCAGGCCATCCGCCTCATCCAGGATCATACGGCTTCCAATGCCACCACCTTCGCACAATACGGAGCCATCGAGGCGCTCAAGGGCGATCAATCTTTCATTGGTGACCTGCGTGAAGAGTACGATTTGCGCCGCCAGTACGTGTACGACCGACTTTCCCAGATGCCCAAAGTGAAGATCGTGGAGCCCATGGGGGCCTTCTACTTCTTCCCGGACATCAGCGCCACGGGGCTGGATTCCTTGAACTTCTGCGAGCGGTTACTGGAGCGTTACAAGGTGGCGGTCGTGCCGGGTATCGCCTTCGGAAACGATCAAGCCATCCGTATTTCCTATTGCACCTCGTTGGATGTACTCAAGGAGGGGCTCGACCGGTTGGAGGACTTCTGCCGCAAGCTCTGAGCCTCGACTCCATTTCGGCAACGACGAGAGGAAAAGCTCTGCTCCTCGCGGGGCTTTTCGGCGCTGTTTTTCGCAAAAGGTATGATGAAAATTTCCACAAAGGGGCGCTACGCTCTGCGTCTGATGGTTGCCTTGGCGAGCCAGCCGGGTGCACAGCCGGTGTCTCTTCGTGCCGTGGCGGAGCAGCAGCATCTCACGATCAAATACCTGGAGACCATCATTGCGTTACTTCTGCGCGAGCATCTCGTGGTGAGTTTGCGCGGCAAATCCGGTGGCTATCGGCTTTCCCGACCGGCCTCACGTTACACCGTGTACGAGATCCTGCAAGCCACGGAAGGCGAGTTGGAACCGGTGAATTGCCTGGACTCCGAGAAGTACAACTGCCCGATGGAGAAGCTGTGCCCCACGCAGCCGGTGTGGCGCGGGTTGCAGCGCGTCGTGCGTGAGTATCTGGAATCCATCACCTTGGAAGACTTGGCGAAGTCGCCTCCGGGCGAGTTTTCTTATCGCGACGGCATCTGATTCTCTGTTAGCGGATCTGCCAGAGTAAACGCATTTGAGAGGAGTTAATCAACGAAGGAAATGATTTTGTTGACTGATGTCACTGTCTATACGTATTAAAATTTGTGACAATGGAGGTCATTATAACGACGGCTCTGAAGTTTCCCTTTCGTTCGCCAAATTTGCGGCGTAGCCGCCAAACTTCCCACATCGTAAATCGTAAATGGCAGCCGCATTTTCTAATGCGGCTGCCCCGGGGGATCTGCTTGGGGAATATGCGGCTGCCGCGGTGTGTTGTAGCGATTGGCGGCGGTGGAAAATCCTGCTTGCAACAGGCATTGCAACGCTTCAGCAGCGCGAGAGATGGCTGCTTGCATGACTTCTTTCTCCTCCGGTGCAAAGCCGCCGAGCACGTGGGAAACGAGCGTTTGGCGTCCGTGCGAGCCTATGCCAACACGCAGGCGCGGGAAGGACTCCGTACCTAAGTGAGCAATGAGCGATTTCATGCCATTATGTCCGCCGGCACTGCCTCCTTCGCGCAGACGCAAGGAGCCCACGGGAAGAGCAATATCATCGTACACGACCAGCACCTGATCCGGAGTAAACTTGAAATAGCGCATCAGAGCACCCACACATACGCCGGAGTCGTTCATGAAGGTCTGCGGCTTCACCAACAGCACGCCCGGACCCCGCGCCACAAGCCCCTTGTGCGCGGAATCCGGTTTCCAAATCGCCCCGCAGAGTTCCGCAAAGGCATCCAGCACGGCGAAACCCACGTTGTGGCGCGTGCCAATGTAGGAAACGCCCGGGTTACCTAGGCCGGCGATGATGCGCACGGAATCCATCACAGGCAAGCGTTTCGTTCGGAGAGCACGATGCTGCGATTCACGGCATTCAGATAAGCGCGGGCGGAAGCCTCAACCACATCGCTGGCCGCGCCCTTGCCGGACACCGGTTTGCAATCGTCGCCGAACTGCACCTTCACGGACACCTCGCCGAGGGCATCCTGCCCGGCGGTGGTAGAGCGTACCACGTAATCCACCAGATCGCCGCGCGTGCGGGTGATGCGGTCGATGGCCTTAAAGCAAGCGTTGACCGGACCGTTGCCAATTGCGCAGTCGGTGTAGCTCTTGCCATCTTTCTCCAGGGTGACGGTAGCGGTGGGTTTAGCGGAGCTGCCAGCTGTGAATTGCAGCATCACCATCTTCCACTTCCCTTCGTGCGTGTCGAGAGAATCATTCACCAGCGCCGCTAGGTCATCATCATACACAAACTTCTTGCTGTCGCCCACCCTCTTAAAACGCTCGAACACCTGCGTGAGCTCTTCGTCCGACAGCTCGTGCCCCAGCTTTTCCAGTCGCGCTTTCACCGCCGCACGTCCGGAGTGCTTGGTGAGCGGCAGTTCCGTCTCGCCCCAGCCCACATCCGCCGGGTTGATGACCTCGTAGGTTTCGCGCTTGGCCAAGATGCCGTGCTGGTGGATGCCCGAGCTGTGGGCAAAGGCGTTCTCCCCGACAATGGCCTTGGAACGCTGCACCGCCATGCCGCTCATACGGGATACCACGCGGCTCGTCTTGACGATCTCGCGCGTGTTCACTCCCACCACCTTGCTGCCGGGAGCAAAGCCGAAGGCCTCCGGGCGCAAGGTAAGCGCCATGATGACCTCCTCGAGGGCGGCGTTGCCGGCGCGTTCGCCGATGCCGTTGATCGCTCCTTCCACCTGACGAGCGCCGGCAGTCACGGCAGCCAGCGAGTTCGCCACGGCCAACCCGATGTCGTTGTGGCAATGCACCGAGATGACGGCTTTGCCGATGTTGGACACGTGGTCAATGAGGTAGCGGATCATGTTGCTGTACTCTACCGGTGTGGTAAAGCCCACCGTGTCCGGGATGTTCACCGTGGTAGCTCCGGCATCGATGACAGCTTCAATCACCTGTGCCAGGTAATCCAGCTCCGTGCGGCTGGCATCTTCCGGGGAGAACTCCACGTCCTTCACCAAACTGGCGGCCATCTTCACGTAGCGCACGGCCATGTCCAGCACCTCCTCCTTGGTCTTTTTGAGCTTGTATTCGCGGTGCAGGGGACTGGTGGCCAGAAAGGTGTGGACGCGCCCGCGATCTCCTGCCGGCGCCACGGCCGCCGCCGCCTGCCGCACATCATTTTCCACGCAGCGTGCCAAGCCCGCTATCCTCGTGTTCTTGAGCGTGCGGGCTATGGTGGATACCGCCTCAAAGTCCCCATCCGAGATGCAGGGAAATCCTGCTTCAATGATATCCACTCCGAGCTTCTCGAGCTGACGCGCCACTTCCAGTTTCTGGCGCAGATTCATGGAGGCTCCGGGGCATTGCTCGCCATCCCTCAGGGTGGTGTCGAATATCAGGACACGGTCGTTCGGTTTCATAACGAACCCATCCTATTTCTTTTCGTTTTTCAGGTCAAGAAAAAAGTTGCTTCGCGCGCGAACGCACTCGCGCGCTGGCGCCCGCGTCGCATGCGCGCGTAACTTGTCGTATTTACGGAGAATTTTTCGTCAGTTTGCGTAAAACTTTCTCTTACTTGTCGCGGTAAAACAGCCGCTACTTCCGCAGGCGGAGACGTACATATTGTTGAAAATAAGCGTAATAGAGGGATGCGCATGGCATCATCAAAAGGCTCAGCGAGTGAACTCAATGACATTGGCAGTAACCGCCGTTTTGGGATGTGAGAAAAACTCGATAGTTCGCTTATTCAAGTCGTATATCGCTCTTTGCGACATTCTCATCTCCCATTTTTGTGGGAGATGCAGCTGCTCAGCGCCAGTGTTGCCGAGAGATCTGAAATTTCAAATAATCCGGCATTTCCAAATCGATGGGAAGCACGACGCTCCCCTCAAATTCTTCCGGGTGTTCCTCCAGGTATTTCTTGGTTACTTCCTTCCAGTCACGCGAGGCATCGACGTTTTCTTTGTTGTATTGCACGATCCCGTACTGCCAGTAGGTGCATTCTCTGTAGTTTTCCTCCCGGCATTCACTCTCGAAAAATTCTACCATGATCTTCACTTGTTTCTTGTTGAGCTTAAACCCCGGTAACCCATCTTCTCCTCCCTCGATATATTCAACTCTTGTAAATGATATCCTTGCCACATGCTCCGATGTCTCCAACTCATCTGAATCATAGAACTTAAAGTACGGCTCCTTCCCCTCCAAGATCTTGTCTGCGCGGATCGCATATGCCTCGCGGTCTTCTATCCATCCTATGATAACTTCACGTTCGATGTCTTCTTCTTCGCTCATGTCCTATTTTTTCATTAATACGGGTGATCCTGTGAGTCTTGAACCAGCAGCTCAAGCTTGAGTCGAACCCACCCTACAATCCTTTTAATCATTGAGGCCTTCATCCTAGCGCCAGCGCCGATGAGGGTGGATAAGATTTGCTTGTTGTGAGAATCGAGTATGATGTTGCCGTCAAAAGAAACAAGCCCCAGCACAGTATCTCCATACTTGGTCGCTGCATTGACATTCGCCCCGGCTTCCAACAGGAGCCTGACAATCTCCGCATGTCCATCACGAGCCGCAACCATAAGCGCAGTCCATCCATCCTTGTCTCTGGCGTCGACATTTGCCCCGGCTTCCAGCAGTAACTTGATAATCTCAACCCCTTTCCCTTTAGTAATCCCCTCAAACCCTATAGCATACACGGTTAACATAAGCGCAGGATCTCCATTCTTGGCTTTGGCATTGGCATTTGCTCCGGCTTTCAGCATTAACTTAATGCTCTCTACATATCCCTTCTCCACCGCCAATATAAGCGCAGGATTTCCATCCTTGTCTCTGGCATTGGCATTTGCTCCGGCTTCCAGCAGTAACTTGACGATCCCTACATATCCCTTCTCCATCGCTAATATAAGCGCAGGATTTCCATCTTTGTCTCTGGCGTTAACATTCGCCTCATAAACCTCCACAAGTAGCTCGACGATCTCCACGTAGCCCTTATCTACTGCAAGTGTAAGCGCAGTATTTCCATCTTTGTTCTTGGTATTGACATCTGACCCTTGCAGGAGCTTGACAATTTCCGCATGTCCATTCCACGCTGCTAACATAAGCGCAGTCCATCCATCCTTCATCTTGGCGTTGATGTTCGCCCTGGCTTCCAACAGGAGCTTGACAATCTCCGCGTGTCCATCACGAGCCGCAAGCATAAGCGCTGTCCATCCATCTTTGCTCGTTGCATTGACTTTTGCTCCTGCATCCAGCAGGAGCCTGACAATCTCCACGTGCCCATTGGGCGCCGTGAACGTAAGCGCAGTTTCTCCATCTTTGTTCTTGGCATTGACTTTTGCCCTTGCATTCAGCAGGAGCTTGACAGTCTCCACGTGCCCCTTCCACGCCGCAAACATAAGTGCTGTCCGCCCATCCTTAGTCACGGCATTGACTTTTGCCCTTGCTTTCAACAGGAGCTTGACAATCTCCACGTATCCCTTTTCCGCCGCCCACGTAAGCGCAGTACTTCCGTACTTGTTCCCAGTATTGACATCCGCCCTTGCATCCAGCAGGAGCTTGACTATCTCCACGTGTCCATAACACGCCGCCCACGTAAGCGCAGAATTTCCATCCTTTTCCACAGCATTGACTTTTGCCCCTGCCTCCAACAGGAGCCTGACAATCTCCGCGTATCCCCTTATTGCGGCCGACGAAAGGGCTGCAAGTCCACCATTCTTCGAAGCATTGACATCCGCCCTCGCCTTCAGCAGGAGCTTGACAACCTCTACTTTTTTAAGACCCACCGCTGCCCGAAGTGTCGAGGTGAATGTGCTGTTCTCAATCTGCGCCTCTACATCCGCTACATTCACATCCGCGCCGGCATCGATGAGCGATCGTACTTTTTCCAGGGATGTTTTGGGAGCTACGACTTCCTCAAAGAGAGCTTTACCCAATTTCTTTTTTTCAAGCATCATGAAGCGCTGATTTAACTTTTCTTTGTTACTCATAATATGGGTGTTGGTTAGGTGGTATGTATTGTTACAGGCATCTTTCCGCTAAAGACCATAATGCCCGCCATGGTCTTTAAGGAGTTTTCGGATACGGGCTGCATTGTCATCCCCCAGGCAGTCCATAGGCGTTGCTCCGCGATGGGTCTTTGCATTCACATTTGCCCCATGTTCAACGAGCCATTGGGAAATACTCCAGCTTCCCAGAGCGCAGGCAAAGTGTAATGCCGTGTTCCCCTTTGTCTCCGGCAGGGTTACATCCACATCAGCGCCGTTGCGAATAAGCGGCAACAATGCAAGAAGTCGCTTTTGGTATAAGGCAGAGTCCGCATTCTTGCATTTTAGCGCGCGGAGTCGATCAATCATCGGCTGGAGATCTTTACGCGCCGCCGAGGGAACTCCATCCACTGCTGGCACCTGAAATTCCACCTCCACACCTCCCCAACCATTTGCAGGCTTCTTCTCTGTCTGCTCTTCATACCCAGGCAAAATAATGCCAAAATTACTTTTCAAAAGATCCCCTACAGCGATATACAATAGAAATAGAAGGCCCAAAACAAAAAGACAACCACAACCACTGCTATCGCTTGAGCTCTGTGATGAATCTCCCGATGATCTCGAATGTGTTCGGATAGACTCCTGATAACTTTCAGATTGGTATGGGGCACTTGGGGTAGTTTCTTCAACCCTTGACGATAAATAATTCTTATTGATTAATCGAAACTGAGGAAGTTCATAAGAGTTTTGCATTACTCTTATGGAATTCCCATTTTTTTCTTCATAAGTGATTATACATCGGTTTCCACTCTGTACCGGAGAACCAATGATTTTTCCTGTGCTCGTTATCTCGACGGAACGAATAAAAAGGTTGTCTCGGCCTCGTATTCTGTAAAGATTAACCGAGCGCTCATCTTTAAGCGTTACAATGACGTCATCGTTCATTCTCTCAGGCAACTCTACTGATTTTGTTTGCCCTCAGGCCATTTGATAAGGTAAGGAGAAAATCTAACCTTATCTTTTTTAGATAAGCTCTTTATACTATAGGAACCTTTTTTCCATGACGTTGTGTCTAATGTCCCTTTTTTGAACATCTCGTCCAGTATTTTATCATGTGGTATGAGGTACCACCCCTCTTCGCACGGGAACGCAATATATAAATTCTTCCCGGTATACTTTTTAGCTGCAGAATATCGTCCCTTTACCTGAATCAGCAGTGTGAGTGGCTTTCCATTCTTCTTTTTGTCACTTGCAGGATTGTAATATGCCATGACATCCGCCCCATCTTCATCGTTAGTGATACGGAGACATTCAATGCCATAGTTTGCAAGTAGTGACGACAGTTTCTGAATGTTATGGATTTCCTGACCCTTAGGAGACATATCCTCGTATGGGATGAATTCAAGCCCCAACGAAGTGGCTATATTTTCACCCTCTGCTATTTCACATTCTCTTAGGGAGCCATTGAATTCCGCTTGCTTAGCCAATTTTATTAAAACGTCCTCATCGTTTGCTGACACTGTCGCGTACAGCTTGCCCTCGGCATATTCCACATAGAAAGAAAATCTTTCATTGTTTTCATTTTTGCCAAGTAACGGAACATCAGAATTTTCTAATTTTTTCTTCAACTCACATGCATTTATTGAATAAACAAAATTTTTCTTTCCGATATTAAATACAAACCAGTAATCTGCTCCTTCCTTAGCAGCTTTCCCTAATTTGCAGATCCTGATATTGACCCAGCATCGTTCATTGTTCATGGACGATGCTGTTTTGGAACAAACTACATACTTATAAGGCGTTTTCATAAAATATGACAATCAAACGAAGCTGAAAGCAATATCAACTACTTACTCTTAGCTCATTTCGATTCAGGTCAAACCGTCCTCACTGCCGATTTCATCGGG
>CANPYO010000013.1 GCA_947588645.1 uncultured Akkermansia sp. | reverse complement strand
AGGCAACTGCGTCACGGTGATTCTCCGCTGATTAACTTCTCTCATATGCGGTTGTCCTGGGAGATAGGCCAGGGCAAACGCATTAGAAAATGCGTTTGCCTATTTACGATTTACGATGTACGATTTATTGATAACGTGCGCATTGCGCAGATTTTTTTCGAATCATTAACGTGTGCAGAGATTCCTTTAGAGCGGTCATCATGATGACCGCTTGTTGTCATGATTTTTGATACGTATAAATATGAATATCAGTCAATAAGATTGTTGTCTCCGTTGATTACCTTCTCTCAAATGCGTTTGCCCTGGGAAATAGGCGAAAACACTTGACATCTGCCGAAAAGGATGATTGTATTCCCAGAAGAGTGCGAGAAGATCCAAATATGAAGCGGAAACTCATGGAAAAACTGAGGACAAGGCTTGGGATGGCGTTGGTTTTTGCGATGGGGATACCCCAAGCTTCCGCACAAGATGCCAACAATGACCATTCTGTGGAGGAGATCAGTGAGCCCAATGTCACGCAGACATTAACAAAAGAACAATTCGATGCCATCAAGTTGCATATGCAGCAAGTGCGTATGCTCGAGTATGCCGGAGATCCCAGCTTTGAAAATGCTTCGATGCTGCTCAGTTTGGTACCGACGCCAAAGAACATGATGTACCGCGCCGGCTTTTTCTCGCGCGTACTGCAGCAACACGAAGGACGTCTCCATGAGTTGTTGGAGAAAGCCGAAAAAGAACCGAATTATCCGTTGCTCGGTCCCTCGCTTTCACAAGGCAATCAATGGATCCACCGCTACATGCTCTGCATCGCCGAGTGGCTTGCCAACACGGAGGAGAGTAATAAGGAGGCCTTTGAAGCGTTGGATTACGACCCTACTATGAAGGGATACCTGCGCATTAGTCCAACGACGGAACGTCCTGACTTCACCCACTTGGAGGCATTGGAGAACGGTCCGGAGGAAGCCATCGTCCTCGACATGGCATGGGGAGCGTATGATGCCACGCGGGATTCAAAAATTCTCGCCTCATTCCTGCTCTGCGCCTCACGTGAAACTCCACCGCAACAAGGTGTCCGCTTCTGGGGAAAGCAGGATGATCGTGACCGCTCCGATACGTCGATGCTCAAAGAGAGACACTTTGACTTGCCCGCCATGGCTGCCAAGTGGAGTTTGCAGTCCCGCGCCGAACAGGATGCTGACTTTGCAACGCTCGTGGATCAGTTGCTCAAAACATTGCCGCCGGACGCTCAGGAGAGGTATAAAAAACCACTTCCCAAACTCGATTCCGGTGAGAGTCAGTACGATCCCAACGGCAGGAAATGAGTGGAGCTGGCTCGTGAACGGGATGATGTGAAGAGTTGCCCTTCCAACCAAAGATATGGCTTCGCTTGCTCCACGCAATGAAAGAAAGACACGACGATCGTGAGATGATTGAGAAAGAATACGAAATCAGGTGCGACGAGGGCGTTGCAGAGCGGCTTAAACGTACTCTGGCAAGACATATTTGTGCGCCTCATTGGGCGTAGCTATGCGGAAATACGGTCTTTTGCTGCTTGCGTTGGTTATTCTGCCTCCGTATTTCTTCGGACGAGGTGGATGGGTGGCAGGGGTGGTGCTCATTTACCTTGCCTCGTGTTTGTTTGTCCTTTTCCGGGAGGATTTGAACCATTACCATTGGCTCAAAAAGCACGTGTTGTGGGGAAAGACAAAGATGTGCATCATGCGAGATGGGCTGCTATTCGGGGCTCGAGAAAAAGGAGGAATTCGTATTCTCTATCTGTTTTCAGCATATGAAAGCCTCACCAAGCTGTGGGACTCGTTTATCGTTTTGGCAAAGAAAGGGGGAAAGAGCAGGGGCAAATTGACAGAAGTCATTATTCCTTTCGAGATTGCCGAACAAGATGCCAAACAAATCGTAGATGAGGTGAGGAAAGGCATCGAGCGGTACGCTGCATCGGAGAAGACGACCATTCCATACGATGAATTCACCTATAAGGGTGAGCAGATTCCGACTCTCGCAACGAAAGGGAAATTGCCTCCCATTCACCTGTCGAATATCCTTTCCGGCCTCACCGTTGATGCCCTCAGCGTGCTGTGCCTGCTCGGTCTCGAATTAGCAACGAAAGGTTCATTCATTTTCTCCTCTCTTGCTTGGATCGTAGGGAGTTCTGTAGCATGGGGCGTCTTGATATCATGGAGAGAATACTATTCGAAAACTCCGCTTACGTGTCATTACTCGCTGCGCAAGCGTGCCGTGATCATTCGCTCGACAGATTGGGTGGCGGTGGTTCCCTATTCCCAAATACGAACTCTACACGTCGGTAAACGCTGTAGTGTTCTCGAGCTAATAAACGAAGGCATCTTCCCGTGCCCATCTCGATTGCCAGAAAAATTCCCGGATGCCATTCCGCGCAAACCGTACTGTTCAGGGAAAGTTATGTGTTGGTTTATCTTCTGTGCAAACACGTTCCTTCTTTATATGCTGCTGGGAATGATATTCGTTCTCGTCGGCTCGCAGTGCGACTTCAATACTTGGCCTTTCCTGTAATTTTCGAGAGAGTGCGTTTGCGACCACACGTGTCCCAATAAAATTTTTCTCCGGGCTCATTCAACCCATTTCCCATGCGTTTTGTCATGTACAATGGACAAAACTGCCATCGTAAATGGCAACCGTACTTTTTAATGCGGTTGCCCTGCTGTTTTTGTCTTTTCTCTTGGGCAAAGTTGCGGTAGAATGGCGGCGTTATGTTGCAAGCAGGTATTGTAGGATTGCCGAATGTGGGGAAGTCCACGTTGTTTAATGCGGTGACTCGCTCGCGTAAGGCGGAGGCGGCGAATTACCCTTTCTGTACGATTGATCCGAATGTGGGTGTGGTAGAGGTGCCGGATCCGCGTCTGAAAGTTTTGGCGGACATGAGCAAGAGCGCGCAAATTATCCCCGCCGCTATTGAGTTCGTCGATATTGCAGGTTTGGTAAAGGGTGCGGCTGAAGGTGCCGGCCTCGGCAATAAATTCCTTTCGCATATCCGCGAAACAGATGCCATCGTGCAAGTGGTACGCTGTTTTGAGGATCCGGATATCATCCACGAACTGGGTAGTGTGGATCCCGTACGCGATATCGAGATTATCAACAATGAGCTGATTCTTGCAGATATTGCTGCGTTGGAAAAACGCCGCGAGTCCCGCGCCAAAAAAGCAAAGAGTGGCGATAAGGAAGCAAAGGAGGAAATGCTTCTCATCGAAAAATTGCTGCCTCACTTGGATGCCGGAAATCCTGCCATTACTCTGGAACTCTCCGACAATGAGCGCACGTTGCTGCGCTCTTTCTTCCTGCTCTCCAACAAAAAGAGTATTTTTGCCTGCAATGTGAGTGAATCCGAGCTGTCCGATGCCGTGAATGATCCGGATTCTCATCCGTATGTCTCCGCTGTTCGCCGTTATGTGGCGGATCGCCATCACGCCGAGGCCGTTGTCATCTCAGCTCGCATTGAGGAGGAGCTTTCCGACCTCCCGGTTGAGGAGGCTCGTGAGTACCTGCGCGATCTCGGCGTGCAGGATTCCGGGGTGAGTGACCTGATTCGCGCGGTGTATCATTTGCTCGGGTTGCGTACTTATTTGACCACTGGTCCCAAGGAAACACGCGCATGGACCATACCAGCCGGGGCGAAGGCACCCCAGGCAGCAGGGGTTATTCACACGGATTTTGAACGAGGCTTTATTGCGGCTCAAGTCGTGACGTACGAGGATTTGGTGGCATGTGGTTCATTGCTCAAGGCCAAGGAGAATGCCAAGCTTCGCATTGAGGGCAAGGACTACGTTGTTCAGGATGGCGATGTGGTAGAGTTCCGCTTTAATGTGTCCAAATAAGGTAAGGCCAGCCGAGACTGGTTTATCGATGGGCTCAACGATACTCGCCATGAGTTCTACGAATATCATGGAATTTTACCGTTGATTCAATTCTTTCCACCGTGTGGCCACACGTGTCCCAATAAAATTTCTCCGATTCCATTCAGCCCGTCTCCCACGCGTTAATGATCCGAAAAAAATCTGCGTAACGCGCGAATTCCCCAAATCGTACCTCGTACACAGGCACACCCCGGCTGTCTCTGCCTCCGTACATAGGCAGCCCCTGTCTGCCACCGTTGTAAATCGCAAATGAGTTGCTTTTTTCTTGGGACGTATGTGCCTCGTGGCGGTGCAGGGAATCTATACGATGGTATGCAGCGCAGCAAATCCAAAGAGCTGAGCAACCCACTGCGCCCCTGGGCTCTCTAACGCCATGTTGTATGCTCGCGCTCGCGCGTTGTAAAGCAGCGTTGTCTCATCCTGTCGAAAAAGGCTCAGCGACACGCGATCCATCAGCTCTGTTAATTCTGCATCTTCGCCCATCTCTTCATTTTCCTCCATCGTTCGTACCGTCCCGATGACGATATCACGCAGCTTGCGCTCCGAGTGGCTCAGATGGCGCAGCTCATCATTTGGAGGGGGCCCATGGAAAAGAGAGAGTATACGCTGTGTATCATCTGCCAGACGTTTCATGCGCCGGGGACGCATATCTTCCCGAGGTAAAAAGCCGCTTAAATGAATGCTCAATTCCATCAGGCACGTATTTCGTTGTTCTGTGATCTGTCCCCACCGAACCCATGCCTCCTCCGCTTCTCTCCGCAAGTGATTCAATTTGAAAAATGTTGCAATGACCCAAGCTAACACAGCCACAAGTATCCCCACTGGTACCGCATATTCCATAGCGTCCCCATTCTCCGCCAACGGTCTTCTTTTCGCAAGATGTTTGAACTACCTGTTTCCATTCCAGCCTTCCGAGGCAGGGTAACCCCTAGGCAGGGCAACTGCATTAGAGAAGGCGGCTGCCTTATACGATTTGCGAATTACGGACGATTTGGAAATTTCGGATTCGGAAATATGCGAGGTCAATTAACCGGAGAGATTCCTCTTCTTTTCGATTTTATCCGGATGCGGTCGCTTTGGAAGTCGCGATATTTTTCTTGAAAAAAAAGAGCTAACATGGTAGAGAGGAGCCGAAGACATGGATCCGATATATTACGTCATCTACGGGATGCTGCTGCTGCTGTCAGTGTTTGGTCTGAAGGTGGGGGTAAGCAATGATGCGGCGAATTTCTTGAACTCATCGTTGGGGTGCCGGGCGGGTTCATTCTACACCGTGGTGGCCGTGGCAGCGGTGGGGGTGCTTCTTGGGGCGAGTTTTTCCAGTGGAATGATGGAGGTGGCGCGCAGCGGAGTGTTTAACCCGCGCATGTTCAATTTTCACGAGGTGATGCTGTTGTTTCTGGCAGTGATGATTTCCAATGTCATCTTGCTGGATGTGTACAACACGTTGGGTCTGCCGACTTCCACCACTATTTCGCTGGTGTTCGCTTTATTGGGATCATCGATTGGCATGGCTGTGTACAGCAAAGACATCGCCACGGATGATGCTCCGCTCGCGGCCTACATCAACACGAGCAATGCCTTTGCCATAGTGGTAGCCATTTTTATTTCCGTGATCATTGCCTTCACTCTCGGGTCCACGATCATGTGGTTTGCGCGTTTGCTTTTTAGCTTTCGCTACACGCGAGCCTACAAATACATCGGCCCGCTTTGGTGTGGCTCTGCACTTACCGCCATCACCTATTTCGCCATTTTCAAGGGGCTCAAGGACAGCTCCATGCTTTCCCCGGAGATGAAACAAATGCTCAATGCAGATGTGGGTGTAACGATGGCCTGGTGCTGGGGAGCGTGGCTCGTCGTGATGGCGTTTCTGCAATATGTGTGTCGTGTGAATACGCTGAGGATCGCGGTGCTCAGTGGGACAGGAGCCTTGGCTCTTGCTTTTGCAGGGAATGACTTGGTGAACTTCATCGGTGTGTTCATGGCTGCACAGACGAGTATGGACATTGCCGCAAACCATGCGGGGGATGTTTCCTCGATGATGATGATCGAGCTGGCTGACACAGCCATACAGGCCAACCCGCTCTACCTGCTTACGGCAGGACTGATCATGGTGGCCTCGCTATTTTTCTCGAAGAATGCGCGACGAGTCACAGAAACGGAACTAAAGCTTTCCTCTGCCAACACGGGAAAGGAGCGTTTCGGCTCCAGCCTGGCGGCTCGCGTGATGGTGCGTTACGCTCTCAACACAGCTCGCTTCGTTGAGCGTGTCACCCCCAAGCCAATTGCCGATTTTGTGGGACGTCGCTTCGCGCCACTGTCGCCTGAGGAAGAAACAGGGACTAACTACGATCTTGTGCGGGGTTCTGTAAACCTGACCACTGCGGCGTTACTCATCTCCGTTGCTACCTCTATGAAGATGCCTCTTTCCACCACGTACGTTACATTCATGGTGGCCATGGGGTCTTCATTGGCGGATCGCGCATGGGGGCGCGATAGCGCCGTGTATCGTATCACCGGCGTGCTAACGGTGACGGGCGGTTGGTTCCTGACGGCAATTGGCGCGTGTCTGGCCTCTTTCTGCGTGGCGCTGGTGCTGGCATACGGCGGCCTCTGGGCCGTGATTGGCATGATGATATTGGCGCTCGCCTTGCTGGTTCGATCCACCCTTCTTGCCCACAGTGACAAGCAGGAATACAAGCTGCTGGATGTGAATAAGGATGCTCAAGTGCACGAGTACGGCGCGGCCGCGGCGGGACGTTTGGGGCGAATGGTCGGCATATACAACGCCATGGTGAAGGCTCTTTTGGTAGAGGATCGCGATTCGCTGAAACGCTTGCGCAAGAAGACGCGTTCCATCAAGCAAGATTTGAAGCTTGTGAAAGAAAATGAGGTGCTGCCCACACTCTCTGCTATCCCGAAGGATCAGGCGGATCGCGGACAACTCATTTTCCGCATCGTCGAGATTTCTCTCTCCGCATGCGACTGTTTACTCACTCTTGTGAAAGCATCGTATAACCATATCGACAATAATCACACCGGACTCAACGATGCTCAGGCGAAGGATTTGCTCGCGCTCACCGGCAGAATTGGTCGGTTCTACCCGAATCTTCTGGACATGCTCAAAGCGGGGAATTACTCCGGTATCGACGAGTTGCTCATTGGCTCAGAAGAGCTTGGCCAGGAATTTGCGGACTGCATCACCCGTCATCTCATGCACAATGCGGCTGACGAAAGCGGCATGCGCACCGGTATCCTCTACCTCACGCTCCTCAACGAAACGCGTGCCATGGTGAGCCATGCTTTCTCCCTCATTCGCTGCATTGAGGAGCTTTATAAGGACTGATTCTCCGTGCATCAGGCGCTCACTACGCGCTGGAAAAAGGCATCAGCCTCCCTGCTATCCGGCTGCTCGGAAGTGGGGAGAACTTCTATTTGCTGACGGAGGGCGTCTGATTCACGCCGGATAAATTCGATAGCCTTCGGAATAGGCAATCCATTTGCTTTTTCGGTGTTTCCTGTACGCTTCGCGAGCAGCTCATCGACAGTACTCCGCATATCTGCCGGAAGCATTGCCGAGCATAGCTCAGAAAAGAGTACGGGCGCCGGAGTGTGCTCCTGCAACACCCAGCGGGCTGCCAACAGGGGACGAATGGCGTAGAAATACTCCTTGTACATAGGTTCGGCAACAGTCAAATAGCGCTTGTACGAGCTGTCGGCCATGCCCAAATAGCGCGAGGCTAATCTCACCGGCTGAATCATACGGAGAATCATTTCGCGGAATTCTTCATGCCATGATGAAGTTCGGTACACGATGGGTGAATTAAGCCATTCGACGATGGAGATATTGGAGCGCAGTGCATGCTGAAGAGCCTTGCGCAGATCCCAACCGACAATGTCATATACATCATTGAGTTCCCATTCAATCGTATCGCGCAGCGTCATAATGCTCAGATATCTCTCTTTCGGGTGCACGTAAACACAGCGCACATCGTAGTCGCTCGTTTGTGAGGCAAAGCCCCATGAGCGACTACCGGACTCAACGGCGAAGATGAGACGACAGTTGTGAGTCGCCTCCATTGCTGAGAGCTTGCTCTGGATCTGCTCAATGATTTGCGTGTTCATGGTGTCGTTGAATGCGGAGTCTTGCGAGATCATATTCCCAATCACCTAGCTGAGGTGTGTCCGGGAGAGTGGATTCATTGAAAAGGTGTTCGACAGCGGTGATTTCTTGCTGTGCATGCTGATAAGCTTCCGATAAGGGGATGCGCCCTTGGCGGATATCGCGCAGCAGCTCTTTGTCATGAGTCCGCAGCACGTGAATGCATCCCTCGGTGGCAATTTCTCGCGCCGTGTGGAGCAGGCGCAGCACGTGCACCATGTGCTTGGTGTCGTAGTTCCCCTCATCCGCAGGAAGTTCATCGACCGTGCGCAGGCGCGTCTCATTTCGCTTTTCCTTCCACTCGCGATATTGAGCAAGGACCAAGGAGTGCGCATGGAAGGCGGCAGAATCTACCTGCATGTATGCGAGAAAGGGGGATTCATCACGGATGAGCGGACAGGTGACGTTATTACCATCACGCCCGAACAGTCCGGCAGGATTCGCTTGGCGATAGAGAGCCCACACCCCTTGCTGCACAGGCTTAGCAGTGATATCCACCATAGACATTCCCTTGCATGCCAACCACTCATCCAGAGGTGCGCTCTCACCTCCGTTGAGCACGCGCGCAAAGCACGCGAGCGTTTTGAACTCCGGGGAAGGAGTGATAGCTTTTTCGTGCGTTGAGCAGATGCGTTTCAGTTGTGAGCGGGCGTTGCCAATATACGTTTTAGCGCATAATTTGGAGAGAGGGCGTCGATCGGCGAAGAAGCGCGAGAACCAATCAGCACAGTAAAGTTGCTGGCGCTGCCCCATGCAAGCCCACAGTTCCAAGGCGCCGCTATTATTAAGCTGCAGCTGGTGGAGAAACTCGCCGAGTTCAGTGTATTGCACGTCATGCTTGTCGTCTTGCACCACTTTTGGGGCCCTGCCGGTGAGCACATCCTCCAAACGAGCCAGATAAACACCTTTATAGTCATCGTCGCTCGTTGGAGTTTCCAGACCGTACGCTTTACTGCCGGCTACGCAAGAGAAGCAGATGAACGAGCGCAGATTGGCAACCTCGTATGGGATATGATTTGACAAGTCAATCCTCCTTCCACTCCACGGGAATTTGCACTTCTCTCCCGTTTTTATCTTCGTAAAGCACGTAGCCGTTGTTGACGCCAAATTGATGCACTGCCATGGTTACCTTTACATCGTAGCAGCAATATCGGGCTATATCGAGCATGAGCTGAGGGTCTTTGGTCTTTTCATATTTAGCCCACCATTTAAGGGCATCAGTGCCCTCAGCCGTTTTGCTGTGGCCGCCGAGGGTGGGGCGTGCTACGGAGTCGAGTTTGAGACGGTGCCCGAGACGTTCGGAAAGGTAGAGACAGATATCGAGATTGCGGGTCATTTCCGCCACCGTCCAGAAGGTGAAGGGCTGGAGGACACCGTAATCAAAGCCTATGTGGTTGTAGCCGACGACAAGATCAGCTTGCTGAAGCTGTTCAATGAGATCCGTCACCCGGTCTTCCGTGTAAATGGAATAGGCGTTGTCTGCGGTTGAGAAGGTGACACCCACAGACATGCCCATTTTTGCGGTCTCGTGCCAGCCACCAACTTCAGCAGCGGAGCGACGGGTTTCCAGATCAAAGTAGACGATATTTTTCATGACGGAAGAGAGAGGCGTCGCATCGACTCGTAGAGTGCGATGGCCACCGCAGTGGAGAGGTTCAGTGAGCGGGCGTGTTCGCCGGGCATTGGGATATACAAAGAATTTTGAGCGTACTGAGCAAGCATGCTTTCCGGCAGACCTCGGGATTCTGCTCCAAACACCAGGTAATCCCCATCGCACATTGACAGAGTATTGTCCCATATGCTCCGGCTTGCTTTAGTAGAAAACAGCCAAAAATGCGAGCTCGGGTTGGCGGCGTTTCGCAGTTCGTCCAGATTATCCCAGAGTTTCAGATCGACATGTTTCCAGTAATCCAGCCCAGTGCGACGCAGGTGTTTTTCATCCAAGCTGAATCCAAGTGGGCGGATGAGATGCAGACGTGAGCCTGTGGCGACGGCAAGCCGTCCTGCCGCGCCTGCATTGTGGGGTATTTCCGGATGGTGTAATACGATGTGAAGCATGGCGCGGGATAGGGGTTACTTCGACAGACGAGCCGTGATACGTGCACAGTCGAAATCTGATGGATCAATGGAAAGTGAAACCTTGTCGCCGATTTGCAGCGTGCCCACAAGTTGGGCAGTTTTCCGTTGCATGTACGCTACAGTGGACTTGCCATTTGGCAGGAGTGCATGGTAGGCGGAGCCTGCCAAGAGTCCGGTAATCGTGCCCACTGCATCGATGATTTGTGCAGGGTATGCTGCGGCATTTTTTTTCTTCGTACGCATAACCGTCGATTCCACATTTCTCAGAGGAACAAATCCAGCCCCCGTTGGATGGCATCCTTCGCTTTGTCAACAGGCATAGGCGTGGCGGGAGATGAGCTCTTTTGGGCATCCTGTTTGTCTTGTTGTTCCTGCGGTGCACCAGGCATGAGATCTGCGGGGACAAAGTTGCTCAAAACGCCGCGCAAGGATCGCACTGCCTTGTCGGAGATGGTGGTTATGCACTGGGGAAGCACCGTAGCCAGGCGCACGGAGAGGTCTTCGTGAGGGTCTGCCAGCGTGCCACTCAGGTTCATGTGCAGCCATAGGTAGCCGGGCGATTCGATAGGAGCGTTGAACAGTTGAGTCGCCAGCGGAGTATCTGCCAAGCCAAGCTGAACTAGGAGTTTCTGCGGCACGCCTATGCGCAATGTTCCGGAAAGTGAACCATCCTGTCCCGTGATCACGTGACCGCGCACGACGAGCGTTCCGCCTTGAGCGCGTACGTCAATGTGATCCCATAGCCATGCTTGGTGGATGTTGTGTTGCGCGTCCGAATATGGAAAACTGAGCCTGCACGACGCTTTTTCAATTTTGAGCTTGCGATAGGGTGTCATGCCATCCACTTTCAGCTCGGAGAGTATTGGAAGCCCTTCCACCATGCCATCCTCCATACGCAATTCCCCATCGGCTTTCCATCCCTCACCCACCCGACCGGAGAAATCGATATGGCTGACCAAAGCTCCGATCAACTTTTTGCGCCAGTCAGCCTTGAGTAAACGCTCGACATTTGCTCGCTGCACGTCCACTTTCGCCGTCCATAAGCCAGTGCTCATCTTGTAATCGGCTTTGGCGCGTATGTCTCCTGGGGAGAGAAGGATGCGGCACGAAGTGAGCCGTATCTCATCCCCGGTCAAGCGTACGGTGGCAGATTTCACTCCACTTTCGCTCAGCCAGGAGAATGGGGTGACAACGCGTCCGTTTTCGATGGCAAGAGTCCAGGCATCTTTGCCGCCTTCAGGGTAGGGAGAGGCTACCAGACGGTAGCCATTCAGCCCATATTCGCGGTTTGAGAGAATGAGACTGGTGTCCGCATAGTGTGCCTCAAATGAACGTGCTTGGATTTCTTTGAAAAAACCGGCAGTTGGCACAGAGGTCGCTTTCTGTGTGTGCTTCTGCGGCGTTGCCACGTTTGTTGACTTCCCTTTTGACTCCGGGGCTTGCTCCTCCCTTGGACGCAGTACGAGTTTCAGCTCCTCCGCAGAAAACTGATCCATTCGCAAAATTCGTCGCAATAGAGCCCCTCGGTTGAGACCTACATGCAGTTTACTGACGCTCAACTCGTCGAAATACTTTGCTTTGCGCAGAGTAAATTGAGGTAGCGTGAGCATGTTGCCATCAACCAGCAGGTTTTCCGGGATGCTCACTTCTTGCGCATGCACGGTCTTCTGCATATACGTACTGATCTTCGAACGGAACCCATCCCCCTGCAGCCAGCTGAGCAGTGAAATGTACGCTACCACCAGCGCAACGAGTATGCACCCGACAGCCACGGCGAGCCCTATGAAAATTCGACGCGCACCACGCGTACTGAGCGAGCCGGGTTGCTTGGTCAAAAAATCCCCTCGTTTTCTGCGTGCCATGACGAGTTTTTTTTAACACATCCGGGTAGGTTATATCAAGCGAAAACTCTGTTCACTTTGCGCAAAGTAGACAGGTGATCACGGTGTCAAATCCGATCGTGGAGACCAATGCAATCGCATTAAAAATGCGGTTGCCGTTTACGATTTTCGATTTACGAATGACGATACGAGACGCCTGCGCCTGCGCGCGTGGGGGGGCAGGGGGTAGGTAGTTCCTCAACATGGGTAACACATTTGTATCACAACATGGGTTACACTCCCGCGGAATCTTATTGGAACGGACGCGCTGATTGTCAAAAAAATTAAAAAAGGTGCATTTCTGGGTTGACTCTGGAGCCTTGCTGTGGTTGAATAGGGGCAAGGAAACTTCTCTACGTCATGAAAGCAGTCACTCTCATTTCATTTTTTCTTGGCTCCGTAGCGCTTTCGTCGTGCTGCTGTCAATCTCAGCCCGCGCCTCCGCTGCGTCCCATGCCGAAGAATTTGGTGAACGACATGCCGCAGCCGCCGATGGTGGAGCCGGTGAAGGTATTCTCTCAGAAAGGCAAGTAATTCGTCTTCTCCAGCGGAGTACTCGAAGGTTCGCACCAGCTGTGTCTTCAGTTTTTCGGGATCGTCGCCCTTGGCAGCGATCCCTTTTCGTTGTGCGTCAGGCATGACATGAACTGGGGTGGAACTCACGGCAAACGCATTTGGATGAAGAGGAAAAGCAGAGCAAACTCTCCAAACGGTTGATTGCGTGCCTATTTTCGAATACGAAAATCGCAATGGCAGCGCATTCCTCGATGCAAATGATGTTGTTCCTCTCTCTTTTTTGAGCACATCTGCCATCCAGAACATATCTGCGCAACGCGCACATTATTAATAAATCGTACAAAACCGTCGACGGTCCCAATCAGCTGCGGGACGGCTGCTCATTTGCAATACGCCCGACGGTCCCGTTCAGGGTGCTCGCGTTAGCGGGCAGCGAGGGCGGATGGACAGCGCGCATGCGCTGCCCGGAGGGCTCATTGGCAGGATGGTGCCAGTGAGTCAATGTACCTCGTACATAGGCAAACGCATTTCCTGATGCGTTTGCCTTGTGTGGAGGGTAAAGAGAGCGAGCCCCTCTGTTCACTTGTGAAAAAAATATGGCACCCCCGCAAATCTTTCTTGCGTTTCCGTTCGATTTGGGTTAAAAAGTATCCCGTCAATTCTGCACAGAATAAGTTTCACTACCATGAAAACGATTATTACCCGTATTGGTCTCCGTGCCTTTTCCTTCGGAATGGCTGCCTTGTTTATGATGCCTGCCGTGTTCGCCCAGGAGGCGGAGGGCGGTGCAGTTGCCCAGAAGTCCATGCTGGATAAATGGGTGATAGACGGTGGGTGGACGATGATTCCGCTCGTGGTATTGCTTGCGGCTACGATTTTCCTGATTGTCTTCTGCATGATGGCGCTCACTAAAGAAAAATTCTGTCCGGAGGAGCTGCGTTCGCAAATGCTCGCTCTCATGTCCGAGTGCCGTGTTCAATCTGCCATTCAGCTCTCCACGACCAGTCCCACTTTCTTGGGACGCTTGGTTGCGTACGCTCTGCCCAACATCGACGCTAATCGACCGGAGGACTTGGGTAAAGACGGTATCGAGGATGCAATCGCCGATTTCACGGCCAATGAGAGACCGCAAACGATGAAGTACGTGGACATGCTAGCTCTGATAGGCTCGCTTGCTCCGTCCATTGGGCTGTTTGGTACGGTGCAAGGTATGGTGGGAGCATTCGCGATTTTGGCAGAATCCGGACAAGCGGATCCGACTCAGTTGGCAAGTTCCATTTCCGTGGCATTGCTCACCACCTTCTGGGGGCTGATCGTTTCCATCATCGCCATCCCCGCTTTCTTCTTCCTTAAAAAGCATGCTCAAGCTCTCGAGGCCGATTGCGTGAACACGATTGAGGAGATGGTTAATACCTCCATCAACGTCATCAATGCTGAAGCTCAGCTTGCCCGCATCCCGGAGGGGCTTGACACCGGTGACGAGCAGCCCGTCGAGGCTTAATGCTCGGTAGTCGTTACCGCTCCACGGGTGTCGGCTTGGCCAGTCGGCGTCCGTGGGTGGCGTGGTGAATTTTTCTTTTTCTTCGCAATTTTCCAGACATTATGGCAAAAAAGAACGCAAGAGCTAATGACGAGGTAAACGGCAACGTGAATCTTTCGCCCATGATCGACTGCTGCTTCCTGCTGCTGATTTTCTTCGTTGTGAATGCCACACAGATCACAGTGGCGAAGGATCCGAGTGTGAAAATGCCCAGCGCTGTATCCTGCTCGGAGCTCAAGGACGCCAATGGTTGTATCGTGGTTAATGTCTTTTCAGACGTCGACAAGATGTCCGCCAAGGCGCTTGAGAAGTACAATAAAGCATACCCTCCCGACTCGCTTTGGGGTGTGGCAGACGCCAACGGCAATCCCATTGGGTACACCTCGGGGCAGGTTCAGGAGCTCACAGACTTCATCAAAAAGCAGAAGGAAAGCATCAAAGGCAAGGGATTGGAGGAAGGGAAGATTCGCCTGTACCTGCGAGGGGATCTGGATGCGCCTTGGGAGCGCTCATCGACGGCCATCCGCTGCGCGGCCGCTGCCGGTGTGACCAACATTGTCTTCGGCACTCTGCCGGCCAAATAAACAACTTTCTTTTCTTTATCCAACCATGGCAAGACACAAAAAGATTCAGACGGAGGAGCAGGAGGATCCAGATATGAATATCTCCTCGATGATTGACTGCTGCTTTCTACTGCTCATATACTTCTTGGTGGCGACCTCGCTGGTGAGCGAGAAGAAGCTTGATATTTCAATCCCGGCCTCCACTCAATCGCAATCCTCCCAGAAACCGCCGGTGGAACCGGGACGCATCGTGCTGCGAGCAGATGGTAGCGTGACGTGGAACGGCGATATGAATGTGGCGGACGTGTACAACCCCGATGCACAGCCGGGTTCGGCTGAGTACCGCGCCCAGCGCCAGCTCGACCAACTCGTTGAGCAACTTAAGAACTACAAAGATCTTGCCTCATCCGTGCAATCGGAACCCGTGGTGATGCTCACTGGAGCGCCCTCAGCGCCGCACCAGCGCATCGTGGATATCATGGCGGCGTTGGCGGAGGCGGGTATTAAATCCGTCGGCATCAGCACAGCTGATCCAGAGGGGGATTGATGCCCACCGTCCTACATCCCGGAGGTCCATATGACAAGGGGGAGTTGAGTATCGAACGCATGCTGAGCTCCCTCGTTTCTTTCACCATTTCCTCAACTTTTTAACAGAACCTATTCCTTATGAAAATCACAACCCCGTTTTCCATGGTCTTGGCGCTGGCGTTTTTGGGAACACCGCTCGTCAGCCAGGCACAGGATCCCGCAGCAGAGTTCAAGGTCGTGCAGCAGTTGCGCGCTGAGAAAAAGACTGCAGATGCGCTTAAACGTATCGAGCAGGTGCTTGCTGTATACGGCAACCCCAATTCTCGAGTTGGCAAGCAGTTTGCATATTTCGCCCCTTTCTTTCTGTGGCAGAAGGCCGGCATCCTCTGCGACATGGGGGATTTCGACAAGGCTTGTGCGGTGTACAAAGACCTTGCCTCCAATGCTCTCTACAAGGATCGTGCGATGATTGATCGATCCAAGGTGCTGCCGGGATGGAACGATGAGGGGTATGCTCCCTTGCTCACGATGGCGCTCTTTCAGCAGGGGTTGGCACGGTACCAACAGGCTAGTGGGGCGAATGGAAAAGAGGGAAACCGCGAGATGTTCGAACAGTGCATTCCTCTGCTGGAGGAGTACTTGGGACTTTACGACGGCGGTAAGGTTTCCCAGCGTGAGAAAAAAATGAAGGTGGACGGTCAGGTGTGTGCGTTGTTGCTGCAGGCGTATTTGCAGAAGGATCAGCCTGATTTCAACAAGGCGGGTACATACATGGAGCGTATGGGCAAAGCTCAGGCTGTTCTGCCCGATGATATGGTTATGAACGCTCTGAGCACTGTGATGAACGTTGCTTCAGAAAACCCGCAGTATATTGAGTGGGGAGCCAAGATGATAGAAGCCAACCCCGGCAGTTTCCATGTGGCGCCGCACCGACTTGCACCTTACACCGCCAACCTGTACAACTACGGCGTGCGCTCCATTCGTCTCATGGAAGAAGGTTTGCGTGCCGGTAATATGGATCAGGTGCTCGCCTGCCTCCGCACAGCCAACAAAATTTTCGGGATTATGCCCGATACTGTAGAGGCGCGCGATTCGCTGATGGATGTTGTGAAGCTTGTTGGTTCATCTGCGCGCTCCGTGGCGGATAAAAATATGGGGATTACCTACGTGGGAGATCGCAGCAAGGGGTATGCAGAGCGGCTTACCACACTGATCAATGATCATACGGAGCTGGAAGCCTACACGGTGCTCACCCTCGCGAATGCATCAGTACGTATGGGATCCAGTCGGTTGGCTAAGGCCGGTGTCAAGCTCATGCTGGAGCGTTACCCACACCTGCGTCAACAGGGTGGCGATAAAAAAGAGCTGCGTGATTTGAACTACTTGCAGTATTCTCAGCTCTGTCGAGCTACAGGTGATGAGGCGACTGCTCTTAAGTATGAGGATAAGCTCAACCCCGAGAATGTGGGGGATGGGAACAAGAATGTCGTGGCCATCAACAAGATGATTCGCCTCACGAAAGAGAAACAGTGGGAACGTGTCATTCCCGCTGCTGAAGAGGTGCTTGCCGGTCTCAACAAGGAAAAAGATCCCCTCAACTACGTGGGTGCGAGTTTCTCCAAAATTGCCGCTCTCTATTATCTGGCACGCATGGATCAAGTGGTGAAGGCGGGTACGGAGCTGCTCGAGTCCGGTCTGTTCACTCCGAAAGAGGGAGGGCTCACTCCGGAGCAGGTGCTCAATTACGAGCCTCAGACCATGTACTTTGTCATGGATGCCTACAAAGAGCTCGGTGCCCAGGAACCGAAAAATTATGACAAAGCGATGGCCATGGCGGATGCTTTCATGCAGAAGTATCCCTCCATCAATCTGCAGGAAAACAGCATGGCTCCCAACGTGTACTTTGACGCTATTACCGTGCTCATGAAGCGCCGTGGTCATGGGGACGAAAACGCTGACAAGGCGGACCTTCAAAAAGCCCTGCGATACTGTGAAGTAATTGCCAAGAACTGGAAAGAGCATGAACTATACCCCACCTCTCGTTTGCTTGCCGGCAGCATCCTCATCAACGGGGATGACGATTCGGTCAAGCCCAAGGGTATCGAAGCCCTAGAGGAGTGCGTGCCCGCAGCGCTTAAACTGGAGGACGGCAAGGGCAAGCCTGTCGCATCCAACGCTCTCTTCTGGCTCGTTTCCTTTGCACCGGAATACCCGCGTGAGGGGGAGGACGCCGCGGCCTTGGCTGCGCGCGTGAAGGGATATTTTGATACCTATTGGCAGAATGTGGATAGCGAGGGCGATGCGTATGCTCTTCAAATGGCTTCTTTACAGCTCTCCCGCTCCTTGGAGTCCAAAGATGCTTCTGCCTACGAGGCAGCTCTCGCCAACGCCCAGAAGGTGATCGCTCGCGAGGCAACGTATGACTTCAAGAATAACCTCCACAACCCCGAGCTGGAGCGTACGATTAATTCCTACGTTGATTCTTACGTGAACGGTGAGAAAGACTTTCACAACAAGGTGCTCACCTTGGAGGAGAAGACGCAGCACCTTACCAACTTCCCGGGCATTGATCCGCAGGACAAGTACAGCAACGCCATTCTCCGCATGGCTCTGCTCAACTCCATGAACGAGGCCATGGCATCTGCCAAACGAGGGGGTAAAACAGAGGAAGTTGCCGCGCTGGAACGCGATATTGCGCGTTCCTTCCGTCAGATGCGAGATGCCTTCAAGCCGGAAGATCTCACCAACTTCATCTGCGTGCAGGTGGGTAATTTCGAGGTGGATTATGCGCGCCGCTTCCGTCCGGGGAGTCCGGAGCGTAAGTCGGAGGTTGAAGTTGCTCTCTCCTACTTTGATCAGGTTCTTGATCGCGGTACGGATTACCAGAACGAGGCTGAGCTAGGAAAAGCGCAGGCTCTCTCTCTCTCCGATGATTCTGCCGCTCAGCAACAGGCCTTTGCCCTCTACTCTAAGCTCGCTTCAGCGCAGGATCCCGCCGTCGTCGGCCCGGCTCTCATCGGTCTCACCGATTTGAACATGAACACGGGTAACTACCAAGGGGCTGTGGATAGCGCCAGCAAATTCATGAATGTGCGCGGAGGCAGCACTCCGCGTGAGCGCCTAGAGATGATGCTCAAGCTTGCGGAGGCCTACTGCTCCTCAGGTAAAGTTCAGGAGGGTATTCAGACCTATGTGAATCTCTATAGCCAGAATCGTGGTAACATTGCCTTCTCTGCTCCGGCGGTGAAGGGCATTATGACCCAGCTCTGGAAGCGTAATACCCCCTCTTCCGGCGACCGCCTGAAGAACAACTTTAAGCAGTCTGACCACTGGCGCGCATGGAACACTGGCCGCGATTATGTGAATCAGATTCGCCGCGCCGGTATTGACAAGAAGATGACACCGAGTGAACGCGACTTGTTCAACGAGGTGATACTGCTTGTGGAGGAGTACTCCAAGGATGCTGAAGTCCAGCGTGAAGAAAAGGAAAAGAACGATTTTCAATCTCAACTTAGCAAGTGATCGCTTCCTTGGTAACAACAATTTACTGACCCTAAAGATATGAAAACAAAGCATGTTCTTATTTTGCTTTCCGGATTGCTTGCAGCGCTGCCGCAGTTGTCGGCTCAGGAGCAGCAAGCGGCTCCGACGTCCACAACGCTCACTGCGCAGGTTCAGCCGAACAAAGGGAAGGCTCGCCGCATTATGATTATGGCGCCTCCATCTGTGACGAAGGGAGCCTTCCTCAGTGTCGTGTCACGCGATGAACCTCCCGTGCTGGATCAAACGAAGAACTACAAATTGTTCTTTATTGAATCCCCTGTGGACTTGGCCAACGCACTGCGTGCGTACTCCAACGATGACTTGAGTACAGCAAAACGTCAGCTGGCGCGTGTACGCTCTACTTACGCTGGATTTGCCGGTTTACCCAATAATCCGTCCACTATGGCCGCTCTCATGGAGCTGAGTTGTAATGCACGAGCACTGGACTGGAATGGCTTGGCCAAGGCTGCTGCGGATTTCCCGTCGCCTAAGATGCTGGAGGCTCCTGACCGCGCCAAGGTAGAGGCTGCAGCTATCTTGGGCAAGGTTAGCGACGATCCTTCCACGGCAGAGGAGCGTAAAAAGGAGGCGGAGGAGGCTATTGCATCTGCAGTTAAATTTCCCGCTGTCACTTCTGAGGTGTACACATGGCTCAAATATGCGTTGGGCCGTGCTCTAGCAAGTAACATCCCAGCTGAGGAGATTCAAAAGGGCATCACTCCCGAGCACGCAGAGATTGCCAGCTTGGCGGTGGATGCGTACTGTGAGGCTGTGGCGTCGTCCCATGGTCGTTTCATGGAGATACCCGTGGATGCCATGCATCGCGCATTCCGCATTCTGTGGGCAATGCCGGGAGTGAAAGAATATGTACCCAAGGCTAAGAAAAAGATGGACAAAAAGGTGTGGGGGGCAGCCCCTTACAACTTCCGGGATGCCGTGTCTCTTGCCTACTTGTTGCGTAATGTTTACGCTCCCCAGATCAAGGATGAAGGTATTTCTACCGCTTCTTCTCTTTATTTCAGCGAGCAGTTAGAAGCACAAAAAGGAGACAAGAAGTAATACTGAGACATACTTTGGCAGGCAGGTGAAGTTCCTTAACGCTCTTCACTTGCCTTTTTTTCATTCATTTTCCTTCGAAAAGCTGCTTCCCTTTTTCCGACCATGCACGATATGATAGTACGCCTTTATGCTTTGCCGAGCCTGGATGTTGCGGCATACGGGTTAGAAGAGCGAGGCATTCGCATCCGCCGCTGCATGCCCTACGAGCTTCTCACCCTGCAGAGTTGGGTGGCGGCGAACTTCAGTCCCAAGTGGGTGAGTGAAGCTACGATAGCTATGAGCCATCAGCCAACGGGATGTTTTATCGCTACGCGCAATGCTGCTATCCTCGGTTTTGTGTGTGTCGATGCTACCATGCGCGGTTTCCTAGGTCCCATGGGGCTGACTGAGACTGCGCGTGGTCAGGGGATTGGTCGGGGTCTTTTGCTCACCGCGCTTCACGAGATGCGCCACATGGGGTATGCCTACGCTATTTTGGGTGGAGTGGGACCGGCAGATTTTTACCGCAAGGTTGCCGGAGCTATTGACATTCCGGATTCCAGTCCGGGCATCTACGAAGATTTATTGCCGGATCCGCCTCACTGCTGAGCGTTACCCGGTTGTTTCTTCCGCTGAGTTTTTTTACATTCTCTCCCACACGTGTCCCAATAAAATTTTCTCCGGGTTCATTCAACCCATTTCCCATGCGTTTCCTATGGGTGAAAAAAGTAAGCCCGACAAGATTGTCAAGCTTCGCCAAGTTCGCGCGCAAGCGCGGGAATTTCCCAAATCGTACAAAACTGCCGACGGTCCCAGGCAGCCGCAGGGCGGCTGATCATTTACGATGTACAATCGTATATAGGTAAACTTCGTCTGCAGTCGTTGTACACCGAATTATAAATGATTTATAATCTTTTAGAAGCCGTTTCCGTCGTTTGAGAAGTCGCGTTTTTCTTGGGACAGATGTGATTCTCCTCATTTTTTCTTCCTCTTTACCTTGACACAGCCTCTATTTCTTGCTAAAGTGCAAGAGAAGAACTGCTTCACTCCATCCATGAAACGTACCATTTTTGCGGCGTCTTGCGCCATCTTAATTTCTCTCACATTCAGCTCATGCCAGAAGGAGAGCAAGAATGTTGTCGAACTTGCTCACGATCTTACCACTGAGCTTCGAGCTGTCACTGATACAGCCACTGCTGATGCTCACGCTCCCCGTGTTGCCGTGCTTAATAAACGTTTTGAGAATGCCAAGGTGCGTGTGTTTGCCCTGAATGATACAGCTCTTTATCGTGCTGCTGAGGATGATTCCGAGAGAATAGGTGCGGACTACGCTGCTGCCATAAAGGCTCTCGCTCGCGAGATCGGTCGTGTGCGTGCCAGCTTTCCGGTTACCAGCAGTGATGGAGAGGTCGATTCAGACCGTCTTCTTATCGCCATTGCTAAAAACCAAGGAGCCACGGGTACCCCGGATGAACTCAAGGAGGAGGGGCTGCGTTATATGCAGGACATGAATAATCAGCATGAGACACCGGGGGACTTCGCAGAATATTACGGCTCCGAGAAACTTCGCGATGCCTTGGCTTATCGTGCTTCGGTGGCATCTGTCTCTAACGTGAAGTTCGACTCGGACGCTGATGTGCCTGCGGTGCCGGCTCTGAAAGACGAACCGCAAGAAGTGCCAACTGCTACATCAGAGCAGGGGAAAGATGATGGAGAGGCATCTTCCGACGGCGATGCTGAGCCTTCGGAATCCGATGATTCAGGCGAGGAGGATCTCTGATAGACTTCACCTGTGATTTTTCGCGTGCCGCACATCTTCTGCGGCGCTTGGTTGTTTGTGGGGATCGCGGAGTCGTTGATCTGTATCTGCCGTTCGCATGCCTCGCTATCTTTTTACCTGTGCGTATGATGGAGAACCGTGGCATGGCTGGCAAAGCCAGGCCAGTGGAGATACCGTGCAGGATTGCCTCGAGGCTGCTTTTACTCGTATCCTCAAATTTCCGGTACGCATCCACGCAGCAGGTCGTACCGACTCTGGAGTTCATGCTCTTGGGCAGTGTTTCCATGCAGATGTGCCAACTTCTTGTCGCATGAGAGAGGATGCGTGGCTGGCAGCGTTGAATGCTCAATTGCCGGCATCTGTGCGCATCATGAGTGTGTGGACGGTATCACCGGATTTTCATGCACGTTTTAGTGCATGTGGCAAGGAGTACGAATACCGCATTTGCCGTGCTCCCGTTTTGCTGCCTCATCTTGCCGGACGAGTTTGGCATTGCACTCGTCCCCTGAATGTGGCTAAGCTACGTCGCGCACTGCAGCTCTACTGCGGAGAACACGATTTTCGGCGTTTTTCTGCTCGCCGCGGCAACGAACCACTTCCCATTCCCTCGGGGTTCTTTACGCGTACCATATTCTCCGTTTCTGCAACACAGCGTGCGGATATGCTTGTTATCCGGTTTTGTGGATCCGGCTTCTTATACCGCATGGTGCGCATGCTCGTTGGAGCTGCTGTTCAGGTCGCATACGGCGCACTATCACTCCATGATATTGAAGAGGCCTTGCTGCATCCCGACGGCGCACCGCCGCGTTTTTGCGCACCGCCCGGGGGACTTTATCTTGTGCATGTTTTCTACGATGAGGAGCAGCTACGGTATCCTGGGCTGTAGTTGAAGCGCGCGGAGACTAAACTTCCCGCTCGCTCTGCCTGAGCCTGCATCCTATCTCTGATGAGTCTTCTGCACGTGCAGTCGAAATCGTCCATTCGTCAGCCTTCCCGTTCCGTGGTTCGGTATTCCCATAGCGCTTTTGAGTTCTCGGCTTTTCCCATCCTGTTCCTTTCGAGAATTTCACCTGTACGTCAAACATACTTCAAAAAGCGCGCGCTACCTCCCGGCAGCGCGCGCTTCGTGACCAAAGTACCAATCACATTACATGTCCGTGCTTGTCGAATCAGTTGGGTTGGTGTGTTCTTTGCCGCCGTTATCTTTGCAGCTGTCCATGAACTGTTGAGCTTTTTCTTCATCCTTATCTACCCCCTTGCCGTGTTCATACATGTGGGCCAGGGCGCGGCATGCGGTGGGGTTTCCTTCCTTGGCTGCCTTCATCAGGCCCGGCAGTGCGTGCGCATACATCGCTTGCGCCTTTTCCGGATCCTTTTTGGTTCCGTTCACCCCGTTTTCGGTGATGTAGGCTATAGCATATTGCGCGATTGGGTCACCGTTCGCCGCTGCCAGTGTCATGGTGTCCACATTCAGCCAGTATGTCTCATCGCATGAAGCCCCCGAGCCATCCATGTTACAGGTGATGGACGGCGCCGTAGCATCCTGCCCCCCCGTGGTAGTTGTGTCATCCGTGGCACCCATGGCTAGGAAGCTGCTCAATGCCATTGCTGTAATAATTGCATTTGTTTTCATAGACCACCAGCATGCATCTATCCGCGCCCATCGGCAACCTAATTTTACCACCCATTAGCTCACCTTATTTTGTCTCTTTGACAAAAAAATGTATCTTTTCGCGAAATTGTGGTTGACGTGGTGCAAAAAGTCGTGTATATTCTCCCCGCTTTTCCGTCCCTTCGTGGGACGGCTCTGGAGCGTGATCGCTTCTGTAGCTCAGTGGTAGAGCGCATCCTTGGTAAGGATGAGGTCGCGGGTTCAAGTCCCGCCAGAAGCTTTGATGCTCTGCAAGAATAAGCAGCTCAAACTAATTCAGAAACATTATGGCTAAAGAAGCATTCCAGAGAACCAAACCCCATGTGAACGTGGGGACGATCGGTCACGTTGACCATGGTAAGACTTCCCTCACGGCTGCAATTACTAAGGTTCTTGCAGACCAGGGTAAGGCTGAATACAAGGCGTACGATCAGATTGACGGAGCTCCCGAGGAGCGCGAGCGTGGTATCACCATCTCCACCGCCCACGTCGAGTACCAGACCGACAAGCGCCACTATGCTCACGTTGATTGCCCAGGGCACGCCGACTATGTGAAGAACATGATCACCGGTGCTGCTCAGATGGACGGTGCCATTCTCGTCGTTTCCGCCGCAGATGGTCCCATGCCTCAGACACGTGAGCACATCCTGCTTGCTCGTCAGGTGGGCGTGCCCTACATCGTCGTGTACATGAACAAGATGGATCTTGCTGATCCCGAACTCGCCGAGCTGGTGGAGATGGAGATTCGCGAGCTCCTTTCTTCCTACGACTTCCCGGGTGACGAGATTCCTATCATCAAGGGCTCTGCCGTGAAGGCTTTGGAGGGAGACCCGGATGCCGTCAAGTCCATCCTGGACCTTATGGAGGCCGTGGATACTTACATTCCGACTCCGGAGCGTCCGGTTGATAAACCCTTCCTGATGCCGGTGGAGGACGTGTTCTCCATCTCCGGTCGCGGCACGGTTGCGACCGGTCGTATTGAGCGTGGTGTCATCAACAAGATGGAGGAAGTGGAAATCGTGGGGATCAAGCCGACGGTGAAGACAGCTGTGACTGACATTGAGATGTTCCGCAAATTGCTCGACAAGGGCGAGGCTGGTGACAATGTGGGCGTGCTGTTGCGCGGCATCAAGAAGGAGGACATCGTACGCGGTCAGGTGATTGCCAAACCGGGTTCGGTGACTCCTCACACCGCCTTTGAGGCAGCTGTGTACGTGCTCACCAAGGAGGAAGGTGGGCGTCACACCCCGTTCTTTGCGAACTACCGTCCGCAGTTCTATTTCCGCACCACGGATGTGACGGGTACCGTTACCCTGCCTGAGGGCACGGAAATGGTGATGCCCGGTGACAACGTGACCATCGGTGTGGAACTCATTACCCCCATCGCAATGGAGGAAGGTATGCGCTTCGCAATCCGCGAAGGTGGTCGTACCGTGGGCGCTGGCAAGGTGGCCAAGATCAAGGCCTGATTGGTCCGCCGTCCACATTAACTTAACCCCCACAGCTACATCCGGCACCACGATTGCGGGGTGTAGCTGGTGCGGATGGCGGGGGATGCCTCACGAACCGATGGGCATCCCCTCCGCCGTCCGAAAAAACAGAAATCCATAGGGTATTAGCTCAATTGGTAGAGCAGCGGTCTCCAAAACCGCGTGTTGGGAGTTCGAGTCTCTCATACCCTGCTTAAACCGGCTCACATCGCACATTCAGCCCCCGCAAAGATCACGCTATGTTCCGCAAGATTTCACTCTTTATTTCCGCAATTAAAAGTGAGCTGAAAAAGAGCTCTTGGCCGTGGGAAAGTGACCCCAAGGTGAAGGGCTTTCGCAAATATCGAGAGCTGTGGAGTTCTACCTTAGTGGTACTCATAGCCATGGTGCTGTTGGGAGCTTATGTCGCCTTCTTCGATTTTGTCATGGCTCGAGTCGTAACTTGGGCTGTGGAGCAACTTTCCTGATTTATCTATCTTCTCTCAACTCGTTTCCCCTTATGTCCCGCCCCTACGAACGCAAATCAGCCACACCCCGCAAGGTACCCGCCGCGCAGGATCAATGGTATGTGCTCCATGTGCTCTCCAATAAGGAACGCCGCGCTGTGGAAAACCTCAAGCGACTTTTCAAGGAAGACGAGGAGCTGGGTGCTCTGTTGCAGAGTGAGCCGCTCGTCCCCACGGAAAAGGTGGAGGAGGTGCGCAATGGCAAGAAAGTGGTGCAGGACCGTAAACTTTATCCCGGCTATGTGTATCTCAATTTTGCCCTGCGAGATTCTGTCACGGGAGCTCTCAACAATGATGCGTGGTATAAGATCCAAGCGGTCGATGGCGTGATCAGCTTTGCTTGTGGCCGCAACAAGGAGCCTCTTCCTATGTCTGCCAAGGATGTGGCGGATTTCAAACGCGAGGTTGAGCGCCGAAGTGAAGGCACGCGTCAGAAGATTGTTATCAACGTGCAGGATGAAGTTGTGGTGCTGGAAGGAGCCTTCCAGGGCGAGCGTGGCATTGTAGAGGAGGTCGACTCGGAGCACGGCCGCCTGCGCGTAGGTGTGACCATGTTCGGGCGCTCCAATCCGTTGGATCTGGACTTCACGCAGGTGCAGATTGTGCCGGAGGATGAGCGCAATATCCCACGCAGTGAATAAATCTCTTTTTCTGCGCCGTAGGTTCGCCCTCGGTGCGGATATCACAAACACATAAAACCATGGCAAAAGAAGTAGTCAAAACCATCAAATTGCAGATTCCTGCTGGTGCGGCAAATCCGTCGCCGCCGGTGGGTCCTGCTCTTGGTCAGGCGGGCGTCAACATTATGGGCTTCTGCAAAGAGTTCAACGCTAAAACTCAGAAGCAGGCCGGTGATGTTCTCCCCGTTGTGATCACCGTCTATAAGGACAAGTCCTTCGACTTCATCACCAAAATGCCGCCGGCGGCTAACCTTCTTAAGAAGGCTGCCGGCATCTCCTCCGGTTCTGGGGAACCTAATAAGAATAAGGTTGCCAAAATAACCAAGGAGAAACTCATGGAGGTGGTCAACACGAAGATGCCTGATCTGAACACCAAGTCCCCCGAGGCAGCTGCCCGCATCATTGCCGGTCAAGCTCGCCAGATGGGTATCGAGGTGGAAGGTCTCTGACCCCTTTCTCTATCCGCAGGAGGGATCTTCTTATCAACCCAAACCCGCACGTACTGCAAATCATTATTATGTCAATTAAGCATTCCAAACGCTACAAGCAAGCTGCTGGCTTGGTGGATTCCGCCAAGTCTTATTCCGTCGAGGAGGCCGTGGAGCTCATGAAGAGTTTTCCCGCCCCTAAGTTCGACCCCACGGTCACTGTTTCTTTCCACCTTACCGTGGATCCGCGTAAGTCCGACCAAATGGTTCGTGGCTCTGTGGCTCTGCCGCACGGCACCGGTAAGAATGTTCGCGTCATCGTCTTTGCCCAAGGTGAAGCTGCTCAGGCCGCTTTGGAGGCAGGGGCTGAAAAAGTAGGCCTGGAGGATCTTATCAAAGAGGTGCAGGGTGGATTCCTTGCATTCGACAGCGCAATCGCCACCCCGGATGCCATGGCCCAGGTGCGCAAGATTGCTCGTGTACTCGGCCCTCGTGGTCTCATGCCTAACCCCAAAACCGGTACAGTCACCGACGACACCGCCAAGGCCGTGCGCGAGGTGAAGGCTGGCCGCGTTGATTACAAGGTGGACAAAAATGCCAACATATCCGCGGCAGTAGGAAAGCTTTCCTTCACTCCGGAGCAGCTTGTGGAAAATCTCCGCTCGCTCATCGCTTCTGTCGTGAAGGCTCGTCCCTCAGCCGCGAAAGGGGGGTACATTGCATCCGCTACGGTTGCTTGTTCCATGAACCCGGGGATTACCCTCAACGCTACGGAATACTCCAAGCTCTGAGAACTTGAACACCCTATTAGATTATGAGTACAGAAAAGAAAGTGAATGCTGATAAAGAGACCATCATAGCTCAGCTCCTTGAGAAGGTGAACGGTTCTCCTTTCCTCATTGTTATCGACTACACCGGGGTGACTGTGCCGGAGTTTACTGCGCTGCGCGCTTCGCTTGCAGCCGGTGGTGCATCCTGCACGGTGGCTAAGAATTCCTACATGGTTAAGGCCTTGACTCAGGCAGGCCTTCCGGATATCTCTGCCTCCCTCAAAGGACAGACCGCCTATGTCACCGGTCAGAGTGATATTTGCGCTGCTGCTAAGGTCATCAACACCTTTGCGAACGCCTCCAAAAAGGCTGCCTTCAAGACAGGTATTCTGGATGGAGCCGAGCTCTCACCTGATAAGCTGCGTGCTTTGGGTAACCTGCCCAGCCGTGAGGTGCTGCTGGCTACTCTCCTTGGAACTATTAATGGCGCCGGTGCTGCTTTGGCACGCGTCATTAAGGCGCATGTCGACAAGGAAGGAGGGTCCGAGCAGTAAAAACTGTGTCATATTAAAAAAAAGTCTTGATCGGATGGCAATGGTGTGGTACCACACCCGCGCCTGATAGAATTAGGTCCTCTGTCGGCTCTCCGGCCGGTGAGAACTGAAATGGGTGAGGAGCCCTCATCCGCGACAAGAACCAATTAAACTATATTACGAAAATGGCTGATATCAATACAATCGCTGAAGAACTCGGTAAGCTTACCATTCTGGAGGCTGCTGAGCTTGTCAAGCTCCTGGAAGAGAAGTGGGGTGTTTCTGCTGCAGCTCCTGTGGCTGCTGCGGGTGGCGCTGCTGCTGCTCCTGCGGAAGCTGCTGAGGAAAAGACCGAGTTCAACGTTGAACTCACGGACGCCGGTGCCAACAAGATTGCCGTTATTAAGGCTGTGCGCACTGTTAAGACCGGGATGGGTCTGGCAGACGCCAAGAAGCTTGTTGAGAGCGCTCCGGCACTCGTGCTTGAAGGCGCCTCCAAGGAGGATGCCGACAAGGCGAAGGCTGAGCTCGAAAAAGCCGGCGCCAAGGTTACCATCAAGTAACCCGTCGCCTTTTGCGAGAGCAGGGGAGGATCTTGTCCTCCCCTGCGCTTGGCATATTTTCCCGCTTGCTCGCGCAAGCTGATTTTCGACCCTTCAACTCCCTCAAAACTTCCTCTAAGATCGACCCGGTGCGCCTGGCGCACCCGCTCCCCGTGGCACCGGGTCGGTTTTAGTCCGAATAAGACCGACCCTGCGCCCGGGTCCCGGGTGCAAAACCTAATTTCCGCGCACTCCATGTCCAAGCCCAAACAAGAGCGAATCAGTTTCGGTAAAATCACAGAAGTCATTCAGCCGCCGAATCTCATTGAGATACAAACAAAATCCTACGAAGAGTTCCTTCAGCGTTTTACAGCCCCCGGAAAACGCCTCAAAATGGGGCTGCAGGCTGTTTTGGCTGAGCATTTCCCGATTGAGAGCTACGACTCACAAATCCGGTTGGAGTTTGTGTCCTATGAAATATCGCCGCCCAAGACCACGGATTTTGCAGCCATCCGTTCCGGGGAGACCTACAGCTCTTCGCTGTACATTCGCTTCCGCTTGAAGTGCAACGATTACACCGCTGAAGAGGATGTTTACATGGGCGAGATTCCCATGATTACTGATCGTGGAACATTTGTCATCAATGGGGCGGAGCGCGTCATTGTAGCGCAGCTGCACCGTTCACCGGGCATCTGCTATGAGAAGACACGCCATGCTAACGGAAAGGAGCTCTACTCTTTCCGCATCATTCCGGATCGTGGTTCGTGGTTGGAGGTGCAGTTCGACACGAACGACCTCATGTACGTCTATCTTGATCGTCGCCGCCGCCGCCGTAAATTCTTGGCAACCACCTTCTTGCGTTATCTGGGGTATGAGACGGATCGTTCCATCGTCGAGCAGTTCTACACCATTCAAAAGCTGCGCGTTGCCGATGTGAGCGGTGAAGAGTTGGAGTACCTCGTCCCCTTCGAGGACGTAAAGTACAGCGAGAAAAATTCCCAACGCCCCGCGTCCGTCATTGCTAAAGCATACGAGCCGCTCAGTCTCGCTACCATCCGCCGCATGCAAGAGCTTGGCATCAAGACCATTGAGGTCATTGATCAGCGCGAGGATGAGCTGCTCGTCAAAACTCTTAAAAAGGATCTTTCTTTTGACCGCGACAGCGCGCTTAAGGAAATCTTCCGCAAGTTCCGCCCCGGAGATCCTACCTCCGTGCAGCAAGCTGCTGCGGCTCTCGATCGCCTCTTCCGCGAGGAGAAGCGCTACGACCTGACCCGCGTGGGACGATACAAAATCAACCAAAAGCTCGGGTTGGATGTTCCGGAGGACGTCCGTCTTATTCAGCCAATAGACTTCCTCAGTGCAGTCAAGTACTTGTTGCGCCTTCGCCACGGTGAGGGATTCGTAGATGATATCGACCACTTGGGCAACCGGCGCGTGCGCGCGGTGGGTGAACTTATCGCCAACCAGTGTCGCGTTGGCTTTGCTCGCACCGAGCGTTTGGTGAAAGAGCGCATGACTCTCTGCGATACCACGCGAAGCGACCTCACGCCCAGCAAACTCATCAACCCGAAAGCTCTCAGCGCCGTCGTTCGCGACTTCTTCGGTCGCAGCCAGCTCTCTCAGTTCATGGATCAGATCAATCCTCTGGCTGAGCTCACGCACAAGCGTCGTCTCTCCGCACTTGGTCCGGGAGGCTTGAATCGCGATCGTGCCGGTTTCGAGGTGCGTGACGTGCACCCGTCGCATTACGGCCGTATCTGCCCCATCGAGACACCTGAAGGTCCTAATATCGGTCTCATCAACTCCCTTTGCACCTACGCACGTATCGATGAGTATGGTTTCATCGAAACTCCTTTCCGCAAGGTCAAGACCATTCAGAAAAAGAACAAGAAGGGCGAGGTGATAGACACTGAAGTTGTCATTACTAATGAGGTGGAGTACCTTTCTGCGGACAAGGAGGAGTATCATCTCATTGCTCAGGCCAACAACCCCATTGATAATGATAACGGACACGGCCACTTTGTGAAGCCTCGCGTTACTGCGCGTGAGCACGGCGAGTTCATTGAGGTTGATCCCCGCCGCGTGGAGTATATGGACGTGTCTCCCAAGCAGATCATCTCCATTGCAGCCGGTCTCATTCCCTTCTTGGAGCATGATGATGCTAACCGCGCACTTATGGGCGCCAATATGCAGCGCCAAGGTGTGCCTTTGATGGTCAACCAGGCTCCGCTTGTCGGAACCGGTATTGAAGGCAAGTGCGCACGCGATAGTGGCGCCGTCGTTGTGGCTGCCGGTCCCGGTATTGTGGCTTCCGCAACGGCTGAATACATTGTCACGACTAAAGATGGTGAACTCCCCGTGGCTCCCCAGCGTTGGCTGAGCGATCCGGAAAGCATCAAGACGGATCCCGACAAGGGCGTCTACGTGTACCAGCTGCGTAAATTTATGCGCTCCAACGCCTCGACTTGCATCAACCAACGCCCCATCGTGGCGCGCGGGGATAAGGTGAAGGCCGGCGATGTGTTGGCAGACGGTCCCTGCACGGACGGGGGCGAGCTCGCTCTCGGTCGCAACGTGCTGGTGGCTTACATGTCTTGGTACGGTTACAACTTCGAAGATGCCATCATCATTTCTGAGCGTTTGGTGCAGGAGGACGCTTACACTTCGATCCACATCGAGGAATTTGAGGAAAAGGCACGCGACACCAAACTTGGTCCGGAGGAAATCACCCGCGATATTCCCAATGTCGGTGATGAGGCGCTCAAGAACTTGGGCAGTGATGGCGTGGTACGCATCGGCGCCGAGGTGAAGCCCGGCGATATCCTTGTGGGCAAGATCAGCCCGAAGAGCGAGACAGATCTCGCCCCGGAGGAGCGATTGCTGCGCGCCATCTTTGGTGAGAAGGCTGCTGATGTGAAAGACACCTCCCTGCGTGTGCCGCCCGGCACCACGGGCGTGGTCATGGACGTGCGCATTGTGCGTTCCGTTGCTCCGGGCGCCCCGGAGCTGGATTCCGAGAAGGAAGCACAGAAACAGCGTAAGAAAGTGGATGAGGAATATGTGCGTGACAAGAAAAACCTCATCGATCTGCTCACGAGTCGCCTTTCCGATCGCTTGCTCGGCGAGAAGATTCCTCTGGAGGTCACTCGCGTGGGCACCGGCGAGGTGCTTATTCCTGCCAACCGCAAAATCACTAAGACGCTTCTTCATAACCTGGCTGAACATCACGACCAGATTGACATGAACGAAAGCCCGGTGCGCAATCAGATCTTCGAGATTATCAACGCCTACGAGCCCCGCTTCCGCGACCTCGACGAGGAGCGTGACCGCAAGCTCGACCAGATTGAAGCCGGTGCGGAGATGGAGCCCGGCGTCGTCACCGAAGTGAAGGTCTATATCGCCACCAAACGCAAGCTCGGCGTGGGAGATAAGATGGCCGGTCGCCACGGTAACAAGGGCGTGTGTTCCCGTGTGCTTCCTGTGGAGGATATGCCCTACCTGGAAGATGGTACCCCGGTGGATATCATTCTCAATCCTCTGGGCGTGCCTTCCCGCATGAACGTGGGGCAGGTGCTCGAGGCTCACTTGGGGGTAGCGGCCAAGGCGCTCGGTTTCAAAGTTGCGACCCCCGTATTCGATGGTATCGACGAGACCAAGATATGGGATTACATGAGTCAGGCCAAGAAGGTGCCGGGCTTCACTTGGGTCGGCGACGGTAAGGATGGTACTGTGGCCGGTAAGAGCCGACTCATTGACGGTCTCACCGGTGAGTATTTCCACTACCCCGTGGTGGTCGGTTACACCTACATGCTCAAATTGAACCACCTTGTTGCCGACAAGGTACACGCCCGTGCCGTGGGTACCTATTCGCTTGTTACTCAGCAGCCGCTGGGTGGCAAGGCTCAGCATGGTGGCCAGCGTTTCGGCGAAATGGAGGTGTGGGCCATGGAGGCTTACGGCGCTGCGTACACGTTGCAGGAGTTGCTCACTGTCAAATCTGACGATGTGCAGGGACGCACCCGCATTTACGAGAATATCGTGCGCGGCGACAACTCGCTGGAGGCTGGCACGCCGGAGTCCTTCAATGTGCTTATCAAGGAAATGCAAGCGCTCTGCTTGAATGTACAGCCGATCGAGAAGCGGTATCACGATGGCTCGAATCCTCAGGAGGTGGATGTCTTCCAAGTGCTGGCTGATGTAGCTGACGAGGAAGAGATCGAGAAGGATGTGCAGGATTATGAGGACATGATTGAGATTCGCTTGGACGGCTCGGAACCCGATCTTTCCAATCCCATCGACCTGCATGCAGATGATGATGAAAATGATCGCTAATCCCTGATACAACAACCTTCAATCTCTTACATTTATGTCTCAAGCCGATATTAACAACGAGAAGCCCAAAAACTTCGACCAGGTTTGCATCACCGTGGCTAGCCCGGATGACATCCGTCGCTGGTCCAGCGGCGAGGTGAAAAATCCGGAGACCATCAACTACCGCACTTTCAAACCGGAGCGCGGAGGTCTTTTCTGCGAGCGTATTTTCGGTCCCACCCGTGATATGGAGTGTTCTTGCGGTCGTTACAAGAGAGCAAAAAACAAGGGAATGATTTGCGATCGCTGCGGAGTGGAGGTCACATCCTCCCGCGTCCGCCGCGAGCGCATGGGGCACATCAATTTGGCTGTGCCTGTCACTCACATTTGGTTCTACAAGTGCATGCCCAGCCGGATTGGTCTCATGCTGGATCTCACTGCGAAAGACCTGGAGCGCATTATCTACTACGAGGATTACATCGTCATCGATCCGCGTGGTGTGAATGGCATCGAGCGAGGGCAGATTCTCAGCGAGCAGCAATACGAGGAAATTGTGGAGGACTACGGCGATGATGCTCCGGAGGCCGCCATGGGCGCCGTAGCCATACAGCGCTTGCTGGAGACCATTGACTTGGATGCCCTCATCGATCAATTACGCCGCGAGATGGAGAAGACAAACTCCAAGCAGAACAAGCGCAAAATTGCCAAGCGTCTGCAGCTGGCTCAGGGATTCCGCAGCAGCGGCTGCCATCCGGAGTGGATGGTGCTCACGGTGCTGCCGGTCATCCCGCCGGATCTTCGTCCGCTCGTTCCACTGCCCGGTGGGCGTTTCGCTACCAGCGATCTCAATGACCTCTATCGCCGCGTGATCAATCGCAATAATCGACTCGTCGAGCTGGCTTCGCTCCAGACTCCGGAGGTTATTCGTCGCAATGAGATGCGCATGCTGCAGGAGGCCGTGGATGCCCTTTTTGATAACGGCCGCCATGGGCGTCATGTCACCGGTGCAGGCAATCGCCCGCTCAAATCGCTTTCGGACATGCTCAAAGGAAAGAGCGGTCGTTTCCGTCAGAATTTGCTGGGCAAGCGTGTGGACTACTCGGGTCGTTCGGTGATTGTGATTGGGCCGAACCTGAAGATGAATCAGTGTGGCTTGCCCAAGAAGATGGCGCTTACGCTTTTTGAGCCTTTCATCATCCATCGCTTGAAGGAGCTCGGCTACGTGCATACGGTGCGTTCGGCCAAGAAGATGATTGACCGCAAGGAGACGGTGGTGTGGGATATCTTGGAGGAGGTGACCAAGGGACACCCTGTGTTCCTGAACCGTGCTCCGACGTTGCACCGTCTCTCGATTCAGGCATTCGAGCCTGTACTCATCGAGGGTTCAGCCATTCGTCTGCACCCGTTGGTGTGCACGGGGTACAATGCTGACTTCGATGGAGACCAGATGGCCGTGCACGTTCCTCTTTCCGTGGAAGCTCAGTTGGAGGCGCGCCTGCTCATGCTTGCGCCCAACAACATCTTCTCTCCGGCTTCCGGTAAACCTATTTCCACCCCGACGCAGGATATCATTCTGGGTGCGTACTACCTCACCCATACCCGCGCAAAAATTGTGAAGGAGAATCAGGATAATCAGCACTTGCTTCCCCTCTTCGAGTCTATTTCTGAGGTGGAGTTCGCTATTGCTTCCCGAAAAATTGGTTACCACGATTGGATTCGCCTTAAAAACCCCGACTACGGTAAGTCGGGCAAGGAGTTTGAACGCCTCTCCTTCAATCAGGAGAACGTTGATAAGAAGACCATCGTCACAACTGCGGGACGAGTGCGCTTCAACGAAATTTGGCCCAACGAGATCGGCTACATCAACCGCAACGTGGGTAAAAAGCAGCTCGGTGAAATCATCTGGCGTTGCTATCAGACCTGCGGTCAGAAGCGTACGGTAGAGACCTTGGACGCCTTGAAAGCTCTCGGCTACAAAGAAGCTACGCGTTCCGGATGCTCCATCGGCATCGTGGACATGGTGGAGCCGGAGAGCAAGGATGCTCTCATTGCAGCGGCGTACGACGAGGTGACCAAGGTGACGGAGCAGTATGAAGAGGGTCTTATCACCAACGGCGAGCGCTACGAAAAAGTCGTGAATATTTGGTCCTCCACCACGGATGCCATTCAGAAGGAATTGTACACCAAGCTGGAGTACAATGATGGTTCTGCCGTGGCCAATCCGCTCTTCATGATGGTGGACTCCGGAGCTCGCGGTAACAAGGCTCAGATCAAGCAGCTCTCCGGTATGCGCGGCCTTATGGCTAAACCTTCCGGTGAAATTATTGAGCGTCCCATCACCTCCAATTTCCGTGAAGGTCTTTCTGTGCTGGAGTACTTCATATCCACGCACGGTGCTCGTAAGGGCTTGGCCGATACCGCTCTGAAGACTGCTGACTCCGGTTATATGACCCGTAAGCTTGTCGATGTGGCCCAGGACGTTATCGTGCGTGATGAGGACTGCGGCACCGACAATGGTATCGTGATGACTGCCATTTACGATGGCGAGGATGAGATAGCTTCGCTTGCTTCCCGCATATACGGACGCGTTACTTGTGACGACATCGTGGATCCCACCACGAAGGAGATCATTGTGGCCAAAAATGAGATCATCACCGATGAAGCGGCCAAGCAAGTCGAGAAGGTGGGCATTGAGAAAGTGCGTGTGCGTTCCGTGTTGACCTGCGAATTGGGCAAGGGTTGCTGCGCGAAGTGCTACGGCTTGAATCTGGCGACCGGTTTGCCGGTGAAGGTGGGTGAGGCTGTGGGTATCATCGCGGCTCAGTCCATCGGCGAGCCCGGCACCCAGCTCACCATGCGCACCTTCCACGTGGGCGGCACCGCCACGGCGACCACCAATCGACCGGAGTTCGTCGCGAAGACAGCTGGTCGTGTCATCTACGATGAAAATCTTCGCGATCGCTGCGTGGAGGACGAGAACGGCAACAACGTTGTGCTCTGCAAGAACGGCAGCGTGAAGATTTACGACGCCGAGGGCAAGGAACAGGAGGCTTATCAGCTCGCGATGGGCGCCGTGCTGCATGTCAAGGATGGACAGCAGATCAAGGCGCAGACTCTCATCGCCGAGTGGGATCCTTTCGCCATCCCCGTCATTGCCGAAGTTGGCGGCACGGTGGAGTTCGAGGACATGATTGAGGGCATTACTTGCCGTACAGAGGCCGGCCACACAGAGTCAGGTAAGGGTACCACGGTCATCATTGACCACCGTCAGGATCTTGCCCCCCGCATCATCGTGCACACCGGTAAAGGCGATAAGGACAAGCCTCGCGTGTACTCGATTCCAACCGGCGCTTACCTCGCTGTCTCCAATAAGCAGAAGATTTCTGCCGGTACTCAGATCGCCAAGACACCCCGCAAGGTGCAGAAGACAAACGACATTACCGGCGGTCTCCCGCGTGTGGCCGAGCTCTTTGAGGCGCGTCGCCCGAAGGATACCTGCGTCCTTGCGGAGATTGACGGTATTGTGGCCATTGACGATGCCATGATTCGCGGCAAGAAGGTGGTTACAGTCTATCGCGATGCCGAGGCGCGTGACGCGGCTAAATCCCGTAAGCGCTCCACTAAGCTCTCTGAAAAAGATGAGAACGATGGCATGATTTCCTTCAAGCACCTCGTTCCGATGGATCGCCATATCATCGTGCATGACGGTGATTTTGTACACGCCGGCGAGCCTCTCTCCGACGGTTCGGAAGCCTCGGACGAAATTCTGCGCATTTGCGGTAAGGAAGCCTTGCAGGAGCACCTTGTCAACAAGGTGCAGCAGGTGTACCGCGTGCAGGGTGTGGAAATCAA